>CADAUB010000008.1 GCA_902790965.1 uncultured Eubacteriales bacterium | reverse complement strand
CGCCATGATCATCATGTGGCTTGGCGAGGTCATGACGCAGCGCGGCATCGGCAACGGCATGTCGCTCATCATCTTCACCAACATCATGGCTGGCCTGCCTCGCCCTCCTTGGCAAGCTCGCCCAGCGACGGGATGACCGTCTGCATCATCTGCAAGATGATCTGCGAGGTGATGTAGGGCATGATGCCCAGGCTGAACACCGAGATGCGCGAGAGGGCGCCGCCCGAGAAGAGGTTCAGCACGGCAAGGGCACCGCTGCCAGCGGCAGCGGTGCTGTAGGCATCGAGCATCGCACGGAACGGTACGCCCGGAACGGGCAGGTACGCCCCAAAGCGGTAGAGGAGGAGGATGCACGCCGTGAAGATGATCTTCTTCCTCAGCTCAGGAATGCGGAACGCGTTTGCGAATCCCTTTAGCACTCCTCTACCTTTCCTCCAGCCGCCTCGATCTTAGCCTGTGCGGAGGCGGAGACCTTGTCCACGCGCACGGTGAGAGCCTTGGTGAGCTGACCGTCGCCGAGGACCTTGACAGGGATGTACTCGTGCTTGATGACGCCCTTGGCCACGAGGGACTCGGCGTCGACCACGTCGCCAGCCTCGAAGAGGGCCTCGAGACGAGCCACGTTGACGGGCGCGAACTCGACGCGGCCGTGGTTGATGAAGCCGGGAAGCTTGGGCAGGCGCATGGCGAGCGGCTGCTGGCCGCCCTCGAAGCCGGCGCCCTTGCCGCCGCCAGAGCGCGACAGCTGGCCGTTGAGGCCGCGACCCGCGTAGGTGCCGTGACCAGAGGAGTTGCCGCGGCCGATGCGCTTGCGGTTCTTGGTCGAGCCCGCCGCGGGGCGGAGATCGTTGAGCTGCATGATGGGTGACTCCTAGTTCTCTTCAACCTCAACAAGGTGCTTGACCTTGAAGATCATTCCACGGATGCTCGGGTTGTCGGGCTGCTCCACGGTGTCGCCGATCTTGCGGAGACCGAGGGCGCGGCAGGTGAGCGTCTGGTCCTTCTTGACGGAGGCGACGGCGCTGCGCACGAGCTTGATCTTGAGCGTGTTGGCCATGTCTTAGGCCTCCTTCCCAGCAAACATCTCGGCCACGGTGAGGCCACGGCGCTCGGCCGTCTCGGCGGGACCGGAGAGCTGCTTGAGGCCCTCGGCTGCCGCCTTGATGATGTTGAGTGCGTTGTTGGTGCCGAGCGACTTGGACAGCACGTTGGTGATGCCAGCCAGCTCGAAGAGCGGGCGCACGGGGCCGCCGGCGATGACGCCGGTACCCTCGATAGCCGGCTTGATGAGCACGCGGCCGGCGCCGTAGTGGCCCTCGACCTCATGCGGGATCGAACCATGCTCGGTGACGGGCACGTGGAACATGTTCTTCTTGGCGTCGTCGACGCCCTTCTGGATGGCCAGGGGCACCTCGGCGGACTTGCCCATGCCGATGCCCACGTTGCCCTTGCCGTCGCCCACGACCACGAGGGCCAGTAGGCTCATGCGGCGGCCGCCCTTGACGGTCTTGGACACGCGGTGGATATAGACGACGCGCTCCTGGAGGTCAGTCTCCTCCCGGCGCTGCTTGCGATCACGAGGCATTCGCTACCCCTCCTAGAACTTGAGGCCCGCGTTGCGGGCACCGTCTGCCAGAGCCTTGACGCGACCATGATAGAGGCGGCCGCCGCGGTCGAACGTGACCTCGGTGACGCCAGCCTCAAGGGCGCGCTTGCCGACCAGCTCGCCAACGAGCTCGGCGGCCTCCTTGTTGGAGCCCAGCTTGCCGGTTGCGCGGAACTCGGGGTCGAGCGTAGAGGCAGAGCAGATGGTCTTGCTGTCTGCGTCGTCGATGACCTGAGCGTAGATGTGGGCGTTGGTGCGGTGCACGGCGAGGCGCGGACGCTCGGCGGTGCCGAAGATCTTCGCGCGCACGCGACGCTGGCGACGCTTGAGGCCTTCCCTCTTGGCCTTGAACCTGTTCATACCTTCTCCTTTGACGCGCCACCACCTGACGGGGTGATGGTCTTCTTGAGCCGCCTTGGGGACGGCTGCCTATGCCAACAAGACCTTACTTACCGGTCTTGCCGAGCTTCCTGCGGATGTGCTCGCCCACGTAGTGGACGCCCTTGCCCTTGTACGGCTCGGGCGGACGCTTGGCGCGGATCTCGGCCGCGACCTGGCCCACCTGCTCCTTGGAGATGCCCAGCACGTTGATGTGCGTGGGATCGGGAACCTCGAAGCTGATGCCGTCGGGGGCGGGCATCACGATGGGATGGCTGTAGCCAAGGGCAATCTCGAGGGTGGTGCCCTTGAGGGCGGCGCGGTAGCCCACGCCCGTCATCTCGAGCTGCTTCTTGAAGCCCTCGGAGACGCCGACCACCATGTTGTGGATGAGCGTGCGAGTGAGGCCCTGCTGGGCGTTGGACTGGGTGGTGTCGTCGTTACGGGTAACGACGATCTCCTCACCCTCCTGGGTGATGGTCAGCAGGTTGGAGAAGGTGCGGGTGAGCTCGCCCTTCGGGCCCTTGACCGAAACGGTGGTTCCGTCGACTGTCACGGTGACTCCGGCCGGAATCTGGACAGGCAGCTTGCCAATACGAGACATGTGGTCTCCTCCTATCTAAATTCCCGACGGCCTACCAGATGTAGGCGATGACCTCGCCGCCGATGCCCAGCTTGCGGGCGTCGCGGTCGCACATCATGCCCTTGGACGTGGACAGGACCACGGTGCCGAGGCCGCCGCGGACGCGGGGCATCTTGTCGGCGGTGGTGTAGATGCGCAGGCCGCACTTGGAGATGCGGCGGATGCCCTGGATGACACGGCTGCGCTTGGGGCCGTACTTGAGGGTGATGTGGAGGGTCTTCTGGGGCTTGGTGTCCTCCACCTCATAGCCCGCGATGTAGCCCTCTTCGCAGATGACGCGCGCGATCTCGACAAGCACCTTGGTCGAGGGCATCGACACCTCGGCCTTGCCCGCTGAGTTGGCGTTGCGGATGCGCGTCAGCATGTCTGCGATGGGATCGGTAATCTTCATTGATCCAATTCTCCTTCGTTCGTGATGAAACTGCGCGTATGGTTCGTCCGCGCCCATAGCGTGGACGCCTCTACGCGAGAGCCCCGGGTCGGGCGGACAGCCTACCAGCTGGCCTTGGTGACGCCGGGAAGCTCGCCGCGGCTCGCAAGCTCGCGGAAGCAGACACGGCACAGCCCGAACTTGCGGTAGACGGAGTGGGGACGCCCACAGCGCTGGCAGCGGTTCACGGTGCGCGTGCTGAACTTCGGCTCGCGGTTAGCCTTGACGATCATCGATGTCTTAGCCAAGAGATCCTCCTTCTTTGGATGAGCCCCCTTATGGGGTCAGCCTTCCTTGCTATTTGACCTACTCAGCCTTGAACGGGAAGTGGAAGGCCTTGAGCAGCGCCTTGCCCTCTTCGTCAGTCTGGGCGGTGGTCACGATGGTGATGTCCATGCCGCGCGTGTGGTCGATCTTGTCGTAGTCAATCTCGGGGAAGATGAGCTGCTCGGTGACGCCCATGGAGAAGTTGCCATGGCCGTCGAAGCTCTTCGACGAGATGCCGCGGAAGTCGCGGATGCGCGGGATGGCGATGGAGATGAGGCGATCGAGGAACTCCCACATGCGGTCGCCACGGAGGGTGACCTTGGCGCCGATGGCCATGCCGGCACGCAGGCGGAAGCTTGCGATGGACTTGCGGGCGTGGGTGACGAGCGGCTGCTGGCCGGTGATGGCGCGCAGGTCGGCCACGGCGCCGTCGATGGCCTTGGCGTCGGTAGCGGCCTCGCCCACGCCCATGTTCACGACGATCTTCTCGATCTTCGGGATCTGGTGCACGTTGGTGTAGCCAAACTGCTGCTGCAGCTGGTCGCGCACGGTGTCGACGTAGGTCTGCTTGAGACGGGGTACGTACTTGTCTGCCATGATGCCTCCTTATGGAACGTGGTGGTTTACGTGCGGGGATTTTGCCTCGCACCACCTGGGGTTGGCTGCCCCAGGAGCCATTGTGCTGCGTCAGCGCAGGGTATGGGCATAATCCTCCCTACATAGAGACGCAAGGAAACATGATACGTCACTGTGAGCCTGAAAACTAGTTCACGTATTATCCACACAAATGAGAGGCCTCCGAGGGGCCGGAGGAGAGCTCGAGAGGAGCGCCCCCTCGCGATCCATTGCGGGGGGCGCTCGCTCGTGGTGCATGACCTACTGGGCCGTGGCTTTACTCCTCCCTGCGGCGACGGATCCTGAGGCCTGCCGCGATGCTGGACAAGCCAGCGGCGGCAAGCGCATAGATCAACGTCGGGTCGAAGAGGTCGCTCGTCTGCGCCAGACGCTGCTGCGTGGTCGTGGTTGTCGTGGTTGTCGTCTTGTCAGATTTGTAGGTGTTGGTCAGCGTGGTGACCGTGCCCTTGGTCGTGGTGTCAGTGAGCGTATATCCCTCGGGAACGCTAACCTCAGACCAGGTGTAGGTGACCTCCCTGCCGTTCTCATAGCGCGGCAGGTCCTTCACGGTTGCCGTCCAGCCGTTGTCCTTGTTCAGGGTGACTACGGTGCCGTCTGAGAGGGCCACCTTGAGCTCGGCCGGACGCTTGCCGTCCTGGTCTTGCGCGTCATCCCACACCTTGGTGATGGTGGCCTCGGTGACCTCGCGCGTGTTAGTGAAGGTAGCGATGGACTTCTTGGTGGTGATGGTGCCAGCGGCGCCCTCGGAGGTGGTGGTGAAGTCGGCGTTGGCCGCCTCCTCCACGGTGTAGGTGATGCCGGCGGGCAGACCCGTGGCGATCTTGGTCTCGCCACCCTTGAGGGCGACGGAGGCAACACCGTCTGTGAAGGTCATCTTGCCATACGTGCCGTTGATCGACTTGTCGGACAGGGTCACCGTGAAGGTGAAGTCCCGGTCGGCGTCGGCGGGAACACTGGAGACGAGCTTCTTGCTGACCTCGAGGTCGCCCCTGTCGCGGGTGTTGGTGAAGCTGATGGCGATGTCGCCCGTCTGCGCGTTCTCCACCGCAAGGGTGCCGTCACCGCTGTCGGTGACGTTGACCTTGACGGTGACCGCGGCGTCGGTGTTGCTCACGTAAGGCTTGGAGGGCTCGGCGTCCTCGGTGACGGTGTAGGTGTGGCTGCCGGTCTGGTCGGCCGTGGCGTTCTTGGCGTAGGTGATGGGCGCGAAGGCTATGTAGCCCTTGGCGTCGGACACGCCGGTGGAGACGACCTTGTTGCCCTCCCTTACGGTGAACCGGAAGCCGGACAGGTCCTCGCCCACGGGCAGGCCGCCCTCGACGGCCTTGGTGCCGGTAAGCGTGAGCGTGCCGGCGGCCTCGTAGGTGTTGGTGAAGGAAGCGGATACCACTGGCTCCGTGCAGTCCTTATCGGAGTAATACGCAGGGCTGGTAACCGTCAGCTTGCCCGTTGCGGCGTTGTAGGAGACGGAGACCTTGACGTAGACCGGATCGGTGTCGTAGGTGACGCCTGCGATCTTTGTGGCGGGCTCGACCTCGGTAATCTTATAGATGTAATCCTTGGCAGCGCCGTTCTCGCCCGCATCAGTCATAGCGTAGGTAATCTCGCCGAAGGTTGCAGCTGCAGTCTTACCGGATGCAGGCTTGGAAACCTCGGCCTTGCTGCCATCGCCAGCAGGCATCTTGGCACCCTCGGTCTCGGCTGCAAGCGTGAAACTAAACTTGTCGGCGTCGGCCCAGTCGCGACCGTCGAGCGTCTTGGAGACCTGGAACTGCGTCTTTTCGCTAGTGGTGTAGGTGTTGACGAAGTTGCCGTCGTCGGTGCCCTCAGCGGGAGTGACAACAAGCCTGCCGGTCAGGTTGCCATTGTCATCTTTCTCCTGCGTGACAGTGACCTTAATGGTCCTGACAGACTTGGAATCGTTGGTAACATTGGCAATACTACCGGACTCAGTAATGGTGTACTCGAAGGTCTTGGAGTCGGCATAGCCGGTCACATTGCCTTCGTCGTCAGTGTTAGCAAGATCAGACAGTTTGTAATAGAAGGTTCCAAAGCTGTAAGAGCCACCATTGTTCTTGACGGTCTTGCTGGACAGGCTCGTAGTGGACGTTGCAGAGTCACGAAGCGGTGCGCCATTCACGGGAGCGAGCGAGAAGCTCCACTGATCCTTGTCAGTCAGCGTACGGCCTTCGAGCTTCTTGGTACCGCCGAAGGTGGTAGATCCAGATGCATCGTAGGTGTTGGTGAAGCTTGCACCATCAGAATCGTAGTATGTAGTGCAAACAAGCTGCGAGCCATCTCCCTTATCGAAAACCGTAACGGTCACGCTCTCCTTATGGTTGTCAAAGCTGATGTTAGGAAGCGCGTGCCCAGGAGCAAATCCGAGCTCTTCGATGGTGTAGTTGAATGTCTTGGTACGAGAACCGTCGGCTGCGGGGGTCACACCTTCAAGATCAGCCTGCGTAAATTGAATCTCGCTGAAGGAGACGATGCCATTGGCACCATTCGCGACAATCTCGCCACCAGTAAGCTTATCGCCAGTCAGCTTGAATTGGAAAGCACCCTCATCAAAGGTGGTCAGGGCACAACCGTCAATGTGCTTAGTAGCCTCAATCTTGGCCTTACCGTTGGCTTCATAGGTGTTGACAAGCTTGATGCCTGCGTTGACCTCGGAAGCACCATTGTTGATGAGGATGGTTCCAGCCTTGTTGTCGGTGGCGGTCACGGTGAAATCGTAAGAGTTCTTGTCGACATGTGCTTTGTACAATTTGTCTGCTTCTTTTACAGACCCGCAAACATACAGAAAAGGGTATGTCATAAAGTCTCTGACATAAACGACATTGTCGGTGATCCTTGCAATCATGGAATAAATCTGGTATTCGGATTTATCTCTGCCATATCTTCTTGTCTTATAATCCCAGTCAGAACCACCGGACAGCTTGGAATTTGCATGTACAAATGCCTTGAATTCGAGCGGTACGATCTGCTCCTTCGCAATTACGTCAGCATCGGTATCGATGGTATTGAACAAGCTGTAAAGATTGATTTGATCATGTTTCATATCTATGCCTCGTTTCTACATCCATCCGCAATCCGTCTGCGGTTCATAATTGCTTACTCTACAAATCTTGCAAACATCAGCTTTGCCATCAAGTTCGCAAGCCTCGCAATCCGTCTGCAGAGTATCGGCTTCACGGCACTCCGTCAGTATGTCAAGCACCCATGTGCTTAACGACAGCCTTGCACTCTTGCTTATGCTTTCTCGCTCATTGAGGATTTCATAATGGTGTTTGCGAATCTGCTGATATGCTTCCTTAAATGTCATCCACTTGCCCCCTTCCGTATACTCTGAATCGTAGTAGTCTTTGTTCTTCCTGATAGGGCTGTATGCAGTTTCATAGAAGTCATTGTCCTTTACCCTGTGCTTGATCCAGATGATCTCCCGCAGACGTCTTCTAACATCTATCTCGCTCGCTGTAGTGGTATTGCACTTCTGCATGTCTGATGCCAGGGATTCAACATCTTCGATAAATCTGCTGACCGGCATCGGGATATGCAGCTTCTCTTTCAGTTCGTCATGCAGTGATGAGAGGGTAGGGTTGTCCGCTTTAGCCACTATGCAGAGCAGGCGGTCAAGCAAATCAAGCGATGACAGCTGCCCGCTCTGGTATGCCGCTGCGATCTGGGCGGTCTTGCTCCTGCAAAGGCTGACCGGGCGGTATGTAGCAAGGTAGTAGCCTGAAGCTCGCTCTACGCGTATAAGAACGCGGTCATCCTTGACGGTGATAGCGAAGCCCTTTTGCTTGGCCTGTCTGATGTGGTTCAGAAGGTCTTCTTCTATAATGAAGAACTGAGATATCCCAAGAAGACTTCCTTCAGATGATTATTCATCTACGACCTCCTCGATCATATAGTCTTCGTCTCTTGACATTGCCTTCAGGCCCCGACTATCTCGGGGATCTTTTCCAATGCTTTTCTGTATGCATATTCGCTCATATTGTCCTTTTGTTTCTCCTGTTCAAATGAATTGCCGTGGTATAACTCCAGAAGTTACTTGCTGATCGGCCTTGCGATGAGCTCGCCTGTGGTGTAGTTCTTGAGAAACTGCGCTTTGACGAGCCTGTAGTGTTCGCCGTACTCTTTTATCTCGGCAATCATCGCTTTGGCTGTGTCGACATCTCTGGCCCAGAGAAGGGCATCGTCCCTGTATACGTTAGCCCACTTGTCGCCGACGCGCTGCTGTATGACATAGCCGGTCAGATCTGACAGGATCTCTTTCTGCGCTTGCCTTAACGCGTTCCTTTTGCGGTTCATCTCGTGGCGTTCCCGGTTTTCTTTGTCGACCTGTTTTCTAAGGAGCTTCTCCTCAAGACGCGGATTGGGGATCCTTTCGAGGACCACATTGACAGCAGTAGGGGTTGCACCGGTCTGTTCTTCTGTGATCTCGAACTGAACCTTTGCTCCGGTAAACGCGCATGCGTCCCACAGAGTCATCCACTGGCCTGAGTAGTAGCCGCCTTCATTGGCGTTTGTGACGTATTTCTTGTCTGACCAATAGCGGACACCGTTGTCGCCCTTGATGAAGAAATAGCTGCCGTTCCACTTCTTGATGTGGTCTATCGTACCTGTGATAACGTCCTTCATGACTCCTTTCCCTCCCAGTCTTCGCAGTTATCGCCGTAAAGGGTAGGGCAGCCGCAGTTTTCGCTTCTCTCATTTCCGCAGTAGAAGCCGCTGTGCTGTCTCACGCCGCTGCCGTCTCTGTCATAGCAGTTGTGCCTGCATGTTCCGCATACTTCTTTGGTGTTCATGGTGTGCGTTCCTTTCTGTTACCCGAGTCGGTCCTGTCACCATAGAACCGAGCTCAGTCGTTGCTTGAATTATGTATGTATGAGTTCCGGCGAAAGTGGCGATTTTCGCCACTTAGCGCCGAGAGAGGAGGGTAAATATGTGTGGTTACCCTATGAGCATTATACCAAACTATGCAGTAAATGTCAATTTAACGCATAGTTCAATCTGTTTTAAAAACAGGCTTAGCCGCCCGCTACATCGCTGGATATCTACACCGGCCCGTTACGACGCTTTTCCCGCGTTCTTTTTTCTGTTTTTATTCACTGTCCTGAATATTTCCGCCGGGAGCTGTAGCACTGTCACTAGGACCAGATCATCGAGGTCTTCTGTATAGATAAACGCTTTGTCTCCGTACAGATATATTACTCTGTTTTCATCGTAGTACTGCTGATCAAGCCAGCGTCTTACGGTTCCTTTGGTTTCTTCTGCGTTTGTTCCTCTTTCAATTGCCAGGTTGCAGATTCTTTCTGCTGCTGCTTTCTTTCCTGCGCCGCAACGATCTTTGATTCGCTGTCTTGCGTGATTGCTGATGTAGATATTGCCGTTCATGATGTTCTCCTTTCTTAGGTACTCTGATACCTTTTGATATGATTTCTCGCCTTAGAGGGCGAAATGTTGCCTCGTATTCTGAGAAATCTGCGGTCACCAGTCGCAGAACTCTCGGCACGAGGCCTTTGGTGCTTTGGTTTCTACTCATCAAGGGCGTTCCATGCTGTGCTGTATTCACTGAAGTCAGGCTCGAAAGTCTCCGATATGTCATCCCATATAACAGGAAGTTCAGCGACCCAGAATTCTCCGACAGAATCAGTCAGGTAACTGTTTTTATCGCAATCACACATAGAAGCCCATTGATCTTTAGCATATGATATCGCTGCCGCCTTGTCTGTAAACATTTTGTATGAGCCGGAGCCTTTGCGGTCCCTGTATTCGTAGAACACCCAGGCTTTATGATTTACCTCTTCGCTGGAAACGATGTATGTCAGCATATCCAGCACGTAATCAGGCGGTGTTCTCTTTCCTGTCTCCCAGTCTTCAACGGTCCTTCTTGGGATCCCGTATTTTTCGGAGAATTTGATCTGAGAAAGCCCTGTGCGGCTTCTAAGTTCTTTTATTGTCATTGGTGCCCTCCTGGGTTGATTCTTGTCTGAATTATACCACGCAAAGCGTGGCGCGTCAATATAAAGACTGTAAAAAATGCTCAAGCTATGCATATTCCACGTTGGTAACCAAAAAATTTTTGGGGAATTATTTGAAAAAAAACATACATAATTCTTAATAAAAAAGTCAGCTTTTTTTAGCTGACTTTTTTACATAATGCATTTTTTTCCTACGCCTTCCTCTACAAATTGGACATGATTCAATGCCTCTCATTTTGTTTTCTACTCTAGCATTAATAGCCATTTCATATATATGGTCATCGTTGTTTTCGCATTCCCAAAACACAACACTTGTATCATTTTCAGTTACGTGATTTGGATTAACATTAAGGTAGTTGTTATACTTATAGAACCAGTACTTCATTAGATCTTCTTGCCGTGCTGCAAAACTGTTAGCGCGGCGAGCACATATAGGGCAAGCGATATTCCCCGCTTTTTTACACTGCACACGACTTCTCGGAGTCATACTGTAACTGTGCCCCAAACTGCACTTTAATTCGACCGGCCTATTATAATTCTCCGCTATTTCCCATGGATCAACCTCATTCTTTTCATAATCCCATTCCGGAAGCAGATCCTCATTCAGAGCTGCAAAACTGTTAGCGCGGCGAGCACATATAGGGCAAGCGATATGTCCTGTTTTTTTACACTGCACACGCTTCATCGGAGTCATACTGTAACTGTGCCCC
Organism: uncultured Eubacteriales bacterium; assembly: GCA_902790965.1. GTDB lineage: Bacteria > Bacillota > Clostridia > Peptostreptococcales > Anaerovoracaceae > Crickella. The sequence goes on along the minus strand of CADAUB010000008.1, from coordinate 18,931 downwards.
AAATTGCAATTTAAATTGACTGGCCTTTCATAATTCTCCGGTATTTCCCATGGATCAACTTCATTTCTCTCATAGTCCCATTCCGGAAGCAGATCCTCATTCAGAGCTGCAAAACTGTTGACATCAGGTATTACCACACGACCAGCACAGACCGGGCAAGCGATATGCCCTGCTTTTTTACGCCGCACACGACTTCTCGGAGTCATACTGTAACAAAGTGAAGAAACATGCAATATAAAACGCCCCGAACAAAAGTCCGAGGCGCTCTTCGTTAAAGCATGTTTGTTGTGTCCTAAAATGGAATCGCGTTGAATCCGAAGCGAGGTTCAACGAAATCTTCAAATGCAGGGACGACATTCTGAAAGTGATTGACTCTCGGATATTGTTGCCCATCAAATTTGATGTTGTGCTTCTTTGTCCACGCGCTGAATGAATCTGAAGCAGCTCCTTCCAGAGGCTGGTTGCATGCAGCAAAGGCCTGTCTGCAGTTACTACCTGATGGGTCAAGCTCTATGCATGCAGCTGCCTTGCTGCCAATCGTCATTTCGATGATCACCGATTGCTTTTGCTTGACATCTTCCATATAAGAGCCTACGCAGTTGTGGAATCTGCGGCCAAGAGCACGCAGCTCCAACGGCTTCCTGATAATGGTGAACTCAGCACCGCTATATTCCCCTTCCAGGGCGTAGATTGTCTCATCATACGAAACTTCTGTGCCATACTGCTTGTAGATTATTACGTCTTTATTCAGCAGCTCAAATTCAACTAAGATATTATGCAGATCATTCATGGCTCTGCAAGCCTTCAGTTCTTCGGCTGTGATGGAACATATATCATACATTCTGGCAGTATCACGAAGTGTGTAAAACGAAACATCTCTGCTGATGAAAAACTCCGCAAGTTTCCTGTCGCTCATGCCGGCATTCCTGCAGGCGGTCGCAAGCTTTGCGATCATGTGCTCTCTGTCTGCAAACTGCTGCCATTCATATATAAGGTTATCAATGAAAGGCAGTTCACTAGTCAGATACTCTCTGAGGACATCTACGTTGCTGATTCCCAGCGTCTTATAAAGGAATCGCAGCCTCCATTTAAGGTCAGGACGTGCATAAAGGGCCTTTCTGATCGACTTGGTCGCTACCTTTCCGCATCCGTAGTAAAGATATTTCGGGAAGGTATCAGGATCCTTTCTGTATCTTGCCCTTAATTTCTTGTAGGCGTCTCTGTAAATATATCCTATGGGTTCGCCATAAAACATATCGCGATATTCTTTAGGACGCAGATCGTACAGCTTCTTCAGGAAATTGGCATACGCTACTTCCATGAGAGATCCGAGCGGTGATTTAACAGCAGGAGCAAGACCTTTAAAAGCCTTTTCAAGCGCTGCCATAGCCTCCGGATCGTCTTCAAAGAAGAGGTTGCTTATGCGAGAAAGAGTCGGGTTGTACGAAAAGGACGCCCTCCTTATTGTCTGTATATCAGCGAAAACCTTCTTCCCTCTGTTCTGTGCAGGCATGACATATGTCTGACCTGAAGCCACGTTGATGACCACGGTTATCTGAAATACCGTGCTGTAAGGCTTCTGTGCCTTAGGGTTAAGGTAATAGTTCCTCCCCACTGCAGAGATGTGAAGACTGTTACCGTGCTCGGTTATTTCGAGCTTTAAAGGGAAAGCATCGTGGATCCTGGCGCTTGTCCTGCGTGTAAGAGATGAGCTGTTTACATTGAGACAGTCGCGTACAGCATACTGATCGCCGCATCCGCATGACAGGATGCTACTCTTATCTCTTTCTGCTTGGTCAAGAAGTTCTTCGGGGTATTCGTGGAATTCCCCGCACTTTGTGCAGAAAACGCCGACCATAAGCTTTGTTTCCAGATTTGTCGGACTTCTGTATGCTTCCGCCATATAGACCGGTGTTCTTTCCTCCGTATCCTTGCGCAGCAGATAACGCATTGAAAGACGGACGCCCGGATAGCCATATTCTTTTTTATACAGCAGTTTTCCCATTGTGTTCCTCCTTTGATTTATTATCTGAAGCGCTCAAAGAGGCATCTCGATGTATGAGATATTGTGCCTCTCGAGGACGTCATCATCTGGTTCCCAGATCTTCATAAGAGCCGCCGGAGTGCCGAATGGTGAGCCCTTTGGGTCATATGTGATGCCAAACAGTTCAAATTCGTCAGTTTCTTCCGGTGGATACGTATAACGACCGGTGCTTTCAAGCCACGCCTCAATGACTTTGACCGGAACGGCCTGGTCAGGGCGATATTTCTCAATGTCTGTGATGAGACAGGACATCAGATCCTGCTGGTAAAGCTGTGTTACTGATGTATTGTTTTCGGTAGACGCTACAGTGATCAGCGTACGGCAGTCTCCGTCGCGGTCTCTGTGCGCTATCCATACACCCGTAGGTTCTGAGTCATCGATGTGGATCGATGTGACTTCATCAACCCCGATAGCGGCAGCGAGCTTTTCTTGCAGATCTTCCACAGGGGTATCATTTTCTCCCAGCCCGATGTAAAGACCATCAACGGAGAAGTCTGTGTACACCTCCGCTCCGTATATGGAGTAAAGAAGCCGCCTGAATTCGTCAGCGTTATATACCTTGCATTTCGTTTCTGTCATTGTGTTGTTTCCTCCTTCTAATAGTTTGGGGCTGTTTACTTAGCTGATGCAGCCGATCCGGTTTCTTTGAGCAGAAGACGCTCAAAGCGTGCTGTGATGACCTTGCCGTTACAGTTGTCGCAGCAGCGTCCGCTGTCTGCCAGCGGCCACGGATTGTTCCCGTATCCAGTGATCTGCTTTCCGCAAATAACGCATTTTGTCTTTTCCATTGTTGTTTCCTCCTAACTAAGAGGCCAGACGCAAGGCCTGACCTCTTTATTCAATCGTTAAATTACTACATTTCCTCAGGCTTCTCGCATCGCTCGAACTCGATCACCCAGACATAGGGATCAGCGCTCCAGCCGTACTCTTTAAGAACAGCTTTCCTGACTTTACTGTCCCAAAGGTTTCTGAACTCAACTGCACAAGGCAGTCTGTCAAGCTTAGCTTTACCTACGCTTAGATCTGGTGCTTGGCAGCGTTTAGCGCATGATGCGCACTGAGTTGCAATACCTTCCTGCAGAACAGACTCAAGCGGTGCGTCGTGCAGCCTTTCTACGCTGACGTTTGTCACCTTAAGAAACAGTCTTGCTGCCTCTTTCGGCATGCGAACAGGTGACTCCCATTCGGCGATGAAACCGTTATCCCAAAGCCTCGGGTCGTCTCGGTCTGCCTTGTAGTCATAGTGCATCGGTCTTCCGGCTTTTGGATTGCCGTGTCTTGCCCATATTTCTCTGACGTACAGGATATCGTCCGTATGGCAAGGCGGATTCCATGTTTTTGCACGGTCCTCGCTTGTGATGTCGTCAGCAAGGCGCCATTCATCACCCCAGTACTTATGTGCTGTGGGCGACGGATAGGTCCATTTGCCGACGTTGCTGCTTCCCATAGCTGTGTAGCATAGCTTCATCTTCGGCTGTGGCTTGATTACTTTGCGAACGACGGTCTTGCGGCTGTCAAGGATCGCACGGACCATATCGCTGGTAAAGATGATTGATCTTAGGCGTGGTTTCATCATAATGCCGCCTCCTTTTCACGTTCCCTGAAAAACTCTTCTATGACTTTGCAAAGAAGCAACGCCTCTTCCTTTGTGAATGCGGCGACGCATTTTGATTGCCTGTCACCAAAATCATGCACGAGTATTTCCAGCTGATATGGGATTTCCGGGCCGTATGTCCTGTTTTCGAGGCAGATGCCCACTTCATCGGAAGAGCCAAACTTGTTGTCTTTCCACAGAATGGCGCCGCGCCCATAGTTAGTGTTCGTACTGTAGCCGAACCTTCTTCTAAGGCGTGACTGAAGCTTCCTTCTGGTATCTGACATCATGTTGCACCTACCTTTCCCATACAAACTCGCCGTCCGGAGTCTGTATGCTTACTGGCCTGAACCCAATGACTTCCAGGTCGCCGATATCCGCGTCCGAGAACATTGCCTCTGCAGCTGCGAGAACTACTTCGCGGCTTGATGTGTCGACGCATTCTCCATATATCGTCGTTGTGAAGCGACAGTCGACAGCGATCGTGACATCCACATCTTGCGATTCCTGGCCGACTGCAGCCGGTGCATCGTCTGCAGGTGCCATCCTCCTGCCGCAATTAGGACAGTAGTGATGCCCTGCGCCTGCATATGCTACAGGAAAGAATGTGTTGCACTGGTCACAAACGACCACAGGCAGTGATATCTTCTGAAAGTCCTCGTCGAGGCTCTCGATATCCGCATAGAACCACTTGCCTTCCGGCTCGCAGTTTTCCGTCTCTTTCACGCCATCTGATGCAGGTTCAAAGTAAGAGTCTGTGCATACATCGGGTCCCTGCTCTGCGCCTTCATGGAGCCTTTCCTCCAGCGTCTGAACAGCCTGCTCATAGCTCTCAGCCTCTATGTCATAGAGACCTGAGTAGGTCTCTACATACTTGATCGTGTAGTTTTTCATGGTGTTGTTTCCTCCTAACTAATTACTCTGCATATTCGGTCATCCACGGTATAATCTTGTCATCCGGGAAGCTGAACATCATCCCGCCATCATCTATCATCAGTCCGGTCAGTTCAAAGCGGGTGTCTGTGTCGATCCCCGAAACCTGCAGGGTGTCGATCCTCGCGTTCATGAAATCGCTGATATGACCGTTAGCATATCTCTGATTCAGGTAAACGCCCTTCGCTCTGAAGCAGCCAATGCCTCGTTTGTTATCGAAGTCCCAGTCGCTCTCGTCCCAGTCGCAGGACAGGACGATGTCTTTATTGTCGAGATCGTTGGGAACGAATACATCAGAGACTTTAGGAAATTCAAATTCGATGAAATCGATCATAGGCGTTTCTCTGGCGCCTTCTGCGTTGAAAGTTCCGTACAGTGTCATTTCACTCACCTCCCTTTCCTAGCAGAAAACAGCGTACTCAACATCGCCGATATTTTCTTCATAATCAAAGTCATCCGGCAGATATCTTCCGAGTTTTGCCTTGAATTCATCGATAATTTCTTCTTTGGTCTTGTAGTATTTCCCTTCGAGAATATTTTTAGTAACGAGGGACTTGTCAGACTCGACAAGAATGAACGGCATTTCGAGATCCTCTTGCCACTCATTCAGATCGCTGAGGTGGAAGATCGATGCAGTGTTGTAAAACGAATCATCCGAGTATATTTGAGCGTAGAAGCCTTCTCCGGAATCGGGGGTTGATCTGGTGAGGCATGAATTGCAATAGAGATTGCTCTCCATCTCTTCATACTTCTCCAGTGGGCTTTCAATCTTCTCGAACTCCTCAGGATGGCACTCGATGTATCTTCTTATGAAGCCATCGATGTACTTTTCCTTGATGATACAGCCAGTTATCTGGCCTCCGTATGTTCGCATACTCATGTGTTGTCTCCTTTCTGTTAAAAACAAGAGCAGAGGCTTGAGGCCTCTGCTGAATAAATGTGTAATAGCACGCTTTAGTGGTTATGTTCGCCAGCAAGTGAGATTCTGAACTCATTAATGAATTCGTTCGCTTCATCCGCTGTCCACGGGTCGGTTAATCTGTCAGTGCCGGGAAACGGTTTTTCGTCCGTCAGGATCTGGCCGTCCTCTGTGAAAACAAATCGGGCTTTTCTTACCCTGTGGGGGTCATTGACGTGATATATCACATCGGACAGCCCGCATGTTTTCGGATAGTCGTAACTGATCTCTGCAGTATCTTCTCCTGTTACCTCGCAGCTTAGGAGGTGCGGTACCGGATCGATGCCTCCTGACAGGGTCCCTGCAAACCAACTTTCCAGCTCCCAGGCTTTTTCGGCCCACAGTCTAACAAATTCTTTTGTCATAGTGAGGCCTCCTTGTCCGGTGCATTGAGCTCCTGGAAGAATTCTATCCTCCACGGTTCTGCAGCAGGCTCTTCTCCTTCAAATATGCCTTCGCACTCAGCCTGCCAAAGACTGTACTGAAGCTTGTTCCAGTACTTCAGCGCTGAATAATCCGATTTGAAATCCGAAAGGCCGCCTCTGCCGCAGTTTGGACAGTATGGAATGTATCTCTGTCCGTATTCGCCCTCAAGTCCACATTGATAGACTTGAAGTGCCGGCATGCCATAGGTTCCGCTATCTCCGTGTTCTGGCCTGTGATCGATGCAGATGCACGGAAGAATTCTTTTGATCTTCATTAGAAACACCATCCTTCCTCAGGTACATATTCCCCTATTTCAAAGCAGTCTGTGTAGCATTCATCATTGGCATCGCCATAGACTCTTGCTACATATTTGCCCGGATGTGGAATTATGTTCTGCGAATCGGAGCTTGTTTCGTCGTAAGAGTACTTTTCTCCGATAACAGCAATGTCCTGAACAGATCTGCCCTGCCCGTCATCAAGATATACGAAAAGTTCTTTATAGCTTGGATCAGGATTGATCTCTGCTACCAGCTTTTTCCCGCTTGTTACTTCAAGTTCGAGTTTTGGCCCATACAGGACGTTATTAACCTGCTGTTCTGCGATCATCTGAAGGCCTACAAGCCACGCTATGAAGTGCAGAGAATACTGCATCCCGCATTCCTGCAGTGTACTTAGATCGTCTACCCAGTCGGGAAGGCGTTCGTACATGTAGGCGTCTATGTATACGCCATTGAATCCGCAGGTTTCGAGCAGGTCGGCCTTGATGTCTTCGATATCCTCGACCTCTTCCGCGCTGTAGCCTTCATCTTCAGTCACATACTGGAAATACTCATCGAGATCCCGTTTGACCGAAGCCCTGTCCCAGGTATAGAGGCTTGTATCGCGCTCCTTTGCAATGCACTTACGTGCACTGTAACCCGGGTCGATGATCATCTTGCCGCAATACTCGAGGGTGTATGGTTCCGCCCTTCTGAAGATGGCGTTCCCTATATCTCCTGTGACTATGAGCCGGCAGCCGTCAAGGATGTATCTGACAGCCCAGTTGCCTGAACCATCACGGTTTTTCCAGTTGATCACGGTAAGTTCGTCATACTCACAGATATCCGCTTCGAAGTTTTCGAACTCCTTGCGCGCGCGAGCTATACAGCTTTCGTTCCACTCTCTGTTAAGCATTGTGTTGTCTCCTTCCTTTGTAAAAGATAACGCAGAGGCATATGCCCCTGCGCTTCACGATAATTAATTATGGACTACTCCTCTTCGCAGTCATCCCATTCTACAGGGTTATAGCGTAACCCGTAGCTGTACTGGAAATCATCCTCGTTGGTGTACCAGAACTCATAGCTGAGGTCCGGAAATTCCTGCTCGAGCTTTTCTATAACAGGAACAGGGGCGCACCATGCGGTCATAAATTCCCATGTGACGCTGTTGTCCGAAGCTGTTTCGGTCACATCACATGCATTCCACTTTGTTCCCCAGTTATTGCAAGCCCATTCGTACCAGGTTGCAGTGCCATACTTCTCGTAGTTTTCTACATATATCTTCCCCTTTTCTCTAAGAGAGATTTTTTCAGAGGGACCATCGAGAGATAATGACATGTCCACCATTTCGTCTGCATCGAGAGTCTCCGCAAGCTTTGTGTAACGGTGCCTGATCTCTTCATCGTACGTGAAGAACGGATTGTCTCCGTGACAAACCGCGTACACCTTCTGAGCGATGCTTTCGGTCACAGGCTTTGTGAAGCCGTCTGTTACATGCGCAAGGACAGCCGTCTCTTGCGCCGGAGATGATACGGATAGAAGTGATTCCGGCATAGGGATGATGTTATTGAAGTCAAAGGCTTTGGTCATAGTTTCCCTGAGTCTTTTGATTTCATTCGCATCACCTTCGTATGTGATCTTGTTAGTTGTCCAGTTTGGCATTGTGTTGTCTCCTTTCTAAATAAAAATAAGAGCTTCGCAGCTCCTTCTACTTTGCATCAAGTATTCTGGCAGTCGTGAAATACGTGTGGTCGTTATCCGACCAGGTGACTTCGCCGTAGCCCTCGTCTTTGTGGCAATAGCAGGCATCCAGATTCAGATCTGAATGGTTTGCCTGCTCCTCTCCGAGGTATTCGTCATAAAGACTCTGAAGAGCATCTTCGGCTGCTTCCCAGGAACCGTACCTGTAAACGGTGGTTTCTGCGTCGAAAGAGTGCGTTATGACAACGCACGGCCTGTCTTCTGAGACGGGCGTGTATTCACCGCAGCACCACTTCTCACCATCTTTCCAGATGGTAGGGTTCTGAGAAAATCTCAGTTCTCCCCAGCAGGCTCTTGCGAGATACTGCGCGAGTTCTTCCGCAGTGTCCATCTGAACAACATCGGATGCATCGCCCTTATCGTCATACCACTGCACCTCGTATCCCTTACCTTCTCTTGACTTGATCCTTTTCATGTGTTGTTTCCTCCTTCTAAAAATCTGTTCCATCGGAGCTGATGTCGAATCCGAGCGCCCTGAACAGGTCGTAGAAACCTGTTTTCACATAGTTGTGAAGGTCGCTGTCAAGGCACGCCTGCGCAAATGCATCATAGCCCGGTATACTGCGACCCTTCGTGCAGTCGTGAAGCAGATCATGTGCAGCATGGAACAGCTTGTCCTCGAATTCATCCTCATACCCAGCGAGGGTCTTGGACGAAAGTACGATGGTTTTGCGGTCATCGTGCGGCTCATCAGATATGCCTATAGCGTCCGTGATGCGCTGAAGCATTGGTGCGATAGCTACAAGTCCTCCCGAGCATTCATCTATGACACCCATTGTCGAGTGGTAGACATCGTTTTCGAAGTCTTCTTCTGAACAATGGTGTCTTAGCGAGAAATACTGCTCATTCGGATCAAGGCAATACTCCTCATGGGTAATCTCTATGGACGATCCGTCCTTGAGATATATCCATGCCTGGGGCTCGCCGTGAGCCGTCTCGCTGTCAAAAGTGATGACATGCTTCGAATTTGCAAGCGGGTCGCTGACCATAAGGTCCGGGAGCGTTATGTCCCTAAGGGCTGACCTTACATCTGAACGGGCGGTCTCCATGAGAAGGTCTATTTCGGCAAGCTTTGGAGCAAGGTCTTCTGCAGCTTCTTCAGGCGTCATGCCGAAGCACCCTGTTTCGCTGGCGATAACATACTCTCCTGTTGAATACTTGCCGACCATACCTGCCTTATACAGCTGGTCCAGCAAAAGCATAGCGCTTTCTTTTGTGATGGTTATCATGGTGTTGTTTCCTCCTTCGCAAAATAAAAATGGCTTCGCGTCACCGCTGCGAAGTCACCGTTTGCCAAATAAAAAAGCACCTGCGATGTCTTAGGACATACAGGTGCTCCATTATCAAGCTGAGAATACGTTAATATGACTATATTATATATGCAATCAGAAATAATAACAACAATGAATTGGGCCAAACAGCGGAAAAGCCGCCCCTTTGCAGGGGCGGCATAGTTCCGATGGAGCATACTAGCAACCGAGGCGATCCAGTATGTCGTCCAGATCGAATCTGTCACACTTGCTGAATGTGATGTGATTCATTGTTTTCAGCGCAAGTGAGCGCTTATGCGCGCATTCTACGCTGTCGCCGTTGTTGCTGTTAAAAGCATCCGCGGCGATCTTAGCTGCCTCTGCCCTTGTAAGGGTGACAACTGGTGGGATTTCTGTGAAGATGATTCCGCAGTCTTCACTGATGTAATCGTTAGTCATATCTGTACCTCCTTGTACTTATCCTGCACAGTGGCCTGCTGTGCATCTCAAAAATGGAGGCCACTACTCCTCCGGATCGACGTTTGGCATCTCTGCCTGTAGTGGAACGCCAACCCGCAGGCTGACTATTAAGTTGTACTGAAGCGACAGCTACAGCAAATTTAATGGATCATCCGGGAAGTTGTGTGTAGATGATCACGGTTTTATGGCTTCACGGCATTTTTATGAAGTCATACGCTTGCTTAAATAAAAAAGCACCTGCGATGTCTAGGACATACAGGTGCTCGATCTTAAGCTGAGAATACGTTAAATATACTAATATATTACTTAGGTTTGACGGAAATATCAAGCGGATTTGTGCCTCCACAAAAAGCCCCGGAAAACCGGGGCTAAAGATGATATGTTAACACATCGGGATGCATAGCTCCTTCCAGTTATCTTTCAGCTTAAGCACGAGAGTGCGTGTATTAAAACTGCCGAAAGTGATCTCGCGTGTCTCATTCGCAATGTATTCAGCCAGAGCAGTGACGAGTGGCTTGTTTGTAAACAGGTCGTGATTCATTATCACCTCATTCTCGTTCAGGGGCACCCCTGCGATATTAGCAGTGATATCATCTTCGCCGTCCTCTGTTTCTGCCCAGATGTACGGGCGTCCGCAGATACCGCTCGGCATATACATAAGGACGATGTTCTTTCCGAATTCATATTTCATTGTTGTTTCCTCCCTCTAAGATTTTCCAGAATGCATCCCGTATAGAGTACACGAGTTTCTCCAGCTCCAGGATATCGAAATCTCCAGCGCTAATCTTGAAGACGAGTTCTGTGTCACTGTTGATTTCTTCCCTGTGTGTATCAAAGAATTCCGCGAACTCATCTGCATTATCGCAGTATGCGCTGTCTATGACGGAGTCATTGCTGTCATAAGCGATAGCTCCTGTCGGATAAGGCTTCGACCAATCCGTCAGATCGACAACGATCTTTTTTACGGCTTGACTTGATGCATTTTGGTTGAGTGTCCGGATGACCGAAGGGCTTTCCAATTTCGTCGCTGCGTTGTACGCTTTCGCAGCATAGGAAAGACAGTCTTCAAGAGCTGCCTTTTTCCCAAGCGTAATAGTACCGTTTTCCTTGAATGCGGCGGGGCGAGCAATGACTTCCAATTCGAGAAGGTTCTCCCCCGCGATCGAAGGATGTACTTTTGCATCAACCCAAACGTCGATGTTCGGTGATACGAGTGCTGCTCCTGCTGTTTCGCCGCTTGGCTTATCGATGTATTCATACATATGGATGTCACATCCAGAGCAACGGCTGATATATGCAGAGCATTTATCGTCGAAATGCGTGCCAACGAGGTTGCCGCCGCATCTTGGGCAGGCCTTTATCTTGTTATTCATTTTATTCATCGTTGTGTCCTCCTATTTGATTCCCGTGAAGTATCTGAATGTAGCACCTGCGTATGCCGGATACTGCTCAAACAGCCTGAACATTGCGCTGGTGCTGTTGCAGGAAATACTCTTTGCATTGCACTTCCATACAACTTTGTCGCTGTATCTTATAGGGATCTCGTGAACTGCAGGCAGTTTCTCGCCTTCCAGATCATACTTTATGACCATTTTGTTTGGTCCGAGCATCCCCATCATATATGGGATACGGCGCCCGTCACGGGCAAGGTATTTACCTCTGTATGTCATGTTGTTTCCTCCTGTGTTATAACCAATAAAAGTGAGGGGCCAGAGGCGTTCTGGAATCCCTCACTTTTGAAGCATGTGCATTGTGTGTAGTTATAGCAATTTTAGCATTTGAACATATATCGCTTCCGCAGAATCTCGCTTTGAATACCGGAAGAACTTTGCCGGCTCTTTGTTATAGAAACGCAACGCCTTTATATTGTCTTCCTCGCACTCGAGCCACAGTATTCTGCCACCTATTCGCTTCTGTATGTCTGAGACTGTATCAATGACAATTGTCATCAGCTCAGTTCCTGTAATGGGGCAGTCCTCAGACTCATCCTTGTTTTTGCCGAACTGAGCCAGAAGGTAGGCGGAGGCTACATATGCAGATTCTCCTTCGTCGTAAACCGCAAACGGCCTTATTTTACTTTTCTGGCTGTTTGATAAAGTTTCGGCCGGTATCGCTGCATACTTGTTCGCAAGTGTAAAAGCTCCTGCTAACTGAATTTCTTCAGCGTATACGAGATATGTAACCGCCAGCTTTCTTTTTGCAAATTCAACGGATTTAAATCTAATAAAGGTTTCAACTTCTTTATTAGAGCAAGAAAAAGTGGAGATTAAGCTTTGTGCCGCTTCCTCTCCACGTAAGTTGATGACGTCATTGATATTAATAACACTATACATTCGCCTTCACCATCCTATCCAGGAAGGCATTGAGCGTGTCTTCGTGTTCAATATAACGCACGTCAACTTTTTCCGGCGTTGACTTGTCGAGCTGAGATCGCTCTAGAGCTTCCAGAAAGCTGGTTGCATCTTCACTGGATTTCAGGATAACGTTCCTGAATATGCTTGAAGTTGCCATTGCTCATCCTCCTTTCTTGGTGGTTTTACTCTGCAGTTCCCTTTATCTGTCATTGATATTATATATATCGTATGGCAGCGATGTCAATTGCGCTCATAAAACCACCGTTAATCGTTGTTTCCTTCTTCTATTAATGCTACGCGTTTATGACCGTATACGCTGCATCAGGGCTGAGTCCGGCTTCCTGCTTCAATGCGCTGATAAGGGTTTCATCTGTGAGGTCTGAGATGTATTTTTTAAACATCGCCATACCTCCGTCGACTTCTTCAAGCTCGATGTCAAAGACAATCGTTGGCCTGTAACTTGTCCAGTCAATGTAGTCGACATACCCTGCTTTCAGGTCTTCTCTGAGCAAATTGTCGCCGGTGCCGCTTTGTGCGTGAACGATGAGCCCCTTTTCCGAGAACACGAGCAATGCTTCGCCTTTGTCGAAGATGTTAGCCATATATCTACACCTCCTTTTCTACAACGCCCCAGTTAAGCATAAGCTCTTCCAGAGCTGACTGGAGATTGCCGTAGTCGGTTCCATAGATTATGGCGGCAGAATCAGGATCGTCGCGGTCATCCTTCTCATCGTTAGGGATATCTATACCCTTCTCTTCGAGGAAATCCTCGAAGGTATCGATGATCTGACCTATAAACTCCGGAACAGCTGCACTCTTAACGGGTGAATCTGCTACTTCTGCCCATTTAGCAAGCTCATCGTTGGTCAGAGCTGCTGCTTTTGGCCATTCTGCCCACAGAGTAGCGAAATCTCCGGATGCATCGTTATAGCAGGCGAAGTTTTCCGCTTTAGCTGCCAGGATCTCTCCGAAGAGCTCCTGATGCATCGGATCCGCTGTATGAGCCTTATGGATAAGCTCCTTTGTGAGATACTCTGCGATGAATTCATCGGGGTCGTTCTCCCCGACAGCATCGTTCAGATACACCCGGATGATGGTATCCTCGTCACCGTGAATGATACCCGGCTTAAAGTATCTGTCCTCATACATCTCATGCTTGATTTCATTATCCGGAATGACCACATTCGGTCCTCCAAGCCAGAAAATGCTCATGCTGCACCTCCTTCCACCTCAGGCGTTTCTGCCATCTTAAGAAGGGTCGGGAGCGTCCAGCCGCAGACTCTGAGAAGAACAGAGTCTATTACAGCCTTGCCTTTTGCGTCCTGAGCTCTGTAATCCGAAATCAGTTCGGCGAACTCGTCATCGGTGTCGCTCAGAACTTCGTTGAAAAACACCGATCTTGTTGAGATCGAGCCTTCCCTTTCTAGCTCAAGATAGCGCTGAAGCTCGCTGTCAGATATGGACGCCAGCTGAGCGATCGGTTTATCATCTGCGTGCATCTGATGCTCAAGAGAATCCTCCTCATCCCAGATGAAAATCTCGGATGAAATGCTGAGAAGTTCGCAGAATTCCTCGTCTGTACCCCACTCGTCGGAGATCTCGTACGTACTGTAGATATCTCCGTCTTCAGAGATCTTGCAGAATGAATGACGGATGCCTTCCAGAATATGCATAAGCTTATCCACGGTGTAGCCCTGCCACTCTACAAAATCCCAGTAAAAAATGATGTACAGGTTATCAGGAGTCTTTCTGACGAATTCCCTAGGCTTTCCCGGATGCTCAAAGATCCCGCTTTCGCGGATCACATCATAGTCTCTGACGTCTATCGCCAGTGCGACTTCGCAGAACGGAGTGGCAAAATATTCGGCCTCTGGTACTGCGTTTTCAGGTTTGATTTTCTCGTTCATTGTGTTGTTTCCTTTCTTGTAAATCAAAATGGTGTTGTAAAGGGGAGGCTTTGCGGCCTCCCCTTTGATGAGTCGTTATCTTCTATTTCTTCTCCTTCTTCAGTTTTCTAGCTTTTCTTCTGGCCTTGACTGCCTCAATCGTGCTTGGCATCTCTCTTATAATCCACAATATCTGAGTGACAATCGTGTACGCAAAGAAAGAGATGGCTGCAAGAATAAGGGCTGTTAAAAGGAGCCAGTAAAGTGCTTTTCCCGGGTGCAAAAGAGCAGTAATTATGTTCAAAGTGTTCATGATGCTGTCGTCTGCTATGGAAACAAGCAATGAGCAGCCTAAGGTAATGAACATGAGGCACAAAATTAGGCCTAACAAGGCAATAATTACATTCTCTACAGTCCTGCTCGCGTCATAATCCTCTTCGTCTGAGCTGAAATGGTTCTGAACTTCAAGCGCTGAATAGAATACGAGCGCTGCTACAAGGATTACGAAGGTCACAATGACAACTCTCGGAAGAAAATCAGCCCATGCGGCTGCATGCGGTCTTATCTTCTGGAAAAGTGAGCCGTAGCACTCTCTCATAGGTGCAATAAGACATCGCCCAGAGAGCGATAAGCTCCGCGAAATAGAAAATTCCCGTGAGTGAAAGAAGCTTCTTGCCTGCATTTGCTTTGGACAATTTTTCCTGCCTCTTTGCGCGTCTTTCAACACTTTCCTCAGGAGTCTCCTGAAGCCAGGCTGAAATAGCCTCAATAACGTAATTAATAATTTTTTTAACCATAAGCGTTTTATCCTTTCTTTAATAATTGATATTGATGATTTTCTGGATAAGGTCCGTTGCAACGCCACCGAGCATGCCCATAGCGGCGTATGCTACTGGTCCTTCCTCCAAAGTTTTGGCAGTTATGATTGGCCACCTCTGTGGTGCGCCCGCTCCCTGTGTTACAAGATTTATGTCCAGATACACTCCTTCGCTTCCTCCTGTTGACGGAGTCGCTTCTACCCAGTAGTAGTCGCTTCCGTCAAGAAATTCTGCGATAGGACGTTTTCTGTACGTATAACCTGTAAGCATGTAGTCGAGTATATGCAGCACATCGATAGGCGTTTCGCCAGGATATGCAATATGCGGCATGCTCTCGGGCAGACTCTTTTCTAGGAGTCTGCAGAGATCTTCCGCAGTAAAGCAGTCCGGCTTTTCAATTATGAGCCGTTCATCTTTCATGGTGTTTTATCCTTTCTCTTAAAATTTACTTTCTGCCTTCTGAAGCGAGGCGGAACTTATCAACTCCCGGGATAACGGCAAGCGTTCTGCCGCTGTCCCAGCTGATGTGGATCTGCCCTGCATCGTCTACGTGGTTTACAGTGCCGACAGAGCCGGGTGCTATGGGCCTCGGATCGTCCTCCATGAGGATCATCACGATCCTGGTGCCTTCCGGGTACTCCTGTCTGAGTCTTTCCAGATCTTCGCGCTTCATGCTTCCACCTCCTCATCGTTGAAAATGTACATCGGGTCATAGACGACCTTTGACGCCGTCATAACTCCGTGATCATATTTGCGCCAGATAAGTGTGGCTTCGTAATCAGCAGCGTATCCTATCGCTTCCTGTTCGCTGTCGAATGAGGATGCGAGGAACGGTCTGTCGCTTACAAAAGCATTCATGCAATCGAAGAAATAGTATTCACCATGCAGGACAGTGCCTGCTGTACTGAGACCGAGATAGAAGAACTTCTTGCCCTTGCCGTAGTCGTTCATTCCGAACGCCATGTAGCGCGGCTTCTTCTTCCTGGTATCATATGGCTCTCCCATCAGAAAGCCTGCATGAACAGGGATATTGAAGTCGCTCAGAACTTCCCTTGCCTTTCCGGCAGGAAGATCTTTCGGCGGCATGCAGTTCAGCATCTTTTCATAGATGGCCTCGTCTATCTGCTGGCCGGGAACCGCTTTAAATGTCCCGTCTTTTGCCCACTGAGCATAGGTGTACATAGTGTTGTCTCCTTTCTTAATTAAATATGATCAGGCGAGCTTGAATACATCCACTTCCGGATACAGCAGATTCAGACTGCCGTCACTCCAGTCAACGTGGATACGCCCATATTCGTCAACACACTGAACGATCCCTGTTGTACCCGGTTTTACCGGATAGGGACCTGTTGTGTGAAATGCCCTTATTTTTGTGCCGGGCGAATAGACGCGTCTGAGCCGTTCAATGTCTACGTCTCTCATTGTTGTTTCCTCCGTCTAAACATCAGAAAAGGGAGACTGTGTTGTCTCCCCTTTCCCGTTACAAATAGATGCCCTTATATTGCTGCGATCTCCTCGAGAAGAATAACCTTCTCATAGAGATCAGTCGCTTTTTTAAGCCTGTTTTTCGTCTCTTTCGGGAGACTGAGCAGGGCTGGAGAGCCTATGCTGTCCAATGCCTTCTGGTATCTCCTAAGAAGTTCCGGATCATGCTCTGGTGGCTGCATGCTACAGCAGTCCATATGAGCAATTCCCTTTTCAACGAGCTGACAAGTACTTCTGCGGATCTCAGTGATCGCACAGCCAGCACAGTGCGCTCTGTCTTTGCAGAGCGAGCAGAGTGTGTCGGATGCAAGATTGAACCGATAGCGTTCTTTCTCGTTTTGGAGCTTGATCATTGGTATCATCTGACCACCCCCTTCACGATTATATCCGACGAGGAACAATGATTCTCGAAGGCGAGAAGCCCTTTCGTTGCTTCAAGCTCTCCATTGGATGTGCCGCGAACGGTATATGAGGCGATTTCTTTGCCGTTGAGGGTGAATACGAGCCAGAGCTCGCGCTTTTTTTCACGCTGCATCATGACTTTTCGCCTCCTTTCTCTTTTCGAGCTTAGGTGCGCGATATTCCTCCCACTGCAGGGAACCATCTTCATCCATCCAGAATCTGAGGCCGCGCCCTTCGAATGTCACTTCGACGGAGCCGTCTACTGCTTCCTCTATATCGAGGTTGTCAATGAGTGCAAAATCATTGCTGCTGCCGATACTTTCTCCGCAATGCGGGCAGTAAGCATACGAATATGCTCCTGCCGGAAGAGAGATCCCACTTGGCGATGGATCGTCCTGTACTATAATCAGGTCATCCTCGCTGAAGATTCTCTTGCAATTGTCGCATCTAATCATGGTGTGTTGTCTCCTTTCTTCGCAAACAAAAAAGACACTCAATGTGCCTTTTTCCGTTAAGATAAGTTGTTGTTTCTTTAGCTTTTGCGCTTAAAATAAAGTACCAAATTCCTCATTTTTCCCAAAAAATTTTTTTGGGTTACATCCTTTTTTTTGGGGAGTTAGAGATTTCTAACTAAGCCGTTTTTTGTGCGGTCCCTGACTTCCTGCGCTTTGGCATCGTTGAATCTGTCGATCGTTCCGACAAGATATCCCGTGATTCTTCTGATTCTCTCGAAGCCGACGCCCTCGCCGACCAATCCGTTTACGTTTCTGACTTTTGTATTATTCATAGTCTTACCTCCTATCTACATCTCTTTTCCGTAAAGATAGTAATTACCTTTATCGGCCAATTCACACTGGCAGTCAAAGCGATCTGCCAAAGCCTTTTCCCAGGCCTTCTTCCATTTCTTGCTCCCGTACTGCTCCTTGTATTCAGGATATGTGCAGTGCAGAGCTTCCGGAGCTGAAAACAGCGCCTCCCCGGTGTTGTACAGCGCATCATAGGCACTGTCCAGAACAAGAAGGGAATCGTCGAGGATAGCCTTTACGATATCGTAGCGCTGGCTATCCGACAGATCCACTTTCTTCTCTTTTACGACGCTGCTTTGTGGCTTATCAGACGGACTTGTGTCTGAAGAAGAGCTCAGTGCCCTTATAAGCAGTTTGAACAGCAGGATGATCGAGACTACGATGAACTCGATGATCGAGTAAATGAGGGTCAGCATTACGAATCCCTCCTTCCGATATCTTCTCTGTAGATCTCATACCTGAGCATGAAATTGTCCGCCTCGATTCTGGCAAACTTTTCATTTCTGCGTCCTTCATAGCGAGCCATTCTGATCGCCGCTTTCTCACTAGGTCTGATGACCGCAAGCCTGTATGCCGCAGTGATCGCAAAGGCAATCAGCATTGCGCAGGCTGTTGTGATTTCGTCCGGGCCTGTGATATGGAACAGCACTCTGGCCATCCATTCACCGCCTGTGATTGATGCGATAGCGGCTACAACGTAAAACAACTTTTTCATGGTGTTACCTCCTTCGTAAAATAAAAATGGCTTCGCGTCACCGCTGCGAAGTCATCGTTTGCTTAAATAAAAAAGCACCTGCGATGTCTTGGGACATACAGGTGCTCAATCTTAAGCTGGGAATACGTTAATATGACTATATTATATATGCAAATGCAAGTAATAACAATAAGGAATTTGTGAGCGCTGCATCACTTGGATGAGTGCCTTTTCAATGGCATTTAGCACTCCGGCTTACTTTTTACAGCTCCTTTTTTCTGATCTGAAAGAAGTTTCTGCATTACCTCCTCAAACTTATGAGGCTGCTCCTGTGTTATCCAGCGACAAGCATTACGCGCCACCTTCTTCTACAGTTATGTTCCCATCTTCTTTCTCTATAACATGGACGATTTTATCGCCTTTGATGTGAATCTTCAGCGGCGTGGTGCCCCGGTAGCCGCGCACGGTCTTGCCCAGCTCGGTGGTGTTGACGATGGTGGTGTCGCCCTGACGGGTCATTGTGGTGTCGCCCGGCATGGCAGATAGCAGCGCAAGGCAACCGACCAAGGCCAGGGGCATAAGAATGTTCTTTTTCATTTGTCTTCTGTTTTTTTACTTTAATTCTGCAAATATAATGGTTTCCTATGAATTAACCATGAAAACGGCGCATATTTTTTGATTTTTTACATTTTTACAAAATGTCGGTATTTAACATTTTTTACTTGAAAAGTGTCAGTTCTGTTTCTGTCGGAAAAATTTTCATTCTACGCGAGTGAAACATAT
>CADAUB010000007.1 GCA_902790965.1 uncultured Eubacteriales bacterium | reverse complement strand
CTGTCTTGTTTCAGAGAAACTACCTTCTGAGTTCCCAAAATACATAGTTATGCGGAAATTGCTTTGTTACGCCTATCGCCGCATAACGCAAATGTATCTGCGCAAGCTGGAAAGGCTGCATTTATGGGTAATACTTCCTGCAATATCTTCTTCCTCATAACTCTAATGTTTTATGAAAGGTGTTCAACAAACACATTTATGGGGATTCTGTTTTGCCGCTTCTGTTAACACATAAATTCAAGGCTGTTAATATCTATCGCAGAGTGTCTATTTATGGGTCAATCGCTTTGTTCCATCCATAACCGCATAATTATCAAATTGTAGCGATGTAAATCAAAGAAATAAGGATTGAGTGGCTCGTCCCACAATTAGAACTGAACCTCTCAACCCCTTAGTCCCTACCCTCCCTAAGAGTATTTCTATTATTAATCTGTACGCCCAATCTTCAAGCTAATTATCATCCTATAAAGTTAGAGATCTGGGCAGACGTGTTTTCTCAAAACGCTCATGACCTGTCTTACATCCAACGTCTCTTTTGCATTGTCAAAGGTAAAGAAAAGATTATGATTAGGCATCCATTCTGACTTAAGATACAGTTTTATCGAACGAATAAACTTGCCCGCGTAATCATCTACAAAAACCATCCCCTGGTGCTCTATGATGATGACCGTTTTAAGGTCAACAAGCGATAAAATTTTAAAATCCGGAAGCAGCATTTGCCCATCAATGAACATTGGCACTTCATATACGAACGGTATACCGGCCATGAGCATGATATTAGCAATAATCACTTCCGATTTTGACCTCATCAGAGTGCCGTCTAATGCCGGATGCTTTAGTTGTTCCGGCCTGTAAGGCGGATATTTAGATTTTTCCAATTCAAGTTCTCTCTTCCAAGATATTGCCTCTTCGGGGAAACTTGTTTCAAAAGCTCTAGACTCCATTTTAGTTATATCCGTCCTGTAAGTTGCTGGCAATCTGCTGTTTATAGTCTTATAGTCGGTATCTATGTAACCCTCTGTAAGCATCTCAAGCAGCCGGATATTTCCCTCTAATATTGAAACTGCTTCTTTGGCATAACGGAGTCTTTTCATATTTATAACATCAGCATTCCGTTCAGTTCCAAGATACCTCTTTTGAGATTTTCCAGGTATTACTGCTCTATAATAAGACTTCCCTGACTTCAGAGTTCGCGATTTTTCTAAGTGCCATCCTTTGTACGAATTTAGCCCGCTGATCTGATCAGAAAATCTTTTTTCTTTGAGCTTGAGCTCATCCAATTTTATTTTTGCTTCATGTATCAAGTAACTATTCATATATAAATTGTACTTATTTTATAAAAGGGTGTCGAACGATACGATCCCTAATTCCAACATAAAAATCCCTAATTTCAACATTTTTTCACCGGCTTTTTTTCTGGTAATATTTTCACGCGTCCAGCATCAAAAACAGCTCAGCCTCAGGTCGCAATCAAATGATGTATTCAGCCGTGGAGTTATGGACAATCACAGCATGTCCATGGATAAGTGCATGGACTGCAGCCAGTCATTCTCAGTCCACCCTCTTATCCACAGCCATGCATCACCACGCATTGGTTATGAATAAGCTAAGGCAACTCTATCATTGGTGATTGTCCACAGCCTCCACAGCTGCTACTACTAGGATCAGATTTCGGAAAACTAAGAAATGAATCGTATAGGAGTCGCTGTTAAAGAGCTGATGCTCGTAGCAGCGGCTGTGGATTATGTGGGTAACCGAGCCTTGTTTGGTTAGAGCTGTGGAAAAGGCTGTGGAAGCGGCTATCCCGCTCCTCATCATCCTTCCATAGGCTTTTCCATGGCTCTACGGTTATCCATATAATCCATAGTCATGAGACACCAAATAATGTCAACTTCTAAAGTTATGCGTAAGCATCGCCAAACATCTAATTACCGCATAAACTCTAACGCTGTGGTCGCGTAATCATAATGGATCTTTATGCGGAATTCGCTTTGCAAGACCTGCCACCACATAACTCTAATGTCTTATGAAAGGTGTTCAACAAGCACATTTATGGGGATTCTGTTTTATTGCGTCTGTTAACGCATAAATCCAAAGCTGTTAAGATATTTCACAGAGTGTCTATTTATGGATCAAACGCCTTGTATCACCCACAACCACATAACGCTGAGATCATAGGAGGAACAACCGCTGAGAATGTGAGTAACATCTTACGAGGCGCTATTTCAGTCAAAAAAAGAGTGGATCCGGTCTATTGTTGATCGATGCCACTCATCTTGGTTTTAATTGCTATTTCTTTTTGTGGTCTTCGCGCCACTTCTTGATGGCTTCGTAGCGTTCTTTGAAGCGTGGCTCGAAACCTTGCTCGCCCGGGTGATAGTACTCGGTGCCGCGAAGTGAATCGGGCAGGCATTCCATGTCAGCGATCTTGTCCTCAGTGTCGTGGGCATAGATATAGCCCTTGCCGTAATCGAGCTCTTTCATGAGCTTGGTAGGAGCATTTCTTATCTGGAGCGGCACCGGCTCCGCAAGGCTCTTGTTGGCATCGGAAGCCGCCTGCATATACGCGACTTCCATGGCGTTGGATTTAGGGGCGAGCGCGTTGTATATAACGGCCTCGGTGAGGTGCACGCTGCACTCCGGCATTCCGATCAGATGGCAGGCCTGGAATGCCGCGACCGAGAGCTCCAGAGCTCTCGGATCAGCGAGGCCTACATCCTCAGCCGCGAAGCGGGTCACCCTGCGCGCTATATACATAGGGTCTTCGCCCGACTCAAGCATGCGCGCGAGCCAATAGACCGCGGCGTCCGCGTCTGAATTTCTCATAGATTTGTGAAGTGCCGAGATGAGATTGTAATGTTCCTCACCCTGTTTATCGTAGAGAAGAGACTTCCTTGAAGTGCACTGCTCAAAGTCTTCTGTAGTGACAACTATGACTTCATCCGCGCGGGCCGTCTCTCCATCATGGCTCTTATTGAACTCGGCTGCCGGGATGTGGTCGGCGTTGAGCACCATCATCTCGAGAGTCGAAAGCGCTGTTCTGGCATCGCCATTTGCAAATGTGGATAGAGCCGAGATGACATCGTCGGATATCCTTACGTCCTGATCACCAAAGCCTCTAGGGTCTTTGATGGCATTTCTCACCAGCTCGGCAATATCTTCTTCGGATAATTGATGCAGCACAAATACCTTGCAGCGCGAGAGAAGAGCCCCGTTCACCTCAAACGATGGATTTTCGGTCGTCGCGCCTATCAGCACGATGCTGCCCTTCTCCACAAACGGAAGGAAGGCATCCTGCTGAGCTTTGTTGAATCTATGGATCTCATCAACAAAGACTATCGTACGCGCTCCGACCGCTGTCATCTTGTCTGCCTGCTGCATCACAGTCTTGATATCTTTGATACCGCTTGTGACAGCACTGAAATTGATGAACTGCGCGTCGGTGCTCGCGGCTATGATCTGCGCAAGGGTAGTTTTGCCCACGCCCGGCGGCCCCCAGAATATCATCGATGATACGCTGTCGCGCTCGATCAAATTGCGAAGCACCTTGCCCTCTCCGACCAGATGCTTCTGCCCCACGAACTCATCGAGCGAGCGCGGGCGCATTCTGGCCGCGAGCGGCTGAGTGCTGTTATTGCTATTCTCTGTTTCAAATATACTTATCTGATTCACGATGCTCCTTGTAAAACTACCGGTCTTTTATTTTCAAAGCTCGCAGAAACGCCTTCTGTTCAGGAGTGATTCTACGGCTTTCAATGGCTTTTTGAATAGCCTTGTTGTGCGTCCAGGTATCCAGCTTTCTGCCCTCTATCACCCGGAGTGCCTCTTCATATTGCTTTGCGAGAGCCGTCGCGAAATACCAGGCGACCATCATCCTGATGTAATATTCATCGGAACGGATGTTCGTGACCCTCTTCATGTATGATACATCAAACTCGTCACCTAGTAAATGCTGCATCAACATCCCGACGCCAAATCTTACGGTATACGTCTTATCCGAATCGAGCCACCTGTCTATATGCTCAAGCAGCTTTGCCTTGTAGACGAGCCTGCCGCCCTTTTTCTTGCCGAACACCTTAGGCGACAGTTGATCGCAGGTCGCCCAGTTGTCCACATATGGCAGGAATCCCTCGGTCAGCTCCATGCAGCGATCGAAGTCTTTCA
This sequence comes from uncultured Eubacteriales bacterium, assembly GCA_902790965.1. Taxonomy (GTDB): domain Bacteria; phylum Bacillota; class Clostridia; order Peptostreptococcales; family Anaerovoracaceae; genus Crickella. Next base: position 26,469 of record CADAUB010000007.1, on the reverse strand, counting down.
CAAGGGATATCATGAAAGCGTGAAGCTGCATCTCATCGAAATACTCATGCGGCAACTCATCCAGGAAATCGCCGTAGCCTCCGCTCTTCATAAGCTCTTTCGCGTATGCCCTAAGCGCAGGCGTCCTTACACCGATGAAGCGTTCCTTCTCAACGCTCGGGATAAGCGCAGACTGAAAATCGCCATACTTCTTGTCCTGCATCGAATTCAGCCTTTTCTGTATTTCAGTCATCTCTTCTCCCCTTCACTTTTCCGAAAGCTTCGTCCTTAGCTCTACCTACTTCTCAAGAAACTCCTTGACTATATCCTTGTACATATCGGGCTCTGTGAGGACTGAGTTGGCGTGAGTCGCGCCCGGTATCGTATGGAACTCTGTCCTGCCCTTTGTACGCTTGTACATGTCTTCTGAATTCTTCGGAACAATAAAGTCGTCATTTGAGCCATGTATGAACAGCACCGGGATCTCGTTGTCATCCAGCGAGTCTATCGGCCTCATGTCCTTTATCGCATAGTGATACCTAAGCCTCGATCCAACGTCGGCGAGGTCAACGACAACCGTCGGCACGTGGAACGACTTGTACAGGCCCTTGAGCACGTTCTCTATATCTGAGAAGCCGCAGTCTGCAACAGCAAAGTCTATGTCTGGCTTGTACTTAAGGCACGTGACCGTAGTAGCCGCGCCTAGCGATTCGCCGTGGATGCCAAGTTCCGTTATATCCGTATATCTCTCGCGGGTGTCCTTGATCAGATAGTCAAGATCCTGCCCCTCGCGAATGCCGTAAGTCGTGAACGTGGGCTCGTTCTCGCCGTGCCCTCTAAGATCATATACAACGATATTGTAGCCGAGCTCCAGGTAAGCAGGAGCATACTTGAGCGCTCCATAGCGGTTATCAGTATATCCGTGGCTGATGATCACATACTTGGTGGACGGCTCAGGGTTCTTCAGGAACTCAGCGTGGAGCACGTATCCGTCGTAGGACGTCACGGTGTAGTCGGTCTTTTCGAGGCCATCGTAGAACGAAAAGTCATAGTGATCTTTTTGCCACTGCATGGCCTCATCGAGGGTCTGTCTGTTCCCCGTCATCGAAAAAGAAGGCAGCCACCACGTGAGAGCCGCCAGTAGCACCAGTAATATTATTACGATTATCATAATTATCTTATGCACCTTCTTCATGCTTAGTTTTCTCTTTTACGATCCTTCATCGTAAGCACCAGCACTACCGCAAGTATCACTACAACGACAAGAGCCGCTGTCCATATCCCCCTGTCAGGCAGGAAGGATTCGGTGCCATCGCTGTTGACAATCATCGCAGCGTCGCGGAGCACCCATGCTCCGACTGCCGGCCCAATAAGGCCAGGTATGAACACCTGCCCGATTATGCGCACTCCCTGGAACTGGCCCGAGCGACCCTCAGGGATATTATCTCTTATCATGGCGCCAAACACCGACATTCCCGTGAGGTAGCCCGCCATCATAAGAAGCGAGCCTATAAACACAGGAGCGGTCGAGGTGGCGAAGTAAAGGATCAGATAGCCCGCTATCAGCATGCCGCACACCGGCATCACGCTCTTCATAAAGCCCCATCTGTCATAGAGCCTACCGTAGAACACGGTGATCACTGCCGCGAGGATTATCGCCGGCGCGAATATCAGCACGTAATTGTCCATGCCGAGGGTCTTCTCGTAGTAGATCAGAAGATAAGGCATGAATATCTGGATCGAAGTGCCGAATATAGCGAAGTTGAGAAGCGTCAGGTAGAGCTTGCTGTTGGCCATTGCAACCGACGGCCTGAAGCTGTAGGCGAGCGTCTCTCCAAGGCTCTCGCTGACAGGCCTGAGTCCCGGCGCCTCCTCAATGAGGAACCATCCGAGAATACCGATTATGGTCGTAGCTATACCGATGATGTAGTAGATCGTCGTCCATGCCTCGTGGGTGTCGAGGTTGAAGCTCATAAATCCGCCGAACACTACCAGTATCGCGATGAGAGGCATCATTGAATTGACGCCCTCTATCTTACCTCTGTTGGTAGAATCTCCCCTGTCGGTCAGCCAGGCGTTGTAGGCAGCGTCGTTGGCTGTGGAGCCGAAGTATGTCATCACGCAGTCCATCACGATCGTCAGCATGATGCTCTTTATATACGCGAAGCTGATGATGCTGATGCCCCATATGATATATCCGACGCTCATAAAGGCCTTGCGCCGCCCCACTTTATCTGAGACAGCTCCCATTATGATGGTGGTGACTGCCGCTGTCACCGCGCTTGCCATCACCATCGCGGAGATGTCGGCCGCTGAAGCGTGGAACATCTTGTAGATGAACACGTTGAAGTACATGTTCTCAACTACCCATGCCACCTGGCCCATCAGGCCAAATATAAGCATGGAGATCCAGAATTTTTTACCAAGTATTTTTTTCATATAATTTCACCGAACATTTGTTTAATTATTGGTTTAAAACACCATTTCCACATGATATAATGTGCCAGAGCTACCAATAACGGTAGGCGGTCAGCCACCATTCGTTACTTTGCACATACCCTGAAAAACGGGAATCGCATCGTCCGGGAGGTGGTAAGTATTTCTGATTACGAACTATTGATGATCGGCGTCGGATTTGCGATGCTGATAGTCGAAATAATAGGATTGTATAAAAAGAAGTAGCCGCCTGACCTGGAAAATCTAGCGGCTACGCTTGTTCATTCCGGGCTGACCGTCGCCGGTAGCTCTTTTCTGTCTGTACTATAGCATCTTGCCGCTTTTATTTCAACTGCAGATCAAGGCCATGTTGCTATGACTTATTCCCGATCAGCATCGCCCCTATATCTTCTTCTCCATAAGCACCATGTTCATGTCTTTGAGGCCGTTGAATTCGGTCGGTATTATGCCGATCTCCTTGTAACCAAGCTTGGCGTACATCTTACGCGCGGCCATATTATCGGCAACAGTGTCGATCCTCAGCGCTTCGCAGCCCTGATCCTTGGCAAGCTGCTCATAGAATCTCACAAAGGCAGGCCCGAGTCCGTAGCCTCTTGCATCAGGAGATACGGCAAGAGTGTGCAGTACGCATACTTTGTCATCCGGCGCCTCATACTCCCAGTTGCCTTTCGCGTACATGTCGACCTGTTCTTTATTGATTATCGCTGTCGCGACCACCTTGCCGTTCAGCTCGGCGACATACATATCCCCTCTGTTGAGCGATGCTTCAGCAGTCTGCGTGGTTGGGTATATGCCCCTCTTCCATCTGGTAGTTGTAAGGCCTGCCTCTTCGGCGTCATGTGTTTCTTCGTAGATCTTTTCGATCGCAGCCAGGTCGTTGTTATCCGCTTTTCTGAACATCTCGCTGTCTATCGCCTGGCGGAACTGAGTCTCGTACAGATCCTTGTAAGTGCCACCAAGCTCGAGGAGCTCGTCGTGCGTGCCTTGCTCGGCGATGACTCCGTCCTTCACGACGAGTATCTTATCTGCCTTAAGTATGGTGGAGAGCCTGTGGGCGATCACTATGCTCGTGCGCCCCTCCATCATGTGTTCGAGCGCGTCCTGTATGGCGTTCTCCGAAATGGAGTCGAGAGCCGATGTCGCCTCATCGAGTATGAGTATCTTAGGATCTTTCAGTATGACTCTCGCAAGCGACAGCCTTTGCTTCTCACCACCCGACAGCTTGAGTCCGCGGTTACCCACCTGAGTGCCATAGCCGTCAGGCTGCGAGCTTATGAAGTCGTGTATGTTGGCGATCTTGCAGGCTTCCTCTATATCCGCCATCGTAGCGTTTTCGTTGGCGTACTTCAGATTTTCGAGTATGGTGCCGTTGAAGAGATATGTCTCCTGCGTAACGACTCCTATCTGAGCTCTCAAATACTGGAGGTCGAAGTCCCTCACGTCCACACCGGCCACCTTTACAGAACCGCCTGAAACGTCGTAAAGGCGCGGGATCAGATTGACCACAGTCGATTTGCCCGAGCCCGAAGGCCCTACGATAGCGTACATGCTGCCGCCCGGCACCTCGAAGTTCACATCCTTGAGTATCTGCGTCTCAGGCGTGTAGCTGAAAGCGACGTGCTCATAAGTGATCGGCTTGTTGTCGACATCGGGCTTCTCGCCGTTCTCAGGCGAGACTATAGTGTTCTCCCTGTCGAAGTAGTCGAATATCCTGGTGAAAAGCGCCAGGCTCCTGGTGAAGTCGACGGAGATATTCATAAGCTGCTCGATCGGTCTGTACAGCCTGTTGATGAGAGCCACCGTGGCAGTGATCACACCGACTGTGAGGCTCGGATCGATATTCCTTATAATGAACCAGCCACCGGCAAAGTAAATGAGAAGCGGACCCACCTGCGTGAACATGCCCATGACGACTCGGAACATCTGGCCCGATCTTTGCTCCTTGAGATTGAGGTAGGTCACTTCCTTGTTGATCTCAACGAAATCCTCGTATTCCTTCTCTTCGCGGGTGAATATCTTTACGAGCATCGAGCCGCTTACAGACAGTGTCTCGTCTATCTTCTGGTTGAGCTCATCGCTCTTGGCCTGGCTCTGAGTAAGGTATTTCCAGCGTGTACGCCCCGCCGTTCTGGTAGGGAGCACCAGAAGCGGTATTACAGCGATGCCGACGATCGCGAGTGGCACCGACATGCTGAACAGCGCGATCAGTGTGGTGATCACGGTAGCGAGGTTGCTCACGATATTCGACAGTGTGCTGCTGATAACGGTGCTTACACCGCTTATGTCCGTATTCATTCGCGTAATGATATCGCCCTGCTTCTCTGTCGTGAAGAAGGAATGCGGCATGTACTGGAGATGCTTATACATCTGGTTGCGCATGTCGAAGATGATCTTCTGGGATATCCACGCGTTTATGTAGTTCTCAAGCACTCCTACAAGCTGGCTCACGGTAAGAGCCGCGAACGCCGCCAGAAGCAGCTTGACAAGAAGATCCATGTCCTTGCCGATCAGGGCTTCGTCCACGATGCGCCCCGTTATGATCGACGGCAGAAGCCCCACAGTGGCCGAAAGCAGTATCGCGATGAACACGAAAACGAACTGCAGCCAGTATGGCTTCAGGTAACTCAAGATCCTCACGAGCAATTCTCTAGTCACTTTAGGCTTGTTCTGCTTCTCTTCCTCAGCCAAGAAGCTCATCGGCCCCATTCTACCCGGTCCTGGTCCTGCCATAAGTGCCTTCCTTTCAAAAACGGCGCAGCCAATATGGCGCGCCGCGATAGTGACGTGAGTTAAAGTTCTACAGGCACAGGCTTCTGGATCTCTTCAGCCAGCGCCTCAGGATTCTCGAGCAGATACTTCACGATGCGAAGCGATTTCGCATAGTAAAATCCGTCTGCAAGTCTCTCGTCCAGGGTAAACGTGCAGTTGATCACATCTCTCTCCTGAATTGTCCCGTCGTACATTCTCTTTTGTTCTTTATGGAGCGTTCCTATAGTGATCATGAACGACAGTGTGCCGTAATTGCTAAGGTGATGATAGCAAGAATCAGCACCTATCGACCCGAGATTAGACAGAAGAACTGAAGCGTAGTTTGGATCGCCGGCAGTCAGCCCCTTTGGCATCACTCCATGATACTCGAGTCTCTTCAGTGTTCCGAAGAATACCTCAAGGAACGGCCTTGGCAGGCTTCCGACGAAGTTCATCAGCTTGTCGAGATCGTTAGATTTCTCCTTACGCACTTTGGTAACATCTCCGACAATGAGTTTCGAAACCGCATCGAAGTTCATGTCTGGTTCCACCTTCAGGAACATCAGTGTCTCGTCCGCATCATCTCTGAACTTCTGCTTCACTACAAATGACATAGTGATGTCTTTTCTCTCGTAGAAGTATCTTCCCGATATGAACCAGTTGAGTCTCGGTCTGTGGTACATCGTTCTGGCGACGGCTGTACATATGGCGTGGAAGATCTTGAGATTCGTTCCCTCTTTTTCATTCCTCTCAGCCATGTACTTCACAAGGTCGGTCACATCAAATTGTTCTGTAAGTGATACCTCGGCTTCAGTCCTCTTTGGCATTACATACGGCAGTATATTATGATAACCGTCGAGTCCCTTTACCCTGATGCCATCTCTTCTTTTATTGCTGCCCATTTGTTGTTCCTTTCGTCGATCGACCGGGCTTTCGGTCGTTTTGGCGTAAAAGCGGTGCTAACTACTTTATGCTCTTGCTCTTTATACTTTCGAACAGGTCTTTAGCAGGAGCCGGGATCTTTTCCTGGACCTCTGTTGCCAGCTTGCCCGCCTCCTCTTTCATATCCTTTCCATAAATAGCTCCGAGGATGGCAAATACTGTCACAACCCCTGTCAGTGCGCCAAAGCCCTGGGCTCTTCTGCGTCCTCTTGCTATTCTTTCAAGTCTCTTCTGTGTCATGATGACCCTCCTTCTTACTTTATCTTTCGTGATCGTATCTTACTGGCCGAGCGGTATCTCCACCACTTCTGCCATTTTTATCAGTGCGTGCTCTATCTGACCGGATATCTCGTCAACCATGCGCTTTGATATCTCATCGCTCTTTTCTTTCTGGAGGCTTTCGTAGAACGACTCCTTGATCTCTCTGCTTACGCTGTCCATGCGCATCCTGAATGTGTTCTTTGGCACCAGCCTGCGCATAGGCTTAGGGATATCTGCTGTGAGCATCTTTTCCTGCATCTTGTCCTTGCCAAGTATGAGGATGACAGCTGAGGCTATCACTCCGATCAGCACTCCCTCAGGGCCTGCCATAAACGGTATGACATCGATCACCGATATGAGCAGCGCTACGAGAGCCGTAACGATGGAATCGATCAGGAACGTCATCTCTTCGACAGCGAATATGTTTTTGGCGTCAACCTTGATGTCTATGTCTGAAGCCGAGAGATATGACTTAAGACTAAGGGCCGTGTAAGGAACCCGATGCTTTATGCAAATAGGGACAGTGTAGCTTTCCAGCTCTTCGATCACAGGCTTGAGCCAGTTCGTGATAGGGCCGGCAAGCAGTTCTCTTGTCTCGTCCTTTTTAAGGAATTCTGCGACTTCTACCTGAAGTATCCCGTCAGTATCCGATAACTTCTGTATCTCGCCGTCTCTCCACCTGTCGAATATTGGGATCGCCACCTGCTCAATGACCGGATCGACCAGGCAGTCGACCGCGTCTCTGTAGAGCTTAGGGATGTTCTTTTCGACTATGTCCTCTATCGTAGTGTCTTTTATAAGCTTGTCGAGATCTTCCCTGAACTCCTTGATGTCTTCGTCGATGCGCCCGCAATATGCCAGCCCCCTGGCTACGGAGAATTCCGGATCCGAAGCGGCTATTATCACCGAATCAGGGAACACCTCGCTGCACCAGTCTCTGATGGCCTCGAGCTTGCTCACTCCGCCTGTAAGGAAGATGAGTTCGGGCTGCTGGCCCGAGATATTATCTTTCACGTCTTTGAGAGACGAGATGAACACTTCCTTCCATGAGCGCCCGCCAAGGCTCTGCGTCTTTTTGGTCACCAGCTGCTTCGCTATGTCGGAGTTCATCCTGAGCGTCAGCTTTACCGGGCGGTCGTAGTGGAGCACTATGGACTCCTTGCACTCATGAGTATCCCAGTATTCTTCGTCGGAGAAGTATTTCTCTTTCAGCCTGCGGGCAGCGAACTCAGCGTAATTCTTCCACGCGTCGCTGGCCTCGAACACTGACTTTATCTTTTTACGGCTAAGGCCTGCTGACTCTACAGCATTATCGAGCAGTATCTCGTCCATGATGCCACCGCCGAGCACTACTTCGCCAGCGGTCTGCATCTCGACTTCTTTGCCGCCCATTATGTACGCAAAGTCTGTGGTCGACGATCCTATGTCGACTACCAGCACAGGCTTTGACAGTATGTCTACGCCCACCTGCAGATGTTTTGACTGGCAGGCGCTCACCATAGCGGCTCTTGATTCCGAGATGATCTTAGCCGGTGGGTATCCGGCACTTTCGAATATCTCGCGGTAATGCTCCCTAGCGTTTTTGTTCCAGCCTGCCGGGCAGCCGATGTAGAACGAGCAGTCCTCGTTTTTGATCAGATCGCCGTTTCCGTACAGTTCGCCCAAAACACCAGCGGCAAAGCTCTTAACATCAGCCGCGCTGGAGCGATCTGTCAGGAACCTGCTCTTGAAGCGTATGCGGCGCTTCGTAACTTTATCGGCATAGCAGGCTTTTTCGCCTATTATAAGCTCGCCCGAAGCCGGCACGGCATATGCCGTGATAAAGCTCTGCTCACCCACTATGGTAAGCACTTCAGGCGTAGCCTGTTCTGCCTTGTCTAGTCTGGTGACTGCGCTTTCGGCGTCACCTAGATCAAATCCAAAAAAACGATCCATCAGAATCCTTTCTCTCTATTCTATCTACCCTTTGCGGCAAGCCCTTTTCTCAGAAGCCCTCCCTGCGCGACCAAAGCCGGCCTTATGGTAGCCGGAGCTGTGCCCGGCATGAGGTCGAAGAATTGGGCTGTGTCCTTGCTGTAATCAACTACTTCTATCTGATTTTTATGCAGGAAGTACTTGATCTGCTCTACCTTTTCGAGAGCGAATTCAGGATCGCCGCTGTATGCTGCCGCCAGAAGATCCGAGAAGAGGTCGAGCTCGGACTGTGTGACTTCCTTGCCATCGATAGTCCCTGCCTTTTCCTGCTCTTCCCTCTGCGCCGCAGCACGTATCTCATCTATGCTCTGGTCGACTGCCAGAATGGCATTTCTGAAATTGCGATAGACCTTATCCGCGTCGATACGTATCTCCACCTGCTGGTCTTTCTTTGTGACCTTCTTCTTTTTAGGGCGGGCATACATGTAACCCGAGAAGTAAAGGCACACCATGCCGCCAATCACGGCTCCACCGTGCAGGAGCACCGTATCACGGACTTTTTCCTCTGCCGCGATGAAGGCCTCCATTAGCATAGGCCCTGCTCCGAACACGCAAAGTGCCACGCCGAGTATCAGGAGCAGAAAGAACGATATCTTGAACGACCCGTCCACTTCTTCTTTGACTTCCACGCCACTCTCCCATACCTTCGCCTTGCCATTGGAATCCATCAGTGGCAACGAAAGTCTGACAGCCTGCACCATATACGAGGCGGCTTCTCTTTCGCGGTCGCTCCCGGCGTGTTCGTTGTGTCTCAGCAGCAACTTGTCGAGTTCCTTATCCAGGACGCTTACAGCCTTTTCGGCAGTGGCTGCGGCGGACAGTTCCGTAAGCAGCTTATTTTTGTCTTTTTCAAGTATTTCTATCATTTTCATAGCAGTTTAATTTTAACACAAACCGTGTGTTTCTTGCATAGTATACGCCCTGCTCTTTTGGGCAGTTTGGCATCAAATCACATTACTTTAGCAACGGGCTAGGCAAACTTGATCACCTGCATCAGGGGATCGAACAGGCTGCCCTCGCGCTGCTCAGCTTTAGGCTTGCCTCCAATGCTGATTTCGCTGATATACCAGTAGTCTGTGCACAGCGAAGGGTCGAGCATGGTAGTGTCTTTCCATTTCTGAATGCCGAGATTCCTGTCGCCCATGTTGTTGGACGTATCCGAGGCATACACCACGCCGTCAACGACATCGACCAACAGCACACCATGTGTGCCTGTCTCAGCAGCATCAGCTCCGTACACGACTACCCCTTCAGGGTGCGATCTCACCAGTTTCTCAAACTCCTTGATCCTTGCCGCGCTGTCCTCGCCTTCGAATGTTCCGGTACTGATGCTGTACGTTATACCGTCATCCGTGTAGCTGAAGCTGTTGTGCATGAGCCCGTCTTCTGTCGCCTTCGGCCTTAGCTTGGCATTCGTCAGATCTTTCCACTCGTTATCGTTGTTCATGATGCCGGCCCTTCGGATCATTATCCTGGTTGCCGACAACACGCAGTCTCCTGACTCATAGTCGGATTCTTCCGTGTGATAGACGTGCTTGTCCTCAAGCGCTTCCGCAATGGATGCAGAAACAGCCTGTGCATTCTGCGCTCCACTGATAAACATCAGAGCGAACGCGATCATAATGGTAACTACTTTCTTTTCCATGGTTTTACCTCCATTTCCATAGAACAAAGTCCCCCACTATGGCATAGAATATTTCGGCTGTCATTTTACGTAAACGAATCTAAATGCGTATTATGGTTACTCTTAACAAATTGCAATAAAAGGCATCGGAAATCGCGCATATGAAAAGACCGGCTTTTCAGCCGGCCCTAGTCTGTATTTGCCTACCTGTTTCTTTACAGTTTTACCTATTTCCCTGTCTTAACCAGACCGATCTCCTCAGGCTCTATCTTTTCAAAGATAGGAACGATGCCCTTCTTCATGGCTTCTTCATACCCCCTTGGAGTCGCTATAGTCCAGAGCACTTCAGGGATCTTCCTCGCGGCCAGTATCCTCGCAAGAGCCTTGTTGTTTCTGTGCTCGAATTTATAAGCGATAAACCCTGGCTTGGTGAACTTATTGAACATGCAATATGAAAGAGCGATGATCAGGTGGAGTGGAAGCCCCTCGGACTTTCTAAAGTAGTCCTGGGCGAGCTGTCCACGGGTCCATTCAGGCCTTAGCTTTTTCATGTCATAGACAGCTCTTGGATCGAAGCTCTCCACAGCGAACGGCCCCTTGTAGCTATCGAGCCTCTTCGCCACAGCCTCTGACAGTTTTTTGTGATTGCCGCGATTAGGCTTTAGCTCTATCATCAGAGGAAGCCCTGTGTCTTCGTAAAGATCGAGCACTTCGTCAAATGTAGGGATAGTCTCATCTGTACTTCCAAGTTTAAGCTTTTTCAGCTCGGCGAGAGTGTAGTCTTCTATCTCTCCCGGAGCCCCTGTCATGCGGTTGAGATACTCGTCGTGGAATATAACGAGGCTTCCGTCCTTGATCAGATGAACGTCGAATTCCGAGCCGAGCCCGTATTCGATCGCCCTTCTGAACGCAGGAAGCGAGTTCTCAGGTATCTCCGGTTTTTTATAATAGCCTCTGTGGGCATAACGCTCGGCCAGGCCGAGCCTGTACAATTCTTCTTTATTCATTATCTGTTTCTACTCTATTTGTGTTATCTTGTCAGGCGACTGTTAGTCGTCCATATCTTCGAACGCCTCAAGGCCCCTCTTTGCCTCAGGCGCCACATCTCCGTGCTTCACCTGCGTCATCGTGATGAAACTGAATACCACGAACAGCGACGCGTATGGGAACAGCACTCTGTAACTTATATTCCTCATCAGGAATCCCGCCAGTATAGGCGTAACTACCTGAGCTGCCATCGAGGCTGTGTAGTAGTAGCCCGTGAACTTTCCGGTATCCGAGCCCTTGCACATCTCGACTACCATAGGCAGCGAGTTTACGTTTATCGCGGCCCAGGCGAATCCCACCAGGACGAACATCACGTACATGATAGCGTTGATGCTGCTGTAGATCGAAGTGAGGATAAAGCCCGAAAAGAAGCATACCGCCAGCACGGCTACTCCGATCATGATGGTCTTTTTGCGGCCGATCTTATGAGCGAGGTTACCGATTGGGATATATGAAACTATAGCTCCGGCGCCGGCTATAAGGATGCAGGTGGATGCTCCGCCGAGTCCTTCGCCCATCACCCTGTCGACGTATGTCGTAAACCATGTGGTGATGCCGTTGTAACCGATATACCAGAAAGCTATCGATGCGAGGATGAATCCAAGGCTCCTCTTTACCTCAGGAGGCAGCACCTCATTGCCGCTGCCGTCGTCCTCGGCGAGGTTCCATTCCGGATGCTGCGCCTCTATGTCTCTATTCTCCTTGGCGTATTTCGGCTCATTCACCGTGATCATGAGAAGCACTACCGAAACTGCCATTACGATGGATACCACTATGAAGAGCGGTTCGTAATTTACATGATCGAGGCCCTGTACCTTTGAATTAGGATACATAATAGCCGCTGCCGCGAGCGAGAGCATGCTTCCGACCGCGCCCATCAGGTTGATGATGGCGTTAGCCTTTGATCGGAGCGGCTTCGGAGTGAGATCAGGCATGAGAGCCACGGCAGGCGATCTGTATGTGCCCATGGCTATAAGGAGCAAGCCGAGAAGCACTATGAAGAGCAAAAATTTTCCCGTGCTAGGAGCCGCGTAGTACGAATTATCGATGCCTGAGATAAGATTGAGCAGTATGACTGCCGCTGCTGTACCGCCTACTATGAAAGGCATACGCTTTCCGAAGCGCGTATTAGTGCGGTCTGAGAGAGCACCAAAAATAGGCAGAAGGAACAACGCAAGCACGTTGTCTGCTGCCATTATCGCTCCGGAGAACGTCTCGTTCAGCTTAAAGGTCTTGGTAAGTATCAGTGGGATCACGCTGTCGTACATCTGCCAGAAAGTGCAGATCGACATGAACGCGAGTCCTACCAATATAGTCCTCTTGTTGTTCAGTTTCATAGATAACCTAGTCTTTCGAGTTCTAAAGGAAGATCTGCGAACTTCTCTATTCTCCCCTCCGCGTCAGTGATATCCCCGAATCCGTAGTCTGCGCTGATGCACGGTATACCGGCTTCGTGAGCAGCATCGGAATCTTTCTGGATATCCCCGATATATATAGCCTTTGTGACACCATTGCGCTCCATAACGAGCCTTATGTTGTCGGCCTTGAGAAGGCCTGTGCGGCCCCATTCCTCGTAATCGGCGAAATACTTCGCCATGTCCATGGAAACCAAGAACGCCTTGATATAGCCCTCCTGACAGTTACTGACAACGGCCATTTGAGTCCCTATACGAAAGAGCTCGGCGAGCGTCTCTCTGACACCGTCAAAGAGAACGCCCCCGTGCTCTGTAATATAGCCGTTTTCAAAGACCTCGCATTTGCGGGCGAGCGCATAGCGTTCGTCCTCCGGAAGGTCGCCGAAGAGGTCATCAGCGATCTGGTTCATGGTCTTGCCCATGTTGCGCTTGATGTCCTCTGGCTTTAACCCTCTGTCAATGCCGGTCTCTTTCCTGATCAGGATGTTCCATGAATCCGCTACTGAGACCGAGGAGTCCCAGAGCGTTCCGTCCAGATCGAAAATCAGCATTATCGTTATTACTTGTTCTGCAGATACTCGTCGATCGAAGCAGCAGCAACCTTGCCTGCACCCATAGCCGAGATAACTGTAGCAGCGCCTGTTACAGCGTCGCCGCCTGCGTAGATTCCTTCACGTGATGTGAGTCCGCCTTCATCTACTACGATTCCGCCCTTCTTGTTGACTTCAAGGCCTTCTGTAGTGTTCTTGATGAGTGGGTTAGGGCTTGTACCGATAGCGATTACTACTGCGTCTACGTCGAGATCGAATTCGCTGCCTTCGATAGGAACAGGACGTCTTCTGCCGCTTGCGTCAGGCTCGCCAAGTTCCATCTTGATGCAACGGAGACCTCTTACAGTACCGTTCTTAGGATCTCTTGGATCGTCAGGATTCTGATATCCGAGTACCTCTACAGGGTTGTTGAGGAGACGGAAATCGATTCCCTCTTCCTTAGCGTGCTCAACTTCCTCAGCACGGGCAGGAAGCTCTTCCATGGAACGTCTGTAAACGATGTATACGTGCTCAGCACCAAGTCTGAGAGCTGTTCTTGCTGCGTCCATAGCAACGTTTCCGCCGCCGACTACAGCAACCTTGCCGCCCTTCATGATAGGTGTGTCAGGATTGTCATCTCTGAACGCCTTCATGAGGTTGGAACGTGTCAGATACTCGTTAGCGGAGTAAACGCCTCTGAGCGACTCGCCAGGGATGTGCATGAAGCTAGGGAGTCCGGCTCCGGAGCCTACGAATACTGCCTCATATCCCATGTCGAAGATCTCGTCGATCGTAAGAGTCTTACCGATAACTACGTTAGTCTCAACGTCTACGCCGAGGTCCTTGAGTCCCTCTACCTCGCGGGCTACGATAGCCTTTGGAAGACGGAATTCAGGGATACCATATACCAGTACTCCGCCTGGTGTGTGGAGAGCCTCAAAGATGGTTACCTTGTAGCCCTTGCGAGCAAGGTCGCCAGCGCATGTAAGTCCAGCAGGACCAGAACCTACGATCGCTACTTTGTGGCCGTTCGACTGTGGAGGATTCGCCTTAAGCGCTTCCTGATCGTTGTGCCAGTCAGCTACGAATCTCTCAAGACGTCCAATGCCTACTGGCTCGAACTTCTTACCGAGTGTGCAGAGCTGCTCACACTGTGTTTCCTGAGGGCAAACTCTTCCGCATACAGCAGGAAGTGAAGATGTCGAAGCGATGATCTGATAAGCTGCCTCGAAGTCTCCCTCTTTGATCTTTGCTATAAATTCTGGGATATGTACGTTTACAGGGCATCCTGCTACGCAAGGCTGATTCTTGCAGTTAAGGCATCTTGCTGCCTCTGCGAGAGCTGTTGCCTCTTCATATCCGAGTGCTACTTCGTTGAAATTATGCGCACGTACCTGTGGGTCCTGCGACGGCATTTCATGTTTCTTAGGATCTATTGCCATTACTATTCCTCCCCTTTCTACGCGTTTGCCTTGAGCTCATCTGCCTGCTTGATCAGATTGCATACATGGTCATGCTGCTTGCGCTCATAGTCAAAGTATGTTCTGCCTCTGGCGATAGCTTCGTCAAAGTCTACTTCGTATCCGTTGAAGTCAGGGCCGTCTACGCAAGCGAACTTAGTAACATCGCCGTCCTCTGTGTGGAGAGTAAGTCTGCAGCATCCGCACATTCCTGTACCGTCGACCATGATAGGGCTCATCGATACTGTGATAGGTGCGTTGAAGTCCTTAGCTGTCAGAGTTACGAACTTCATCATGATGAGTGGTCCGATGGTGATGATCATGTCGAACTTCTCACCAGCCTCGAGCAGCTCGCGAAGAGGAACTGTTACGTTACCCTCACGCTTGTAGGAACCGTCGTCTGTCATAACGATCAGTCTGTCAGAGCAAGCGTCGAACTCGTCCTCGAGGATCACCAGATCCTGGCTTCTGAATCCGATGATGCTTGTGACCTCAGCTCCGATCCTGTGGAATTCCTGAGCTACAGGCCATGCGATAGCGCAGCCGACGCCTCCGCCGACTATGCATACCTTCTTGATGCCCTCTGTCTCTGTTGGGTTGCCGAGTGGGCCTACGAAGTCCTGAAGATAGTCTCCCTCCATCTTGCGGTTAAGCTTCTCAGTAGTAGCACCTACTACCTGGAAGATGACCATTACAGTGCCCTCATCAGGGTTTGTCCCCGCTACCGTCAGTGGTATCCTCTCACCCTCTTCATCAACTCGCAGGATAATAAACTGACCAGGTTTAGCCTTGCGAGCTACGAGAGGAGCTTCCACCTCGATCTGAGTGACTGTAGGCTTCAGGGATCTCCTTCTTACTACTTTATACATATAATTTCCCTCCTGTGATATTTCAGCCTTCGCAATATCGCGCAGGCAGTTCTACCAGTCCATAACTTGACGGAACACACTTCCGATAGGCTCGCGGATCACCAGATCGGCCGACCCGTCAGCACCGGTCGCGCTCATATTGATGAGCACTATGTGTTTCCCTCTGAAATAATTTATGAGACCCGCAGCCGGATACACGATAAGAGTCGTACCTCCGACTATCAGGGTATCAGCTTCTGAAATGGCCTTGATAGCGCCGTTTATGACGTCATCATCGAGGCCTTCTTCGTAAAGCACTACATCAGGCTTTACCGGCCCGCCGCATCTGTCGCAGACAGGCACTCCCTTTGAGCCGAGTATCTTGTCGAGTCCATAGAAAGCATGGCAATTCTCGCAGTAATTCCTGAGGGTGGATCCGTGGAGTTCCCATACCACCTGGCTGCCGGCCTTCTGATGGAGCCCGTCGATATTCTGAGTTACCACAGCCTTTACCTTGCCCTGCTTTTCGAGCTCGGCAAGCGCTTTGTGGCAGTCATTAGGCTCAGCGTTTTCATATATCAGTTTATCCCTGTAGAATTCGAAGAAATCCTCGGGATGTCTTTTGTAGAAAGTGTGGGATATCATCTCTTCAGGCGAGACTTCGCGGCCGAGATCCTGATTGTATATCCCGTTGGCGCTTCTGAAATCCGGGATGCCGCTTTCTGTCGACACTCCGGCTCCGCCGAAGAACACGATATTATCGCTCTCTTCAATTATCTTTTTGAGTTCTTTGATCTTATCGTCCAAAGCACGCCTCCTTGGCTACTTGAGCCCGGACGCCATCATCATGATGTTGAATACATCCTCCGTGCCGAGTACCTTGAAGTTTCCGATGGTGCGTCCGTCATTGAATGTAGTTCCGAGCGCGACTTTGCGGCATGCAGCCTCATCGAAGTTGAGCCCAAGGCCTTTGATGTCAGTCGGCATTCCGATCGAGTGGAAGAATTCCTCAAACTTCTCAATGGTCTTTACAGGGTCGCTTTCGCCAAACACAGCTTCGCCGAGAGCCGAGAATCTCTCAGGGCCTTCAGGCAATACGTACCTTGCCCATGAGCCCCAGATAGCCGCGAGGCCGGCTCCGTGAGCTACGTCATACTCAGCTGAGATCTCGTGCTCCATCTGGTGGCATCCCCAGTCGCCCGGGTTGGCGTTGCCCGCCTCCATGAGACCGTTGTGGGATATGCTGCCTGCCCACATGAGATTGGCCCTGGCGTCATAGTCGTCAGGTGTCTCAAGAGCGACAGGAGTCCATTTGATCACGCTGCGGATAAGGGCGTATGAAAGCTCGTCTGTGATATCCAGAGCGTATCCCTGGTGGAAGTAACGCTCGAAGGTATGCATCATTATATCTGTTGAACCGCAGGCTGTCTGGTAAGCCGGCACTGTAGCAGTGAGCATAGGATCGAGAAGCGCGAATTTGATGCGGCCGTAGTCGATCTTGATTCCGAGCTTGTAGATCATGTCTGGGTCATCATCGTTGGTGATGACGGATGAGTTGCTCATCTCAGAGCCCGTAGCCGAAAGTGTCAGCACGCTTCCGACAGGCTCAATGCCTTCGATCTTGCGCTTTCCGCAGTAGAAATCCCATACATCTCCGCCGCCGTACACTCCGTAGCCGATGGCCTTGGCGCTGTCGAGCACCGAGCCGCCGCCTACCGCGAGTATATAGTCGCAGCCTTCTTTTTTATAAAGTTCTACACCTTCACGCACGAGAGATACTCTCGGATTAGGCACAACGCCCCCGAGCTCTACGTGGGAGAGCCCTTCTGCATCGAGGCTTGCCTTTACTTTGTCGAGCAGGCCGCTTCTTACGACCGAGCCTCCACCGTAGTGGATCAGCACCTTAGTGGCGCCATTCTCTTTAAGGACTTTGCCCGCCATATCCGCGGCGCCCTCACCGAAGTAGACATGTGTAGGTGTATAGTACTCTTTTACTGCCATATCTATATTTCTCCAATATCCGTATTTTTATCTATTTATCTGTTGCCTATTCCGCATTCTTGAGGCCGGCATTCTTCTTGTTCCAGAGGTTGTCATAATCGAAGCCAGTTACCTTCTTGAGGATCTCCTTCTCTTCCTCTGTAGTCTCGCTGCTGTCCTCACCCTTGCGGCGGGCTACCTCTACCTGTACGAGCTTGAATTCCTTGTCTGTTACAGGGAATGCCAGAGCGCAGATGAGAAGCAGTGCCGAGAGGATGGCAGGAGCAAGTATGTAGCAGATGCCGATGCCGTGCTGTGTGGCAGCAGTCTGATCGAGACCTGCGTTAGCGAGTGCCTCGTCATAGTGAACTGCTGAAAGCATGAATCCGATGATGGCAACTGAAAGGCCGGATGCGATCTTTCTGATGAATGTAGCCATACTGGATACGATTCCAGGCCTTCTTACTGATGTGATAAGCTCGTCGATATCTGTCATGTCAGCCATGATAGCGAAGATACCTGTGAGTGATCCGGCGTTGCCGAGTCCGATAAGAGCTGCAAGCAGCAGGATCGGAACGAGCGGAGCTCCGTGATGCGAGAAGCCGAACAGCCCGAGTACGCCGACCAGCCTGATAGGAGCAGCGATCACGATAGCCATCTTCTTGGATGTCTTTCTCATGACAGGTCCGAAGATGAGCATACCGATGAGCTGGGCTACCATGAGCACAGCCAGGATCGGAATGTAGTAATTCGCTTTGTCATTGTAAGCTCCGAGAGTGTGTTTTACGTAGTAAACAGCCATGCCGGAAATGAAGTCCATTCCGCCCTGTCCAAAGAGGTAGAGCCCCAGGAAGATGAGGAATGAGCGGCATCTGAATACCGACGCTGCCTGTGTGAAGCTCTCACCAAGAGTAGTCTTTACAGGCTCTTTCTGTTTTTCCCATGTACCGAAGAACACGGTGATCGAGCATGCGAAGAAGATGATGCCGAAGATCACAGCGCATGTCATGTACTGGGAAGGCTCGTTTGTCTGCTTGATGATCATGCCAGGAACGAGTCCGCAGATAGCTGCGCCGAGTGTCGAGAAGATCATTCTCATGTTGGAGAACTTCGCTCTCATAGCGTAGTCGTCCATCATGTCAGGAAGAAGTCCGTTATACGGTACGCTGAGTACTGTGAAGCCTGTGTTGAAGAGGCAGTACATAACTACATAGAAGATGTAGTTCGCTACCATCGAGGACGAGTGGATGTCTATCCACATGAGGATGAACAGTATGCCGGATGCGATACTGCCTACCAGTATGTAGAATCTCTTAGCTCCGTATTTCGATTTGGTGCGCTCTACGATGTTGCCCATGATCGGGTCGGTGATAGCATCCCAGATCTTACCGATCATAGGGATAGTACCGGCCAGAGCAGCATTCATTCCGACAGCGTCTGTCAGGAATACGATGAAGAACGCATTGATGATAACAAAGCATCCTCCGCCGAAGATCTCACCAACACCGTAAGTCAGTCTGCTGAAAAATCCGTAATTCGGCTTTCTGCCTGCGATTTCCTCTTTCAAAACGATTAACCCTTTCTCTTTTGACTTATGTCACGTCAACTTTAACATATTTTTAACAAAATTCCTACAGATATGCCTACATTGGGCCCTTATCTCTGAGGAATGTTTTCCATTCTTTGTTGCGGCTTCTGACTGGCCCGATAAGTCGTCTGTCATCATCGCCGAAATAGCGGAATTTCCTGCGCCCTACTCCGAGTGATGGCCAGAAAGGAAGGCCTCCTCCGTTAGGGTTGCCATAGTAAACGAAGTTGGTTACGTATTGCACCATCTCGTCCCTGAGTTTGAAGTCTTCTTCGCCAAACGGTCTCCAGCTCTTGTCCATATTGCCGAACATATACCAGAGATCGGCCGCGTGGAAGGCTTTGTACTTTTTGCCCGGGAGCTCTTTGTCGAACATGTAGCCCCATACAGGGAAGTGCCTGTGGAAGGCTCGGATGATGCCCATGCCTTCAGCGATATCGTAGATGATATAAGGCATGAAGTCCTGAGAAGTGACTCCGGCTATTACCGGTACGTCGAGATACGAACCCTCGCGCATGATCTTCGATGGCATCTTAGGGATTATCGTGCCATCGATGCCCGGCTGCTGGGTGCGTACCGTGCCGATGGATCTCGCGCATTCAAGCCATGCTTCGTGGATGGTCTGAGCAGGCATGGCCTTGAATTCCTCTTCGCTCTTGGCGCCTGCCTTATCTCTTACCTTTGACCAGAATATCTCATCTGATTCTTCCGGAGTGAGAGGGCCTGCCATATCAGGCACCGCGCCTCCGCCCGACATCATGATGGCACCTTTTATAACGCCCTTGAGAGTCTGCGTATACATAAGATCCATTACCGACATAGCTCCGGCCGACTGACCCATGATGGTGATCTTGTTAGGGTCGCCGCCGTAGTCAGCGATATGCTCTTTGATCCACTTGATGCCGAACACCATATCGTGGAGCCCGTAGTTGCCGGATTTGTAGAGGCCGAAAATGTTGAGCCTGTATCCGAGCGAGATGTAGAGGATGTTATGCTTGGCATACTCTGTGGATGTGCCATAAGGATCCTCTCCGATGCAGCCGTTTTCGAACGAGCCGCCGTGGATGAAGACAAGCACAGGGTCGCGATCGGCATCTGCGCGTGAAATGATGTTCATGGTCATCGGGGATTCGGCAAACTTCCAGTCGTCGCGAGTCTTGCCCGCTCTGAACTCCTCGTGATAGAACTGACCCGCCTCGTCGTGATAAGTCCTGTACTGTATGCAGTCGACCTCGGTCTGTGTGGCGTCGAACACGTCCCACGCAGGATATGGCTTAGGAAGTTCGAAGCGCTCTGTGATCGCGTATGGGATGCCGCGGAACATGCGTATACCGTTTTCCTCTGTGCCAATCACCTTACCCAGATCAGTATCGATAGTTATTTTGCTCATAGACTATGTCCTCTCCTTTTTCCCTTTTTCTTTTGCCAAATTGCCGCCTAGACCGTGGTCACTGCAAGCAGTATCGGCAGAAGCTGCTTTTTGCGGCTCATTACCCCCGGCATGTTATATACGCCCTTCCTCAGTTTCTTGTATGGAAGGTCTCTATTCGATTTATAGTCATTTGCAAGCAATACGCTCTTTTCCTTGAGCACGTCGGTGATCATCAGGAGCGTCCAGTCGAGTCCCTGATCTCCCGCCAGATCTGAGAGCTCCTCGAGATACGCGTCAGCGTATTCGTTCACGTTGTCGAGGGTAGTCACTTCGCACTGGCCCACTCCGATCTTCACTCCTGAATTCTCGTACTTCTTGAAGTCTGAAAGTATCATCGGGCGCGGCTCCTGAGTCGCGAGATTGTCTGTGATGCTGAACAGTTTCTCGCCAAACTCCTGTATGCTGTCTACCCTGGCAAGCCTCGCGACCATCTCCGCCGTGCTTATATCCGAAGCTGTCGTAGTAGGGCTTCTTAGGATAAGCGTGTCCGCTACGATACCCGTAAGCAGCACTCTGGCGTATTGCTGATCAGGCATGATGCCGTGTCTCAGATATTGCTGGTATATTATGGTGCAGCTGGATCCGAGAGGCTCCGCCGCGATAAAGATCGGTGTCTTGGTGGACAGCGAGTCGAGTCTGTGGTGGTCGATGATCTCGACGACTTCGGCTGTCTCGATGCCCTCTATACTCTGCGCAGGTTCGTTATGGTCGACCATGATCACCTGGTTGGACGGCATATCGAGGAAGCAGCGCCTTGTAACGAAGCCGACGAATTTGCCGCCCTCCATTACCGCAAGTCCTCTGGCAGATGAGTTCGAGAAGATATGCTTACCTTCTGTGAATCTCTCTTCTACATCCAGAGTGTCGGTCTTTGCTTCAGTCATGGTGATGATCTCCTCGCAGAGTCTCAGCTTTCTTATGGTCTCTGTGGTACCGACGTCAGTCCTGAAAATATATCCTTTGTATCCTGAGTAATCTACATCAGGGACATCGCCCTCGGCTGTGATTATGATCGCATTCACCTGCTTGGATATGGCATATTCGATGTGCTCTTTACGGCCACCTGTCACTACTATGCACGACTCGCAGTTGTCGATGAAGTTGCAGAAGTGTTCGTAGTCAGCAGCTCCTATCATTATTGTTCCCTTAACAGCGCCATCGCCGCCACTGTGCACCATCTTGGCCGGGATCACCTTGCTGATGTTCTCAGCGGTGAACTCGTACTCGCGGTCTTCCTGTTTGTTGTTCTCGAGGAACCAAGCGGTTATATCGTCCACGCTAAGGAGGCCCTTGAATGACTCCCCTTCGTATAGAGGGATCACCGGAGGCATGTCCATGCTGTATGCTTTTATAAGATCATAAATAGGATCGGCGGCCTGCATATTAAGGCCTGATGTGAGCATTACATCGCGCACCTTAGGATAGACGTCTTTCTTGTAAGGTGGGATCTCGAGGCCCATTGCCTCCATCTGCTCTTTCACGCTGTCCGAGATAGGACTGCAGTGGATAGGAAGATATTCATTTGAAGGGTCTACGAGATTTTTGAGATTTGCGTAGGCTGATGCTCCGCAGAGTGTGTCGAGATCGGGATTTCTGTGTCCTGTGATGTATATCTTTGCCATAACTAGTTCAACTTGCTTTCTGTGTTTTTCATAAACTTTTCTATATCGATAATGAAGCGCTCATGGGTGCCCTCGCCTATGAGGCCGGCATTGTCGCTGGCCGTCACTTTGAACACCAGCTTTCTGCGGTCGATCTCTATGAGTTCGCTTTCACATACGATGCGGGCTCCGACCGGGCTTGCCGAAAGATGCGCTATATCCAGATGAGTCCCAACTGTAGTTTTCCCTTCTTCCATACAGGGTTCAACGCTCGACCATGCAGTCGTTTCCATGAGAGCTACCATGTGGGGCGTCGAGAATACCCTCTGCCCTCCGCTGCCGGCAGTGGCTGCGGTCATGTCTTCAGTAACTATGATTTCTTTCGAATTCCTTATACCTGTTTTGAGTTCCATGGATGTGCTTTGTTCCTCTTGATTTTGAATGCTTCTTTGGGCGCTATTTTCCACGTACAATAATATCACACAGTGCTTGTAAAACTAAGTAAAAAAGACAATGTATGGCTCGTTGTACACCGCTTTTTTGATGCTATACTGAAATCGTTCGGAAATGCTGCTAGTAGGAGACGACCAATGGAACAATCAACAGAATACATCGCGCGTACCAGCGGTCTTAAACTCAAGGACTATGCCGGCTACGCATTGGTAGACACAGCTGGCTGCCTCATATTCAGCCTGGTCACCACACTTCTTCAGAAGTACTACACGGATATACTCCACATCAGCCCTCTGTTTATCATGCTGATGTTCATCGGAGCGCGAATCTGGGACGGCATCAACGACCCTATCATGGGACGTATCGCCGACACTACGAAGCCGTCAAAATACGGGCGCTACCGCGCATGGATACTATACGCGTCTGTGCCTCTTGCCATAAGTGGTGTTCTTATGTTCTCCAAATTCGGAAACATGGGAGAGCCCGGCAGCACCGTCTCGACATGCGTGTACGCGACTGTGACTTACGTGCTCTTCGGCATGATCTACACCATGCTCCAGATCCCTTACGGATCCCTCGCCTCAGTTGTCACCACGGATGACCGCGAGCGCAACAAGCTCTCCGTATGGCGTTCGATCGGAGCGGCCATAGGCTCCATACCGGTGCTTCTGATCGCAAGCTTCGCCTACGCTCCAAGGCTCGACGAAACAGGCGAGCCTGTCGTGGGTGAAAACGGAAGGGTCATCACCGACATGCAGTATGGCCCGGTGTTCAGAGGCGTGGTCATCATGGCTATAGTCTCCGCGGTCCTTCTTATCCTTGCGTTCACGATGAACAAGGAGAGAGTCAAGACCAAGCCTAAGGCAAAGGAGAAAGGCGCTACGAAAAAAGCTATCGCGCTCCTTTTCAAGAACCGCGCTTTCGTCGCCATCAGTCTGGTGTCGATGCTCCTCCTTTCGGGGCAGATGTTCACTCAGAGCTTCTATACATACCTGTTTGATGACTACTTCCACGCCAACTGGATGAACCTCGCCACACAGGCATGCACTTATTCGCCGATGATCATCTTCATGTTCTTCCTGCCTAAGATGGCTCGCAAGATCGGTAAGAAAGAGGTTACATCTGTCGGGCTCACGCTGGCGGCCGTTGCGAATCTTGCACTGTTCTTTATGCGCGGCATGGACCCGTCAAAACTCATGTGGATCTTCCTCGCAATGAACTTCATAAGCGGCTGCGGACTCACGACACTCGTGATGCAGCTCTGGGCGATGGTAACGGATTCCACCGACGACATCGAGGTAAAGACAGGCTCTCACGATACAGGTACAGCCTACTCTGTATTCAACTTCTTCCGTAAGCTCGGGCAGGTGCTCTCAGCGATCTGTGTTAACGGAGCTCTCCTCGGAATGAATTACAGATACGAAAAAGGCGCCGTGCAGACGCCTGAAAATCTTAGTACTATGTATGATCTCGCTACGCTGATCCCTGCTGTGCTATTTGGGATCATGGCCGTGCTGCTCTTTGTGGCATATCCGCTGTCGAAGAAGAGAGTTGCCGAGCTTCAGATCGAAAAAGAGCAGAAGCTCAAAGAGTCTTACGAGCAGAAAGAGATCGATATCTAGGCTGCTAAACAGCTTCGAACCACACAGGAAGGTCACTTGGGAGGCACTGCACCGTCAGTGTCTCTCCTTTTTTATGTATCTCCCCTTCGCCGCGCAGCTTCCAGCCCTCTTTCACCGCAGGGATATCCGGCAAGGTCACTGTCACATCGCAGGCTCCCTCGTCAAAGACCGGGCAGGCCAGTATCTTGTTACCGCAAAGGAAAAAGTCGCTCTCCACATCGTATGACGGATCCTTTAAAAAGACCGGCATGATAAGCGGCATATGATTCGCCCTAGCGCGCTCTGCCTCTTCATAAAGATAAGATGCCAGTCTCTCCCGAAGGCCGAACATGCTCTTTACCTCCGGTATCAAGTCGGGATAGAGCCACGGCATGGTAGCATCCTCGCCAGGCTTCCACGAGTGGAGCACGAACCTAGGCAGGAATATCCCGTACTGTATCCAGCGAAGGAACAACTCTTTGCCTGGCTTTGGGCCAGAGAAGCCCCCTATATCGTGGCCAAAGAACAGAAAGCCCGTGAGCGCCATCGTCATCGCCTGTTTGTGGCATCCGCGAAGCTCGGAGAAGTCAGTGTAATTGTCTCCTGTCCATGTGGACGCGGCGCGCTGGGAGCCGGCTATGCCTGAGCGAGATATATTGAACGGCTCCATGACGCCTGCCTCCAGGCAGGCCTCCCTGCTCGCTCTTGTCATCAGGTATGAAAAGAGCGGGCAGATGCGCGCCGCCTTTACCTGCCGTCCAAAGCCATCTGCATATACCGCCTCATCGTATATATCGTATTCGTTGTTATCGTTCCAGATATGCCTATAGCCCTTTTCGATGAGCTGCTTCTTTACGCAGTCCTTCCAGAACTCGTACGCGCCCGGATCCGTAAAGTCGAGGTAACTCGCCATTCCTCCCCAGAACGGGAACTTAGCAGGCGTGCCATCCTCGTAGTGGAGGAACCATCCATTCTCAGCGATCATCTCATACATCGGATGATCATCCAAAAACGCAGGCTTTATGTTTGGTATCAGGTGGGCACCGTGCTTTTCGTAATACTCCGACAGCGCCTCAGGTGAAGGTATCTTGTCTGTGTTCCAGTTGAATACACAGCGCTTATCCCCTATCTGCGTATAACCGCTCGACATATAAAAGCCGCTGGCGCGTATCCCCTCAGCCTCGCATCGCTCGATGAAGCCGCGAAGCCTCGCGTCAGTATCCGGCACGTCGGTATATTCCATAGTGCTGCCGCAGTAATGGAACGCCCACTCAGGCACCTTGGCCGCGCCTCCGCAAAGAGATGTGAAGCGCTGCACTATCTCAGCAGGAGTGCCGAGTATAAGGTAGAACACCATGTTTTCCTCGTCGAAGCGCGCCGACTGGAAGTGCTCGTAGTAATTGTCATGGTAAGCACCGAGGTCGATGCAGCCCTTGCTGTATGTGTCGTAATAGATACCGTATGAACCGGCCGCGTGATCGCATATAAAGAAAGGAATCTGCTTGTACAGAGGGTCGCTCGTATCAGTGCGGTAGCCCATCGAGTCAGTCGCCGACATGATATAGCGCCTCCCGGATTTGTCCACAGGGCCGCCCTTATCTCCAAGCCCATATATCTTTTGGCCTTCGAATCGGTCCGTATAGTGAGCACTGCCATGCCCGAGCTCGCCATCGAAGTTATACGCTAGCCCGCTTCTGTCCCTATAGATAACGCCCTTGTCTGTCGAAGCAGTTATGCGAAAGTTCTTTTTCTCTATGACGAACCTCACGCCGGAAAGAGCGAATCTTATCTCATCATCGCTCTCCTCGACCGCCGGCTTTTCCAGATCAAAGCCCTCCGTCGACAGCTTGTCCCTGCCCTCTATTGGCACTTCATCAGCGCTCGGGCAGACGCTCCATGTAGGCACCATAGGGATGTCACTTTTTACAAGTGCAACTCGAAGTATGTGATCGAAAAAATCGATGCGCATCAAAAAACCATCCGACTCGTATACGCGGGCCGAAGGGCTTTTTTCTATCAGATCAAAATGGTGGTCATATCTCATGCTTGTATTCTACAGCATTTTTCTTCGCAAATGAATACGAGAGGCCACAGCGTGAGGCTTTTGCTATGGTGGAACACTGCCCGAGAAAATGCTAAAATGAGTTCAAGATCACATCGTTCATTCTAGTCAACAACAGGAGGTGGCTAATATGACATTCAGAGAATTAAAGGTTAAAGACGTATTTGGTAATCCTCAGTACAAGGCTATCCTTGCAAAGTATGCTCCATCGCTCGCAAACAACCCTGCGGCTAAGCTGATGGGAAGAAAAAGCTGCGGTGAGGTATTTGATCTCGTAGTAAGCAAGGGGCTCGTTCCTGAAGATCAGGCCAAGAAGATCGAAGAAGAGATCAACGCACTTCTGTAGGATCCACGCAGAAATATCTGTAAAAATCGGTGCCACCCGTAAAACGGGTGGTTCGAACCGGGGCTATAAGCCCCCTTTGCTGACCCGCGCCTCAAGACGCGGGCTTTTACTTTGTTCAAGC
>CADAUB010000006.1:9430-41049 GCA_902790965.1 uncultured Eubacteriales bacterium | reverse complement strand
TGGTCGATCTTTGCCTCATCGCTATCTATTACCGGAAAACGCATGCATCCCATACCCAGCCCCGAAAGCTTGATGTCCTTAAAGTCGTTGTAATACATACTCTCCCTCTCTAATACTGTTAAAGTAGGTCCGTTTCATATGTGCTGCGGCGAGTGCGTGGAGGAGCCGCTAGGAATTGCACGACGAGACTGCAGGCGCTTGGCTAAGAACCGGTCGTCGCAAGCGAAGCGTCAGACTAGGTTCTCCAAGCGGCAAGGTCGAGCGAGTAGCAATTCCCGGCGAGGGAACATCAGGAGCCAAAGCATATATGAAACGGACCTTGGCAAATCGGTTTTGTGATTATTTTACGATTACGTTTTACGATTACGTAGTTGTCCATCAGGTCGACTTTTTCGAGCGAACCGTCAAAGACAGTGCGGATTCCCATGAGATCGGTGAAGATGATCTGTCCGTTCTCCACCTTGATATCCGCCACGTTCTTCGCGAGCATATTAGCGTCGCTTACTTCATTTTTATATACAGTTGAAAGACACATAATTATCTCCTTTCCGCTATTATCACTCTGTCGAGGTGCATCAGATCCCTGACCACTCTCGGCGGATAGAATGTTGTTGCTTTGTTGAGAAGACGCTTTACGTCGACCTCCTGGTCGCAGCCGATCTCGAGAGCCAGTATACCTCCGGATTTGAGGTGCATGCTGGCTTCGTTCGCGATTATGCGGTAGTAGTCGAGCCCGTCGGCGCCGCCGTCGAGAGCCATCCTCGGCTCGTGCTCTCTTACTTCCACATCGAGCGTCTCTATGACGTCAGATTTTATGTAAGGAGGATTGCATACGATGATGTCGAATGTCTTGTCCTCGCTGATAGCATCGAACATATCTCCGAGCAGGAAGCTGCATCTTCTGTTGACGCCGTTAAGGCCTGCGTTGCTCATCGCGGTCTGAAGCGCGTCCTCGGACACGTCGGTCATGGTCACTATGGCGTCAGGCACCTTGGCCGCTATAGAGATTCCTATGGCTCCGCTTCCCGTGCAGAGGTCGAGTATCTCAGGTGACTTCAGCTCTTTTCCTTCGATGATGCCAAGCACCTGTTCAACGAGTATCTCGGTATCGAGCCTCGGGATCAGAACGGATGGGTTCACCCTGAACGGAAGCCCCATGAATTCCTGCATGCCGACTATATACTGGAGAGGCTGACCCTCTATCCTGGCGTAGATGCGCTTTTCAAATTCTTCGAAGTCGTCATCGCGCATCAGTTCTTTCGCTCTGGTGATCATCTCGGTAGCGCTGAGGCCCGTAGCGTAAGACATGATAGTCTTCGCTTCGTTCTTGCCGTTAGGCAGCATACCCAGTGCAGCCTGCCCCCAGGCCAGGGCGTTCTCGTAAGTCTTTATATCTTTGGTGTATCTTCTGGCGATGGTCCTCGCCTTAGCCTGCGCGGCCTCGCGGTCCACGATAGCTCTTACTATAGTGCGGCCATCG
The DNA here is from genome assembly GCA_902790965.1 of uncultured Eubacteriales bacterium. Lineage (GTDB taxonomy): Bacteria > Bacillota > Clostridia > Peptostreptococcales > Anaerovoracaceae > Crickella. Next base: position 39,569 of record CADAUB010000006.1, on the reverse strand, counting down.
GTCTCTTCAGGAGCTACGATAGTATAACCGTCAGTGTCCAGATCGTCGAGGAACTTTATCGCTTCTTCGATTTGTGTCTCATTTGCAGGCTGTATGCCAGGCTCCTCGAAGATCGTCCGCTCTTCCATGTTGCGGTTTTCTTCGATGGATTCTATTGATGTCTGCTTGGACACCGCGGTATGAGCCTCTACCTCGGCGGCCCACTTTTCCATCTCCTCTTCGATCGCCTTTTCCTCGGCCGCTGATCTTGTGATGTTTCCATCTTTATCTACGAAGCTGTCTATCTCAGGAACGCCCGGGTCTACCAGCACGGCCTTGAGAGAGAGTATCGCTACCTCGAGCTGCTCTAAAGTCGGCTCGGCTGTAGTGAGCTTCTGGAGCATAAGCCCCGGCCAGCTCAGTATCCTCACGACCTTGTTGTCGGAGCGGCCTGCCCACTTGAGAAGTTCATAACTTATGGCCGCAATCACAGGGATGAGGAGTATCCTCGAGGCTATCCTAAGCGCCAGATTAGGCCAGCCAAGGAAGCTGAAAAGCAGGAGGCTTATGATGAGTACGAACACCATGAAGCTTGTCCCGCATCTTGGGTGCAAAGTGTAGAACTGCTGCGCGTTCTCTGGTACCAGCACCCTGTCGTTTTCGTAGCAGTGTATCGTCTTGTGCTCTGCCCCGTGATAGCGGAAGAGCGTCTTTATATCTTCCATCTGCCGTATCGCCACGACATAGCCTATGAACATCAGTATCCTGAGAATTCCCTCGATGAGGTTGAGGACGATCGCGTTCTTTATCCACTTGCCTGCAAAGTTGACCACCCAGGTAGGGAAGATCACGAACAGGGCTATGGAAATGACGATCGCTATTACCACAGCGCTCCAGAGCAGGAAGTTCCACGCCGCCTTAGCACCAAACTTCTTGTTGATCCAGGCCTCGAGTTTGCCCGGCTCCTCGGCGTATTCCTCAGGAGCGTATTGCTCAAGGATATCTGCCGATTCCATCAGCGTGCCCATGCCGCCTACAAGCGAATTCCAGAAAGCGACGACTCCGCGTACGAACGGGATCTTCATGGCTGTGCTCTTTTTAGGGCGCTTCTTTGTCCTAAGATAGAGCTCACCCGAAGGAAGGCGCATCGCGATGGCGATCCTGTCAGGGCCCTGCATCATTACGCCTTCCATTATCGCTTGTCCGCCTATGCTAGTAGGGCAGGCTTCCTTTATGAAGATTTTACTGTAATCCAGTTTTGCCATTTCAGTGCAGCTTCTTCAGCATGAAATCTACGAAATCTTTATTACTCTTAGTGGATGAGAGGTTGTCGATGATCTCCTCCGTAACGTCCATCACGTTGCCACGACTCATCTCGCGGCGGAGCATGTACATCACCTGATACTCTTCAGGAGTCAGGAGCAAGTCTTCTCTACGCGTACCCGACTTGTACAGGTCGATAGCAGGGAAGATGCGTCTCTCGCTGAGCTGTCTGTCGAGGTGGAGCTCCATATTGCCTGTGCCCTTGAACTCCTCGAAGATGACGTCGTCCATGCGGGATCCGGTCTCGACCAGCGCGGTAGCGAGAATTGTAACGCTTCCGCCCTCTTCGAGATTCCGCGCTGTGCCGAAGAACTTCTTCGGCGGGTGCAGCGCACCCGGGTCGAGACCGCCCGAAAGCGTGCGTCCCGATGCCGGTACTTCCATATTATATGCTCTGGCGAGTCTGGTGATTGAATCGAGCAGTATCATAACATCTCTGCCTTCCTCGGCAAGTCGCTTAGCGCGCTCTATCACCATCTGCGCAACTTTTACATGATGCCTTGTCTCCTCATCGAAAGTCGAATAGATGACTTCGGAATGCTTGAGACTCCTCTTCATGTCGGTGACTTCCTCAGGCCTCTCATCGACAAGCAGTACGATAAGTTCTATATCCGGATACTTATCCTCGACCGATGCTGCGATCTTTTTGAGCAGCACAGTCTTGCCGGCCTTAGGCTGAGCGACGATGAGGCCTCTCTGTCCGCGCCCTATAGGCGCAACAAGATCCATTACTCTGGTCGAAAGATCGATGCTCGAATTCTCAAGCACTATCTTTTCATCTGCGAAAATAGGAGTGAGATTGTCGAAATGAGGGCGCCTCTTTGCTGTCATCGGGTCGAGACCGTCAACATCTTTGACGAACAGAAGCGCTCCGAATCTCTCAGAGCCACGTGGTTTCCTGGCGATACCGTTTATCTTGTCGCCGGTACGAAGTCCAAAGCGGCGTATCTGGGTAGGGGACACGTAGATGTCTTTGTTGGAAGTAAGGAAATTGTCGAAGCGCAGAAAACCAAACCCGTCTTCGGCGAGCTCAAGTATCCCCTCGACTTCGTATTTCCCATCATCAGCGTGTGAAGCCTCGCCCGCCGACGCATCATCATCTGTCGCCTCGGCTGCCGCTTCTACGTTCTCCGCGCTTTCCTCTGAAATTTCTTCAGCCACAGGGGCCTCTTCATTGATTTCCGCGTTCTCTGCTACCTGTTCTTCTAATGCTTCTTTCAGTTCTTCAGACATGATTCGCACCTTTTTCTACAGTTCTTCTACAGCTCTTCGTTGGCTCCGACCGTAGTCAGTACCGTATCCTCAGACTTATCCACCTGATTGACCTTCAGCTTAGTGATGTCATCAGGGTCTATCTCCTCGTTGAGAGCCAACAGGGTAGGCGACAGATATACCGTCGACAATTGCTTGTTGCCCTTGCTTATGATCGATCTCTCCGTGAAGTTGCTTCCTCTTATGTAGTAGCGGTCTCCGATCTTGACGATATCCTTGATCTTGATCTGCTTATGACCCATCTTCATATCGATCTTCGGATAAGGATTGACCCCGCCGTAAGCGTAGTGCTTTCCGTAAAGCATGTCGTATGACAGAGCCTCCTGATCGTCCAGATATGTCTTGTCATTAGGGCTGTTGGATTGCTGGTAATCGAAGATGATGCCCTCGTGCTCAAGGCCCGCTGCCTCGAGCAGTTTAGCGCCAGCCTGATAGGAGTGGATGTCGTGGTCGTCCTTCTCAAGACCGATATTGTCCCAGATGACGTAGCGTGTGCAATAGAGATCCTTCTGCTTATAGTTCTCTTCCTTTACGTCTATCGCAGGGATATGGTCACCGTAGATGATCATGACCGTCGGCTCATCTGCCTCATTGATCGCCTCTATCAGATCGCCGATGAACGTATCCATCTCGTGGCATTCGTTCAGGTAGTACTCGTACTTCCACTTCGTATCCATATCGTCGGCAGTGACCTCGGTATATGGATTCTTGAACACCTGCTCAGTCGGATATCCGCCGTGTCCCTCAACGGAGATGACGTGCAGGAAATCGCGCTCGTCGGTCTGCTTCATGATCTCCATGATCTCGTCGGTGAGAACCGTGTCCTTGCACCAGTTTGTAGGTGTGAAGGAGACATTGTTCATATATTCGACGGAAGTGAATGTGTCGAAGCCGAGATCAGCGTATACCTCGTTACGGTTGTAGAAGAGTGCGCGGTGATCGTGAAGCGCGCTCGTAGCGTAGCCGTGGCTCCTTGTAACGTAAGCCAGACTTTCGAGAGTGTTTTCTCTGAGCCTTCCCTTATATGGGTATTCGCCCGGGCCAAAGAACTTGGCGCTTATGCCCGTCAAAAGCTCGAACTCGGTATTGGCCGTACCGGCTCCGCAGGCAGGTACTTCGAACGTGCCCGAGGTGTAATTCTTATACAGCGAATTGAACACCGGGGTAGGGTCTTTTGAGACCTCGATATTCTTGTAATCCTGCGCAACGGTGAAAGACTCCATCTGAAGCACGATGATATTCGGATGCTCGGTGCTGTCGGTCTTCTCCGGAAGAACAGTATCGGTGCCCCTCTTGGTCTTATCCTTGAGGATGCCTGTGATCATCTCCTCCGAATAACCGCGTGGTTTGGATATGCCTGCGTCAGTCGATGTCGACACGAAACAGTAAGCGAAACCATAGTCTCTATACGCGTAGTTGAGGTTTCCGAAGAACGTACCGATAAGCCCCGTCTTGATGCCCGCGACAGTCGCAAGCGCCACCACCCCGAAGGTGATGAGAATGGCGAGGATGCTCTTAGGATACTTGATGTTCTTCCATTTCTCGCTCCTGATAAAGATCATCACGATAGCCGCGACGCCGAGCGATATACCGATAATGCCCAGTATGATCTGCCACCCTGTGTAATAGGTGTTGACGATCGAGATGCCGTCCGTGATGTTCTTGGCGTCATAAAGCGTGAACGGTGTCATCCTGGATAGGAGGATGAAGCCGTTGACCGTGCCTATGACGATCCAGAACAGCGATACGATGAACCACACGAAACGCCTGCGCCTGAACAGCAGCGCGATAGTCATCGTAGCGAAAATGATCAGGGTATTGTAAAGGAATATGAGAGGGTGGGTGAACATCCACCGGAAGCCTTCGAATATACCCGTAGTAAATCTGGCGAATACTTCAATATAGATATTGATCGCCAGCGCGTAAACGCCCATGAGTGCAATGTACTTGATCTCATGTCGATCTGCGTCGAAGTATTTAGCATTTCTTCTAGGGAAAATCTTGTAGAAAAGTCCCTTGATGGCGCCTCCGATCTTAAAAAGTATCCCCTTCAGAAACACCAGGACTTTGCGAAGTTTGTCCTGCAAGTTTATTCCTCCTGCAAGTTGTCGGAAAGTTTTGCGAATTCCTCCAGAGTGAGAGTCTCTGCTCTGCGGGTCGGATCGATCCCCGCGGAAATAAGCGCTTTCGACAGTATTTGTTTATCTTGATATCCGAGTGCGGTAAGAGAGTTGAGCAGCGTCTTTCGTCTCATCGAGAATCCCGCTTTGACGCATCGCATCATCAGATCCTCATCCTTGACCTTGACTGCCGGCTCATCTCTAAGATCCAGTCTCAGCACAGCTGAGTCGACCTTTGGTACCGGGTAGAAGCATTCTTTTGGAACGAAGGCTATCTCGCTTACCCTGGCGTAGTAGTGGACAGGGTAGGTGATGGCACCGGATGCTCTTGTGCCCGGCTCCGCAGCGATGCGGTCCGCTACTTCCTTTTGCATCATCACTGTGATGCTGGTAGCTCCGGTATCCGATTCCAGCAGCTTCATGATTATAGGTGTGGTTATGTAATATGGCAGATTGCCTATGATGCGGAGCTCTTTGAGTCCGTGCTCTGCCATTGCCTCTGAAGCGAGGCTCTTTATGTCCGTTTCAAGTATGTCCTGATGTATGATCTCGACATTGCCAAGGCTAAAAGTCTTGACGCGAAGGCCTTTGATCATGCCCTCATCAAGCTCTACTGCTATTACTCTTCCCGCGGCTTCCGCGAGTGGGAGGGTAAGCGCTCCGGTTCCCGGCCCTATCTCGAGCACCAGTGTATCCTTTGTGACGCCGCTTTCGCTCACTATGGTGCTGATGGTGTCCTCGTCAATGAGGAAGTTCTGCCCGAGTGCCTTATCTGGCCTTACCCCCGCCAGGCCCTTTGGCCTTGGAGTATAGCTAGTCTTCTTTGCGGATCTTTTCGATTTCTTCTTTGAGCTCATCTAAGCCTATTCCGAATCCTTTTAATTTTTTTATGAATGCCCCGGCATTGCCGTAGCCTATACCCAGAGCACGGGCCACTTCGGCCCTCATCTCTGTAGCTCCTTCAGTCCCTGCAAGTCCGAGCTCCCTGAGATCAGACATGTCTGCGTATATCGTCTCTGCCTGAATGGCCTTTGCCTCTTTCCCGGCTCTCGCGAGGGCCTTTTCCAGTGCCTCGGCTATGGTCTCGGGCTTCGCGTTCTCTATCCCTATATCGTCAGCGGCAGTCGCTTCGCTTCTCGATACATACGCCTGTATCGCTTCAGGGAATTTCTCCGTCAGCTTGCGCCTTATCTCCTCTCCGGCGTGATCCGGATCGGTCAGTATTATGAGGCCTTTTTCTTCATATGCCTTGGCGATCACTCCCCAAGTCTCGGCTGTGATCCCAAAGCCATGTGTCGGTATTATCAGGGCATTGACAGCCTCAGATACAGCTGTGACATCGTCGCGCCCCTCGACTATTATCGCTTGTTCTATGTTTATCTTATCCATATGAACCTGAACGCGCACCTCTACTCATCATCTTCAAAGGTGAAGAGTATCTCGCCCGGGTTTAGCAGCCTGAGCTGCTTTCTCGCCTGTTCGCGGATGTACTCGCTCTCGCCTGTGTTCTTGAGTTCTTCCTTCAGCTCGTCTCTCTGCTTTTCGAGGGACACCTGCTGTTTTTTGAGCTCAGCATTCTCGGCCTTGAGCCTTATGATATCCCTTCCGCACATCGTAGCCATGAGAACAAAGGCAAGCAAAATTATGATCAGCATCCTGCGTTTCTTGCGGCGCTGGCTTGCCGCTACTTTTGCTTTTCGTGCCTCCTGACGTTCGCTGAGCGCGGCCTCGATATCCTCTGCTCCTCTATTCTCTACTTTGATGTCTTCTTTGTATCTGTCCTGCAATTTCGTTTTGCCCTTGCTATTTATACCCTTGGTGTTTACGGATTTACATAATTTCTCGGATTCTGTGACGCTCCATTGACCCTGACCTCGAAGTGTAGGTGAGAACCGAAGCTGTGACCCGTATTACCGACTCGTGCGATCTCCTGGCCCTGGTATACCTTATCGCCTACGCTTACAAGGAGTGCGCTGCAGTGAGCGTATCTTGTCACATATCCGTTTTCGTGATCGATCTCGACGCAGTTACCATAGCCTCCGTAGTACGAAGCTCTGATGACTGTTCCTCCGTCAGCTGCGTAAATCGTAGTGCCTGTCGCAGCTCCGAAGTCCATTCCATCATGCATACGGCCCCATCTTCCGCCGTATTCCGAAGTGACCACATAGCTCTTGATCGGCATCTGGAATGTGCCGGTCGCCGCTGTCTTAGGTCTCTCCTTGGTGCCGACAAGAATGATCTTATCCTGTGGTTCCTTGGTTATCTCTTCGCTGATAGTCTCTCTGCTTTCCTCTTCGCCGGCGACCTTGGTAATGGTTCCTTCGAAGATGCGCGAGCCATTTTTACCTTCTTGCTCGATATATGTGTCGCCCTGGTAATACTCATCCGAATCTTTCTTGATCGTCTGGTATTCGATGACTTCCTTGATGCGCCCTGTCTCTACCATCCTTACGCTTACAGGATCAACATTGCTTCTGATGCAGACTATATCGCCCTCCTCGACACTTGTTATGACTTCCCTGTTGTTTTCGTCAAAGATGCTAGCCGTATCTACGCCGAAGTTGTCAGCCAGAGCCGCTATCATCTTGCTCTGCAGCTCTTCTTCGCTGTCTGTTTCCTGGATATCCGGGTTCTCAAGATCGGCGCTGTCCACGATATGGTAGACTTCCAGCTTGCCGCCGTCTATCATCTGGCGTCGAGCCGCCTGGTTGCTCTGGACGCTTCCGAGGAGCACGTTGATCGGCTTTATTTCCAGTGGATTGAGGAAGTCTGAGGATACGAGCTCCATGCCCGCGTCAGGAGTGGAAAGCTCGGCCTTGGTCTCTTCAAGAAGCCTTTCGGCATCCTCCTGATCCTTCACTATAGCCTTGAGCTGTGGGCCGTCGTAGACACCGTAAGCCTCTGTCTCGATATCCGTCATGTATATGAGCTTGTTGACAGCGGTATCGGCATCGTCGGTACTCTTGCCCCTTCCATCTACAGGGTTGAACGTTACGTTCTGATTGGCGACGAACTCTACCTTCGCGCCCGTTTCTGTATTCTGGGTCAGCTTTCTTCCGGCAACGTCGAGCACGTCGGTAACTTCCTCCTGCTCCTTGACATAGCCGAGCGTTTTGCCGTTGTATGCGTATTCATATACTGTGAATCTGTCGAAGACTACGAGCATCACCGCAGCGATAAGGCCCATACTGAGTATAGCCAGGCCGATGGTCCGGCGTGAGTTTCGGTAAGTCGAAGCTATGTTGTGCATACCTCTCGCAAAGTCTCTTCCTACTTTGCCGGCTGCTGCATCGATCTTGTCCTGTATGTTGTCATGCAGATTAATGATGGCGCTGAGAGGCTCTTTGGTTGATTGCTGCTTTTCGAATTCCTCTTTATACTTCTTCCAGGCCTCTTCCTTCTTGCTCTTCTGCTCTGCCTTCTTTTCTTCGGCTTCCTTGTCAGCTTCAGGCTTCTCTTCTGCTTTCTCCTCGGCAGATGTCTCCGTTTCCGGTTTTTCCACCTTAGGCTCTTCTGCTTCAGCTTCAGGCTCGGCTTCTTCTTCCTCCGCCTCTGCTTCGGTCTCTACTTCTTCAGGTGTCTCTTCGGCTTCCGCTTCTTCCACCGAAACATCGCCCGGCTCCAGGCCGTGCTCCTTAAGATACCTTGCATATGCGAGAGCAGCCGCCCTCATAAAGTCTTCTTCTTTGGACTTATCTTCAGATTTGTCTTCTGTTGTCTCGTTTATCAGTTCTTCTATTTCTGTCATTCGGACTTACTATTATCTCCGATCCATTTAAATGCTTCTTCCGCTCTTTCCTTCGCGCAGCTGCACACCATACCTTCGTTGGTGTAGCCCGTGTCTTTGCAGATATCGCATTTGAATTTTCTGCTTATGTAGTCTGCCGGAAAACCGCCTGCTTCAAGCAGTTCTTTTTTTGTCTCTTCAAGCCGTGTCCTTTCGTCCCTCAGCTTTTCTCTTTCCCCGCGGCCTACATCTCCCGGCCTTAGTGACATCATCCTTGAGTTCAGATTGCTCTCAGCTCCAAGCGCTGTCTCCATCGCCGGCACCTTGCGGATAACTTCGGCTATCCTTCTCTTCTGATCTTTTTCCCCTTCATCCCTCAGGAATTCATAGTAGTCCATCAATACCTTTTTGCTCACAGGGCTTCCGCCTTCGCTCACAGGCACCGCCTGCTTGGAAGTTTGCTCTTCCTTGCGAGGTTTTGTATTTATTCCGCCCTTTTCGAGTCTGCTGTTTTCCAGCACTTTATTTACGTATCTGAGATTCGGTTCCCTGATACCGGCACTTGCATTGCAGGCATCCAATACCTCGGTAATGCTGCAGCCCATCTCGTCGAACCATCTGTCCATGATCTCTCTGTCAGCCGGAGCCGGCAGGCGTCTGAAGCCAAGAGCTTTGAACACCTGAGTGTACCAGGCATTTCTGGTGCTGTGCTTTTCGAGCACTTTCTTGACTTCTTCGATAGTCTTGCAGCCTTCTTCGGTCCAGCGCAGAGCTACCTTGAAGATGTAATCGATGCTGTATTTTTCAAGATCGGCGCAGTAGTCGATGGCAAAGCCGAAGATATCCGGGTCGATCCCATACACCTTGATGGCGTCGTCGATCTTGCCCGTCTCGCGCCTCGATACTGTGCGGCCCGTGACTTCCTGGTATTTGCTGTATATCCCGCGAAGCCTGTTGTCCTGCATCTTTCTTTCGAACATGGAATCGAACTCCATATCGTCCATGCTGACGAAATGCGGGATCTCGCCTTCTATACTTTCTTCTCCTGCTCCGGCAGGTTTTTCCTCAGGTATTTCTTCCGCCGGCTCGGCGTAAGCTTTTCCGTAGAGAGCTTCTATCTGCCTTGTAAACACGAGCTTTCGGTCGGGTTCGCCGGTCTCGGTTATGTCTGTCCTGAATATTATCAGGCCTTTTGATTCCCAGTATATCCACGCTTCCTCGATCTCTTCCTCGCTGAGTCCGAGTATCATCGAGAGCTTGGCGCTGTCTATCACCTGATCGTACTGGGCATACATCAGTCCGAAAAGATACACCTTAACATAGTCCCCCGGCGCTTCCGGAAGGAACTCGTTGATGAAGAGATTCTCTACTCTTGTTTTATAAAGGAAAATATCTTTCCGTTCGGCAGTTACTGGTTTTATCTTCGACATTTCTGTTTCTTTTCATTGTCACATATTATGGGCACATTACGCAGCGAAAATGTCCGTCGGCCTGCGCGTATCGTTACTGTTCGCGTGCCATGTTACCGAATTTTACGTATCTTGGTATCCACGTGAGATTGGCGATGCCGACCGGCCCGTTTCTGTGCTTGGCAATATTGACCGCGCAGGTGAGAGCCGAATTCTGGTCGATGTCGGCCTGCTCGTCTTCTGAGCTGTAGTAGTCGTCACGCTTTAAGAAGATGACTATATCCGCGTCCTGCTCGATAGCGCCCGAATCTCTGAGGTCGGAGAGCTTAGGCATGTGGTCGCCGCCTCTCTGTTCAGGGCCTCGGGAGAGCTGTGACAGAAGCACTACAGCGGTGTTGAGCTCCTTGGCCATTATCTTGATCGATCTTGTGATCGCCGCGATCTCTTTTTCTCTCTGTTCTATTCTGTAGCCGCCCATACTCATTAGCTGGAGATAGTCGATGACCACGAGGTCGAGGTCGCCTTTCTCCTGCTTGAAGCGACGGCATTTGTTCTTCATCTCTACCGGTGTGATGACCGAAGACTCGTCGATCACCATATCCATTCCGAAGAAACTGTCCTGAGCCGCCGAAAGATCGTCCCACTGATCCAGCGAGATCTCGCCCTTATGTATGTCCTCGAGTGGCACTGATGAAGTCATGGCAAGAAGTCTCTCGCCAAGCTGAGTGTTCGCCATCTCAAGGCTGAATACCATTACCTTCTTTCCGATCGATGCCGCGTGCTCAGCAATATTTAGGGCAAACGCGGTCTTTCCGACGCCCGGCCTCGCCGCCAGTATGATAAGGTCGGTCTTTTGAAGACCTCCGAGTATCTTGTCCACATCCCTGAAGCCTGTAGGGATGCCTTTTTCCTTGCCGCCCTTTTCGAGTTCCTGAAGCTGTCTGATGTTTTCGTAGATAACGTCGTTGATGTCCACGTAGCTCGATCTCTGAGACTTGTGGGCGATCTCGAGTATTCTCTGCTCAGCGTTATCGAGTATGTCTTCAGGTGGAAGCTCCGCAGAGTAAGCCGCGTCCCTGATGGCCTCGGCCTCGTCGATAAGGCGCCTCATCTTGGACTTGTCTAAGACGGTCTCGGCATAATAGCGGGCATTGGAAGGTACGATTGCTTCGTCGATAAGCTTCGACAGATAAGTCATTCCGCCTACCATGTCTGCCGTCTTTTTCTGCTTGAGAGCGGAGTAGACTGTAGTGATATCTATGCCGGTGCCTTTCTGATCCATATCGAGCATGGTCTTGAAAAGTTCCTGATGCTCTCTGAGATAGAAATCTTCAGGCCTTAAAATCGCACTACAATCAGCCCTGGCATCCCTGTTTTTAAGCATGGAGCCAAGCACTGCCTTTTCGGCATCAACATCTGTTGGTGGAAGGAGTTGGTCTTTTCTTTCTTCGTCCATTACGCTTCGCCGCCCTCGATGCGGATCTTTACTTTAGCGCTGACCTCAGGGAAGAGTTTTACTTCTACTTCGTAGTTGCCGGTTTCCTTGATAGGCTTTTCGAGCACGATCTTTCTTTTGTCGAGTTCTTCGCCTGTCTGCGCCTTTATTGCCTCAGCGATATCCATGGAAGTGATGGAGCCAAACAGTCTGCCGCCTTCTCCGACTTTAGTCTTTACGATGACTGTGTCAGCGGAAAGCTTTGCAGCGAAAGCCTCAGCCTCGCCCTTTTCTTGAGCGTATTTCTCAGCTGCCTTTGCTTTCTCTCTTTCGATAGCTCTCTTGTTGGCTTCTGTCGCTTCGACCGCGAGCCCTGCCGGGATCAAGCGGTTTCTTGCGTAGCCGTCACTTACCTTAACGATATCTCCTGCTTTTCCGGATCCTTTAACGTCTTTCTTCAGAATAACTTCCATAGTTTACTGTCCTTTTCTATCTGATAAGTTCTATTTCCATCGTCTTGCTCAGAGTGCGCCTGCGCTCTTCTTCCTCGCGGTCGAGATACTCGGTCACAAGTTTTTTGAGTTCTGCCAGCACTTCGGCCCTCGGCCTGTCGGTCTGCGCTGCCGCGGAAGTGAAATGGCCTCCGCCTCCGAGTTTTTCCATCAGCGTTTGCACGTTTATCTCGCCCAGCGACCTTGCGCTTACTATAGTCTGGCCTCTTTCGTTTCGCCCGAGCGCGAATGTGGCTTTTATGCCTTTTACCGTCATCAGTTCATCGGCGACTTGCGCGTTGACTATCATCATGTTGCTGGTAATGCCGTCTGTGGTAGTGAACGCGATCCCTCTGTCGGTGAATTCCGCGCTGGCGATCGCGTTCGCCTTAGTCACGAAGTCTTCCTGGTTGATCTGGAAGAACCTCTTTACCTCGGTAGTATCCGCGCCTCCGCGCTTGAGCCACGAAGCCGCTTCGAAGGTTCTGACTCCCGTCCTTCCGGAGAAGTTGTTGGAATCTACCATGATGCCCGCGAGCATGCATTCCGCTTCAAGCTTGTTGATGAATCTCTTCTGCGAGAAGTGCTGCAGCATTTCTGCCATAAGTTCGCTGGCCGAAGATGCATAGGACTCGATGTACGCGACCGCCGCGTTCTGATACGAGTCTTCCGTAAGTCTGTGGTGGTCGATGATGGCCCTTGTCTTGCATGCCTCGACGAGTTCAGGGCTCTCAACGAGCGATGGCCTGTTGGTATCTACGATGATGAGAAGCGATTTGTCCGTCACCATCCTGAGAGCTTTTTCAGGCTTGATGATGTTGTACTCATCGGTATCCACTACATGGGTGTATACGGTATCGAGAGCGTCATTGTGCTTTTCGATGACGATATATGGCTCTTTGCCGAGGAAGCTGCACATCGCGCTGGCTCCGATAGCCGATCCAAAGGAGTCCATGTCCGGCCAATGATGACCCATGATGAACACCTTGTCGGCGTCGTTTATGAGCGCCTTCAGAGCATGAGCGATAACTCTCGACTTGCCGCGGTTGTTTTTCTCCATTGTCTGGAGCGTGCCGCCAAAGTACTTTGTACCGTCGTCGGTCTTGACTACCGCCTGGTCTCCGCCACGCCCAAGTGCAAGCTCGAGCGCCGCTTCCGCGAGTTCTTCGGTCTCCATGATCGATACGTCGGATATACCGCCGCCGATACTGATCGAGATCGGGAAGTCTATCGATGGCTCGATGCCTCTCACATCGTCGAGAACGCTGAAGTTGTCTTCGATCATCCTGTCGATGGAGTCGCGATTCGTATACATGACATATCTGTCATCGTCTGTGCTCATGACAGGCGAGTTGTATGTGTTGCTCCATTTTCTGAGGATACCGTCGATCTGCGAAGGTATCACTCGTCTGTAGTCTTCAGGAGCGCTCGCAATGAGTTCCTCGTAGTTGTCGATGTTGATATGCAGTATGGCCGCGCGTTCCCGCTCTAGTCTTGTGCGGTAGGATTCTCTTCCGGATACCTCATCGAAGAACACCGTCACATCCTGGTCGATGTCTGCGTTTTCGTTTACCCAGAGCTTGAAGGATCTTGAGTTTCTGTCGATGACGATCTCTTCAGAATTTGCTTCAAAGAGTTGCTCGCGCTTTACTCCTGTAAGAGCAAAGAACTTAAGCCCTTCGATTTCCTCGTATGGGAATACCTTTTGCACGCGGTGGTTGGCCGCCTTGATACATCCCTCTGTGTCTACTACGCAGACCGGTATCGGGATGTTTTCAATAAAGTTGTTATCCATAGCCCCTACCCCCTCTATTTGAAGGCGTCTCTCAATGAGTCGATCAATCTGTTGAGCTCGTCTATGCTGTAATATTCAAGCTCGATCTTACCTTTGCTTTCATCCCCATTGATACGTACCTTGGTACCCAGCAGAGTCATGAGCTCTCTTTCGACAGCCTGCGTCTCGGCGCTTACAGCAGGATCCTTGGATTCTGCCTTTGGCTTGCGGCGCTTGCGGTCGGGTTTCAGCTCGTCTTTGACTTTCTCTGCGAGTCTTTCGGTAGCCCTTACAGAAAGGTCATTTCTGATGATCTTGTCTGCGATCTCTTTTTGCTTGTTCTTATCCGGTATGTTGATGATCGTGCGTCCGTGAGCAGCGGACATCTGTCCGCTTGATACGTACTGCTGTATTTCTTCAGGAAGCTTCAGGAGTCTGATGCTGTTGGCGATGTATGTTCTGCTCTTGCCAAGAGAAGCAGATACCTGCTCCTGTGTGAAACCGTATTTTTCAGTCATCGAGCGCAATCCAAGAGCTTCCTCGATAGGGTCGAGGTCTTCTCTTTGCATGTTTTCGATGATAGCCACTATAGCGTTCTGACGGTCATCAAAGTCGCGTACGATGCAAGGCACTTTTTTGAGCTTTGCTATCCTTGACGCTCTCCAGCGACGCTCGCCCGCTACCAGCTCATAGCCGTTCTTGCTCTGTCTTACGATAAGAGGCGAGATGACGCCATTAGTTCTGATCGACTCGGCCAGCTCGCCCAGCTTTACCTCGTCAAAGTTCTTCCTAGGCTGTGCGCTGTTAGGGATTATGTCGTTTATGTCTATGTAGAGGATTCTATCCTCGTTGTCTTCTGCGGCTTTCGCGCGCTTGTCGGGGGCTTTTCTCTTTTTCTTCTCGGTGGTTGCCGGTGAAGGTTCTGTCTGTTCTTCAGGAGATTCTGTAAGCTCTTCCATTACCGGAACAGCATCTGCGAACAGTGCGTCCAGGCCTCTTCCTAGTCCTGCTTTCTTTGCCATATCTATTTCCGCTTTCTATGCTTGCTGCTCTCTTAGTGTTTGGCTTTCTTTCTTGCCCTGTCTCTGGCCAGGAACTCCTTGGTGAACTCCTGATAGGCCTTAGCTCCCTGGGCGCTTGGGTCGTACTCGATAATAGGCTTTCCATAGCTTGGAGCCTCAGCAAGTCTGACGTTTCGAGGAATGATAGTGTCATAAAGAGCTTCGCCGAAGAAGTTCTTTACATCCTCAACAACGGCCTGGGACAGATTTGTCCTGCCGTCGAACATGGACAATATAACTCCGTCTATATACAGATCAGGATTCATTCTCTTTCTTACCATCTCGATAGTGCTGATGAGCTGGCTTACTCCTTCGAGCGCGTAGAATTCGCACTGGATAGGAATAAGTACGCTGTCGACAGCTGTAAGTGAGTTGATCGTAAGAATACCAAGTGAAGGCGGACAGTCTACAAGAATGTAGTCGTAGTCTGCTTTTACTGCATCGATAACCCTTTTGAGTCTTCCTTCTCTGCCTTCAAGCTGAGCGAGTTCTACCTCGGCTCCGGCGAGATCCACGCTTGCCGGGATGATATAAAGATTCTTTGTATTCGTTGGAAGTACAGCTTTCTTTACATCAAAGCTCGTGTCGATGAGTGCATCGTACAGTGTATTCTTAAGAGTTCTTTTGCGAATACCAATACCACTGGTAGTGTTGCCCTGTGGATCGATATCTACCATCAGAACTTTCTTGCCTTTGTATGCAAGACCAGCTGCCAGATTGATGTTAGTGGTAGTTTTGCCTACGCCGCCTTTCTGATTGAAAATAGCAATTGCTTTGCCCATGCTTTCCTCCTGCGGACCATAAATCCCCATTTAACAGTTTGGTGTCATTTTACTACCTTTGGCGGGTGTTTTCTACTTTATATATGCGAATTAAGGTGATGTTTTGGTGAAATGAGCGGTTTTTATAATGTGCAAAATACAGGTTGTGTCATTTGTGAATTCTAACTACTACATATAGATGTGAGGATATTGTTTCACGTGAAACAATGTAGTGCTGAATGATTCAATAGAAGAGATCAATTTGCTTCGTGCGTAAGCATTTTGTAATGCTGGTCCTTGGCGATTGTCAGGTCAAAGGTGAAGACAGAGCTTTGCTGTAATGTTGAAAGATTTAATCTTTGGATGCAAGCTATTGTGATAAATACGAGACCGTGTCTGAATGCGAAGCTATATTGAGTTCTAGTTTGGTCAGTGCTTAATACGGATAGGCGATGAAATGTTTCACGTGAAACATTGGCCATATAGTACTATATGAAACAGCAGTTGAGATGTTTCACGTGAAACAATATCTCTGAATGGATATGGGTATTAGGAGCTATGCTTTCTTGGATACTATCAGAAGAACATGTCCGGCTATCTCTTCCGGTACGTCTTTGTATTCTTCGACACGTTCAAATTTACCGTTTAGGCGTTTGATTGTAGTGGCTGCTGCATCGAGCTCAGCGCCGTAGTTTTCGCCTTTATAGGAAATGAAGTGTCCGTCCTTCTTAACGAAAGGGAGGCACCAGGTAGAAAGGGTATTTAGATTTGCAACGGCGCGCGAGATGCAGAGATCATAGGCTCCGCCGTGCGGAGGCTTCCGATTAATTTCTTCGGCGCGGGCATGAAGCGTTTTGATGTTTTGGATGCCCAGGACTTCAGAGAATTCGTCTATTACTTTGAGTCTTTTGAGGGTGGAGTCTAGAAGGACGAATTCTTTTTCCGGGCAAGCGATGGCGAGGAGCGCGCCCGGAAAGCCCGCGCCCGTGCCTACATCTATTATAGTTTTGGCTTCTTTGAATTCAGGCAGATCGATGATTGCAAGTGAGTCAACTACATGTTTTACCAGGGCTTCATCCCTGTCCCTTACCGCTGTCAGATTGATATGCTCATTTCTTTCTAATACCATATCAAGATAAGCGGAAACTCTATTTGCTTTTTCAGTTCCGATATGTTCTTCTATTGATTTGTAGATCTTATCGTACGAATCGCTCACTTTGCGCGCATCTCCTTTTCGAGCCATACCAGCAGTACATTTATATCCGCAGGGGATACTCCGCTTATGCGGCTCGCCTGTCCTACGGTCATAGGCTTTATCTCGCTAAGCTTTTGCCTTGCCTCAAGCCTTAGTCCGCTGATCGAATGATAATCCAGTTTCTCTGAAAGCTTCTTGTTCTCGAGATTCTGAAGTTTCTCTACTTCATTGATCTGCTTATGGATATATCCGTCGTATTTAAGCATCACCTCTACTTCTATAGCCTCATTGGCTGAAAGAGCAGGGCGGGTATCATCATCTATCTCTAATAGATCAGCATATCTGATAGCAGGTCGCTTAAGTATATCCGCGAAAGACTGATTAGCTGTCTCAGCGATCTCTGCTATTTTTCTTTCATATGCTTCCTTATCTTCTCTCTTAGGTTCAGCTTCGTACCTGATAAGAAAATCTCTGAATGTTTGGATATCAATGCGTTTAGCCTTTAATCTCTCGACTTCAGCATCGACTTTATCCTTCTTATCCAGATATCTTCTATATCTCTCTTCGCTGACGGATCCCATCTCATAGCCTATGCCGGTGAGCCTTCTGTCAGCATTGTCCTGCCTAAGGAGAAGTCTGTACTCAGCGCGGGAAGTCATTATTCTGTATGGCTCGTTAGTACCCTTGGTAACGAGATCATCTATAAGGACTCCGATGTATGCCTGGTCTCTTCTAAGAACAAGTGGCTCCTCGTCCTTTAACTTCCTTACCGCATTGATACCGGCAATAAGTCCCTGAGACGCAGCTTCCTCATAACCAGAGCTGCCATTGAACTGGCCAGCGCAGAAAAGGCAATCCATCAGTTTGCTCTCAAGGCTTGGCTTAAGAGAAAGAGGATCCACGCAATCGTACTCGATAGCATATGCGGGGCTTAATATCTCTGCATGCTCAAGGCCCTTGATCGTAGCATAGAAAGCGTGCTGCACATCCTCAGGCAAACTGGAGCTCATACCCTGTATATACATAAGATCTGTATCTAAGCCCTCTGGCTCTACGAAAAGCTGATGTCTTTTTCTGTCCGCGAAACGCGCAACTTTGTCTTCTATAGACGGACAATATCTAGGGCCGACTCCTACTATGTTTCCGGAGTACATAGCTGACTTTTCTATATTGTCCCTGATGATCTTATGAGTAGTCTCGTTCGTATATGACAGCCAGCAGGATATCTGATCGATGTCGTATTCCTTATCCTCGTTCATGAAGCTGAATGGGACTACTTTCTCGTCACCCTTCTGCTCTGTCATCAGATCATAGTCGATCGAATCCTTATGCATCCTCGCAGGTGTACCGGTTTTGAATCTACGGATAGGAAAGCCGAGTTCTCTTAATTGCTCACCGAGCCTGGTGGCAGGTCTAAGACCGGATGGGCCGGATATAGTAACATCGTCTCCTATGAAAATTTTGCCTCCGAGGAAGGTACCTGTGCATATGATAAGGGCTCTGCATGAGTATTCTTTGCCCTCTGAGGTCCTTACACCTGTTACGCTTATGACCTCATTTTCTGTAATTATTTTAGAATTATTGTCAATATATTTCGAAAAATCGGCATTTTTAGAGGTGATAAGCTCTGTAACTTCGTCTTCTATGAGATCTAAGCCTTCTTGCGCATGTATAGTAGAAAGCATCTCTTCGTGATAGCGTTTCTTATCCGCCTGAGCGCGAAGCGAGTGTACTGCAGGCCCCTTTGAAGTGTTGAGCATCTTAGACTGGATAAAGGTCTTATCGATGTTTATACCCATCTCACCGCCGAGCGCGTCCACCTCTCTTACAAGATGTCCCTTGCCTGTTCCTCCAATAGAAGGATTGCATGGCATCATCGCGACAGACTCTATATCCGTACAGAACATAGCAGTCTTCATTCCCATGCGCGCACAAACAAGCCCGGCCTCGCATCCTGCGTGCCCGGCTCCTATAACGATAATGTCGTAATTGGCATTGTTTGTTTCTGTTTTATTTATCATCAAATATGGTAATCACTTTCCAAGGCAAAATTTACTGAAGACGGTATTGAGAACTTCATCACCAACTTCTTCGCCTATAATTTTACCGAGTGCATCATATGCATAGTGAGCGGAAAGCTCTGCTACTTCCATTGGCTCGCCATTTTGAAGCATGCTGATAGCTTCGTCAATATTCATCACAGCGTTTCTAAGCATCTTTACATGCCTCTCGTTTGTGATGATGTTCATCTCTTTTACATTGATCGAAGCGAATTTGAACATATCTGCTATAGCTTCGGATACCTTGCGGGCAGCATCCATAGCAGCTTTACCGACAAGAGATGTCGTAATAGTCCTTACTCCAGGAAGTCTCTTCTTTATCTCTTCTTCGCTGACGGATTTTCCGAGGTCTTCTTTATTGATGACAACGAGCATATGATCAGTGCTCATCTTTTCAACATAGGAAAGCACCTGTTCATCCTCTTCATCAAGAGGCTGACTGCCATCTATAACGAGTATAACTATGTCTGCGCCGGCAATAGCCTGTGTAGTCTTTTCTATACCTATCTTTTCAACTTTATCTTCAGACTCTCTAAGGCCGGCAGTATCTACTAAAACGATTGGTATACCGCCAAGTGAAGCGCTTTCTTCGACGGTATCTCTGGTAGTACCAGGAATATCCGTAACTATAACTCTTCCTTCTCCGAGAATAGCGTTCATGAGTGAACTTTTGCCGGCATTTGGCTTGCCTGCTATGACAGCTCTTATACCTTCTCGCGCTATCCTTCCGATCGAAGCAGTATCAAGGAGGTTTTCTATATCATCAAGTACCCATCTTAAATTATTTACAGTATCGCTGCTGGAATCTGAATCTTCCTCAAAATCTTCATCAGGATAATCGATATCTACAGCCATCTCAGCAAGTATATCAAGTAGATTCTCTCTTATCTCTCTTATATTTTCACCGAGGCGGCCTTCTCTTTGAGATTCAGCTATTTCAAGGGAAAGATCAGTCTTAGCCTTGATAATATCTATGACAGCTTCTGCCTGACTTAGATCCATCTTGCCATTAAGAAATGCAAGCTTGGTAAATTCTCCCGGATCAGCCATTCTTATCCCGTTCAGCCCTGAATCGAGTATTGCAGAGAGAATGCTCTTAAGAGATACATTGCTACCATGCGCCTGTATCTCCACCATATCTTCTCCCGTATATGAAGCTGGTGATTTCATGAACAGAAATACAGCCTCATCTATTATTTCCGATGAAGCATCGCTTGAATCTGCTACTACCTTTCCAAAATATGCATGCCTTGGCTCTATTTCTTTAGGGCAGCCTTTCATGAGCCTGCGCATAATATTTTCACTTTCAGGCCCGCTGACTCTTACTACTCCTATTCCACCTTCGCCCGGCGCGGTCGAGATCGCTGCTATTGTCTCTGCCATAATAAACTCCGTATATTACAATCTTTTATTCAAATATTCTTTATCATCTTCTATCATCAGACGAATAGCACGAATTGCTATTCTGATAGCCAGGTCTGTATCATGCACCTGAGGATTTGGAAGCCCGGCTTTTTCTCTTTCCTGATTTGCAACTACAAGGAAGCATGATCCAACTCTAACTTTTCTGTAAGCACCAACTACGAAAAGTGTAGAAGATTCCATTTCAGAAGCTTTACAACCAAGCCTAAGCCATGCATCCCATTTATTGAGAAGCTCATGACTGTTTGGAAGAGCCTCAGGCATATGTTGTCCATAGAAAGCATCTTTACACTGAACAACACCGGTATGGTAATTTGCTTTTAGTTCGCGGGCCGCCCATGTAAGTGCGGAAGTAACAAGTACATCCGGGACTGCAGGATATTCTATAGGAGCATATTCCTTTGAAGTTCCATCCATACGAACAGCACCGGTAGCTATAACTATATCTCCTCCGGTGACATTTATATCCATGCCTCCACAGGTACCGACTCTTATGAAAGTTTTACCACCTACATTGCAAAGTTCTTCAAGAGCGATCGAAGCGGATGGCCCACCTACTCCTGTAGAAGTGCAGCTTACTTTTACACCATCAAGGTAACCTGTATAAGTAACAAACTCTCTACTCTCAGCTACCTTTTTAGCATCATCAAAATATGCTGCTATCTTTGGTACTCTATGAGGATCTCCGGGAAGGATAACATATTCTCCAATATCTCCCGGATAGAGTCCAACATGATATTGATATCCTTTTCCTTGCGTGTAATCTACCATTTTTTTACCTCTAAAAATCTGATTTAAATGGCAAAAATTGTATACAATTTATCTAATAAAAATATAAATTTTAATAATTATTTTATGATTATTGTAAATATATTCTAAAAATTAGCTATTTTTCTATATTTTTTGCTGCTTTTACAACTCTGCTGGTACCAAGTCTTTTAGCACCTAATTTTATAAATTCTTCAGCATCTTCAAGACCGGAAATACCACCTGCAGCTTTTACTTTTACTCCATCACCGACGTTGTTTACCATAAGTTTTACATCGTCAAAAGTTGCTCCACCTTTGCTGAATCCGGTAGATGTTTTTATATAATCTGCTCCTGCGAGAGTAACTATCTCACAAAGCTTTATCTTTTCTTCTTCAGTAAGGAGACATGTCTCTATTATTACTTTAAGGATGTGATCATCGCATACTTCCTTGATGGTGGATATTTCATTTTCTATATCATCCCATCTTTTATCTTTTACCCATCCAAGGTTGATGACCATATCTATTTCATCAGCACCATTATCTATCGCATCGCCGGTCTCAAATACTTTTACAGCTGTAGTTGAATAACCATTAGGAAAACCAATCACTGTACATATCTTTAAATTTTCACCAGCATAAGCCTTGGCCTGAGCAACATAAGATGGAGGAATACAAACACTGGCTGTTTCGTATTTGATTCCGTCATCTATCACACTTTTTATTTCTTCCCAGGTAGCTGTCTGAGTAAGTAAAGTATGATCACAATATTTCAAAATATCTTTAACTTCCATAACTGATATTCCTATTCTCTATTTTAATTAATGAATATTGTAGCACGAATCATAATTAAAAAATTTATATAATCTAAAAGAGGTCAATATTATCAGGCGGAATGTTTGACGCCCTATAATAATGACCTCTATTATTTATATTCTTAATTATTTAGTTCATTCTGATAGGCAGTATCAGATATGTATATTTATCTCCCTTTAAAGGCTTGATGATAGCAGGGCTTACGCTGTCTTTGAAATTGATGCTTATCTCTTCATCATCTATTACAGAAAGCGCATCCTTAAGATATTTTGAATTGATACCGATATTAAGGTCTTCTCCATCATTGATGATCTCAACCTTTTCTTCGATATTACCCTCTTCATTGAGAGATGTTATATATATCATATCCTTCTGAATATTAAATCTGATGAGATTGTTATTCTGTACTGATGCCAAAAGCGAAGCTCTTTCTGTACTTCTTAGAAGATCATTTCTCTTCACCCTTACATTTATATTTCCTTCTTTATTCAATATTCTTTCATAATCGATGAACTTACCAGAATAAGTATTGATTACAACTTTGTTGTTATCGAACTTCATGATTACTTTGTTATCTACGATCTCAAAGCTCATCTTATCTTCGCCATCATCTTCTATAAATTTAGCTACTTCCATGATGAGCTTAGCTGGGATTATAACACTTACATTCACATTATTATCTACATCGATCTTATATGTAGCTATTCTGTAAGGATCAACACCAACCATTTTCATACTTCCATCTTTGATTTCAAGAAGTACGCCGGTGATTATTCTGTTAAATTCATCAGTTGAAGCACTAAAAGCAGTCTTTTTTATGATTTTCTTTATATCTTCTTTGCTGAGTAAAATCTCATTTTCACCTTCATTGAGCAATATCCTTGGATATTCATCACCTTGGAAGCAAATGATTTCAGAACTGGACCCTGCGCATTTGATATTTACCTTATTCTTTTCATCAATATGGTCGATCATCATTTCATCTTCAGGAAGTTTTGAAACGATGGCGCTGAAAAGTTTGAAAGGAACAACAAATTCACATGATCCTTCTGATTCAGCATTTATAACTACTTCTGTAGTCATATTCGTATCTGTAGAAGTTATACTCATTTTATTATCTTCTACTTGTACGAGAATTCCTTCCAGTATATTAGAAGTTGTTCTTACAGGAACAGAATGAGATACATTATTAAGTGCTTTATTTAGTTCTGTTCTGTTACAGTAGATCTTCATGACAATTCCCTTTCGTTCTTGCTCAGCTTTCTTATTTTATTATTTATATTTGATTGTAGTAGCTATAGTATAGCCTGTTGATTATGTGGAAAACTTTTTTATCTATTGATTTTCCTTTAATTTGGTTGATCTATTAAAGTTAATAAATACCTTTAAAATCTATTGAAGGATTATTGAAAAGTTTTTTATCTCTTTACTGAATGAAGTTTGGCTCTCAATGTCTCAACATTTTCATATAGAGATTCATCATATTTGAGCTGCTCTTCTATTTTTTCAATAGAATGTATAACTGTCGAATAATGTCTGTTGCCAAAGAGTTTTCCTATCTTTGGAAGAGAAAGATCAGTTTCTTCTCTGCAAAGATACATGGCAACCTGTCTTGGAAGAGTGATCTCAGCGTTTCTCTTAGGAGAATCCATATCTGCGATCTTGATTTTGTAATGGTTTGCGACCATGGATCTTATTCTCTCAGGAGCAACTGCCTGCTCATTATCCTTGATAATATCTTTTAAGATACTTTTTGCATTATCCACAGTTATTGGATCATTCAAAAGTTGAGATAAACCAACAACTCTGTTATAAGCTCCTTCAAGTTCTCTTATATTATCCTTTACCTGATTAGCTATGAGATTGAGAACATCGCTGACTTCTCCATCGATTTTAATATCGGATTTTTCAGCCATATTTCTAAGAATAGCAACTCTTGTCTCGTAATCAGGTGGCTGAATGTCAGCTATCATATTCCAGCTGAATCTTGTTCTCAGTCTCTCATCCAATCCTTTAAGACTTCCCGGCGGACAGTCACTTGTAATGACTATCTGCTTATTGTTCTGATAAAGAGATTCGAATGTGTGGAAAAATTCTTCCTGAGTAGCTTCTTTACCTTGCAAAAACTGGATATCGTCTATAAGAAGAACATCGAGTTTTCTGTATTTATTTCTGAAAGTTCTGGTTTTACCATCATTGATGGCAGTGATAAGTTCGTTTGTGAACATCTCAGATGAAACATAAAGCACCTTTGCGGCCGGATTGTTTCTGATAATATGAACACCAATAGCCTGCATAAGATGAGTCTTTCCAAGACCTGATCCTCCGTAAATAAAAAGAGGATTGTATATATCTCCAGGCGATTCTGCTACAGCAACAGAAACAGCATGAGCGTATTTATTGGAATTGCCTACTACGAAGTTTTCAAAGACAAATCTCGGATTGAAGAGTTTTTCCTGATTCAAAGGATTCTTCATCTTTGAAGTATCTATATTTTTAATTTCGTAATCTTTATCGGGCTTTATAACTACTCGATATTTTTTATCGCTGCTGCTGTTGATAGCATTTTCGATCTGGATCAGGTAGTGATCGTTTATATGCGAAATGAGCTTGGCCTGATTTGGCCATGCAAGATAAATAATCCCGGAATCTTCCTCTATGTGATGTATCCTTAGAGGGGCCAACCAGGTGTTATAGCTTAATTCTGTATTATGTTCCTTAAGAAAATTGAGGGTAGTCCCCCATATCTTGTTCTTATACACTTTTCTCTCCTGATGTTTGTAAATCCATTTTACATTGAGTTTTCCACATATGCAAAGGCTAAAATCACTAGAAATTGCATAGATTATACTAAATCAAAAAAATAGTTATCCACATCTTGTTGATAAAGTTGTTAATAAGTAAGAATGGTCACTATATATTGTGTATAACACGATTTTTGAAATGAATGTATTAAATTTAAAATCAGATATATTACGTGTACGGCAGCTTCGCTGCCTTGACTTAAAAAAACCTTTAACTTATAATTGTTTGGCTTATGTCCTTGGAATTTAGAGGGCAGGCGAAATACATATTTTAGAGATGTAAATATAATAGTAAAAAAGGAGTAAGAAAATGAAGAGAACTTATCAGCCTAAGAAAAGGCAGAGACTTAAAGAGCACGGCTTCCGTAAGAGAATGGCTACAGCCAACGGCCGTAAGGTACTTAAGAGAAGAAGAGCAAGAGGAAGGAAGTCCCTCACTGCTTAATTATTGGTGTCACGATGAGAGACCACAGCGAACTTACACTGCGTAAACAGCGTGACTTCTCTAGGGTATATAACAGAGGAAAGTCCAAGGGAAGCAGATTTGTAGTTGTGCTCTACAAGAAAAACGGACTTGATCATTCAAGGACCGCTTTTGTCGCAAGCAAGAAAGTGGGCAATTCCGTGATGCGCAACCGTGCGCGCCGCCTGATGAGAGAATCATACAGAGCTCTCAGCGAAAAGATAGCAAACGGCTACGATATCATATTTGTAGCCAGAGCCGGGATATTCGACCACAAAGAAGGTGAAGTAGAGTCTTGCATGAAGTCTGCTCTTAAAAATTGTGGACTCATTTAATCAGACATCAATGGAAAAAAAGGAACAAACTGCAGTACAAAAAGTATTTATCTCGATGGTAAGAGCATATCAGGATGGAATATCTCCATATCTCGGGCCTCGCTGCCGCTATTTTCCTACTTGCAGCCAATACTATATAGAAGCTGTTCAAAAGTATGGAGCTATAAAAGGCAGCTGGCTGGGTATGAAGAGAATACTCAGATGTCACCCGGGGCGCCCGGGCGGATATGACCCTGTACCATAAGAACGGAGAAGAGAATGGGAATCATAGCAAAACCTATCGGATATCTTCTTATGTGGATATACAAATTGGTAGGCAATTACGGGATCGCGCTCATCATCCTTACAGTCATAGTAAAGCTGGTGCTCTATCCTCTCTATGCAAAGCAGATAAAGTCTACGGCTAATATGTCGGAGATGTCTGAAAAGGCACAGGAGATACAGAGACGCTACGCCAATGACAAAGAAAGGCAGAATGAAGAGATCCAGAAACTGTATTCCGAGAGTGGATTCAACCCACTGAGCGGATGTCTTCCAATGCTCATTCAGTTTCCTATCATCATGGGACTGTTCACACTTCTGAGAAATCCGATGAAGTACATGCCGGCAGGCAGCGAAATGATCTTTGCGAACCACGAATCATTCCTCTGGATCCAGGATCTCGCTCAGCCTGACAAATGGATATTGCCTCTTGCCGCTGGAATTTCCACATTCATCGCTTTCAGCATGAACTCGATGATGACACAGCAGCCTGGAGCAAGCGCTGCTCAGAACAAGGCAATGAACGCAATCATGAAATATTTCTTCCCACTGAGTATCCTTTGGCTCGCCCGTTCATACCCGGCAGGTCTTGCTATCTACTGGGCTGGCGGACAGTTCATGCAGATTTTCTTCAACCTTAGGATCAACAAGATCAAGGCTCAGATGAACGAAGAAAAGGAAAAGCGCATGATCGCTCAGAGGGCAGAGAAAGAACTCGCCAGGAAAAAGAGAGTCAGAATGAAAGGAAGTTATTAATAAATGAGATCTTCAGAAAAATGGGGAGTCGATGTTGATACCGCCGTGGATCTCGCACTTAAGGAACTCAAAGCAGATAGAGATGATGTGGAGATAGAAGTACTCGAAGAGTCATCTAATGGATTCCTGGGGATCGGTTCCAAGCTCGCAAGAGTAAGGGTGACCGTGAAGGAAGAAGCAGAGCCACAGACAAAAGAAAAAGCAACATTCGACGATATAGATGCAATACTTGCAGGCCTGCCTGAGAATTCAGCTCAGCAGCTGCCTGATGAAGTAAGAGCCGACTACGATAAGTTCGAAGCCGAAGAAAGAGAAGACGCAAGGGCAAGGGAGAAAGCCCACGAAGGAGAAAAGAAGCGCAGGAACAAAAAGAAATACAGCCTCTCGATCGAAGACACTATGCTCTACGAGGTAAAGAAGCTTGATCCTGCTGAGAATCATCCTCTCGAGGGATTCCTCAGAGACATAGCCGAGAATATGGGAATCGATCTCGACTTCAGCGTCAAGGCAGGAGAAGAGCTCGTATTCGCAGAGATCACCGGCAAAGACACCGGTACTATCATCGGCAAGAGAGGTTCTACACTCGATGCAGTACAGTGCCTCGCAAGCTACGTAGTCAACAAGGATTCGGATAAGTACATCAGAGTTATCCTTGATGCAGAGAACTACAGAGCAAAGAGAGAAAAGACACTTGTCAATCTAGCCAACCGCCTCGCAAGCAAGGTAGAGAGAACAGGCAGATCCGTAACTCTCGAGCCAATGAACCCTTACGAGAGAAAAGTGATCCACTGCACGCTCCAGAGTCATCCTACAGTGAAGACAAGAAGCGAAGGCAAAGATCCTTACCGCAAGGTGATCATCGAAATGAAATAAAAAGAGAGATAATAAAGAGCCGGACGCTGCCTTGCGCCCGGCTTCGCTAGATTTCCAAATTATAGAGGATGCTTTACTACTCAGAATCCTTGGCTTCTTCATTAGCCGCCTCGTCGCTAACAGCATCGGCGGATGTGACTGTGGTAGAAACGATCTCCTTGTCGCCATAGGAGTAGATGACCTTTACTACCACGCCCTCGATTTTTGTCTTTTCCTCGATCGATGTGCAGACATTCGCGAGCGAACTCTTCTGAGCGCCGAGCGAAGTCTCAAGCGATTTTACGAAATCCTCGTCGCCTATCATTTCTTCTGTGATGCCATCGACGGATGAGATGTCGTAGGAATAAGTGATGGTGTTGCCCTGTATGTCAACTTTGACACCGGAATCATCGGCAGCGCCCTTGATGGTCGAAGCGATATCATCATTCGAATTGACGATGGTTTCCACAGTTTTAGGCTCGCTCTCTTTAGTGCAGCCCGCGAGAAGCATAGCCGTCACTGTAAGCACGGAAATAAATACTGTTGTGGCTTTCTTAAAGTTAGGCTTCCTGTTGAGAAAAGAGTCCATGTCTAATTTCCTTTCATTGATCCGAGCAGGCTGTCGAGAAGTCCGCTGCCGCTACTCTCTTCAGTACTGTCACTTCCTTCTCTAAGCTGGTTGCTCTTGTAGCTTCCGCCGCTGCCACTGTCCGTATCGGTATCTGTGGTGTTGTCTGTCTGCAGCTGATCATCGGAATATGTACTGTTATTGTTGGTATTCTTGCTGTTTTCCTGTTGCTTGGCTTCCTCGGCAGCCTTGAGAGCTTCCTCAAGAGCCTTTTCGTTCTTAGTCTGCACCTTGGCTACATCGGAGATGAAGTCGCCGAGTATTTCGTAGACTTCCTTTCTTGTCTGCACCTTTTCGAGATCCTTGGTAGCATCATCGATGTAGTTCTGGATCACAGTCTGCTCAGGTGTGTCATAATCCGAAATATCGACGTCCTCGATCGCCCTCTTGGCATCGCGAACTGCCATCTTTCCATCGACTATCCTGTAGCCATACGCACCAGCGACCGCCGAAGCGATCATGAGTATGAGTACGAGTACCAGCTTTGCGCCGAAACCACCTTTTTTATTGTTCATTTCTATTCTCCGTATTGTTCAACGAGGAGCTAAGCTCCAGCATGCTCGCCCTATTGGAGTGAGCGACATATATCATCGATTTATATATCGATTTGAAAACTGTATACAGTATACCACATCAAAGAAGTCTTGTAATTAAGGCATTTGAGCGATGCAGATGGCTGCACGTTACATCGGCAGGTCAATATTTATCTACCCGCGTCACTGTGCCTTCTTCGATGCGGAATAGGGTGCCGCCGCGAAGTGCGCTCACGACTTCTTCGTTGAGCTCGGCGCTCGTGATGAAGAGCTGCACTTCGTCGATCTCGCTCACGAGGAATCTCTGGCGGTCGAGATCGAGCTCCGACAGCACATCGTCGAGGAGGAGCACCGGCGGCTCATCGAGAAGCTGCTTGGCTATCCTTATCTCGGCAAGCTTGAGGGACAGTGCGATGGTGCGCTGCTGGCCCTGCGAGCCGTATTTCTTCGCGTCCTTGCCGTTGATATAAAACTCTATGTCGTCGCGGTGAGGCCCGAGGCTCGCGTAGCCGTTGTATATATCGCGGTCTCTGTGGTGATAGATCTGGCTGTAGAGGATATCCCTGCCTTCAGGGCTGGTCACGAAATCGCAGGAAGTCTTGTATTCGATCTTGAGATCCTCGCGCCCGCCGGATATCTTGCTCATTATCTCGCCGGCCTCTTCGCTCAGCATCTCCACGAACTCCTTGCGGTAGCGAATGATCTCATAGCCGGTATCCGCGAGCTGACGGTCGTAGATGTCCATCATCTCTTCGTTGTATTTACGGCTGTTGTCATACTCGGAGCGCTGAAGATCGGCGCCGCCCTGGAAATCGTTGAGGCTGAGATTGTCGGCCCTCGTGAAAGTCTTCTTCTTGATATTGAAGTAACCCTTGAGAAGGGCGTTCTTCTCCTTGAGCGCTTCGTTATACCGCCTGAGCTGCTCATAGTAGCGCGGCCTCATCTGGGAGAGCTCGCGGTTAATGAAAGTGCGGCGTTTATCGGGGCTGTCCTTGATGATGCGAAGATCATCTGGGGAGAAGATAACTACTACGACGTTGTTCAGAAGCTCGGTAGTCTTGCGAATGGCCTTGCCATCCTTCTTTATCATCTTCTTGCCGTCGGAGCGGATCTGGATATTGATGTTCTTTTCAATATCCTCGCTGATGATGTCCGTGCTGACCCTGCCCGCGCTCTCGCCGAACATGATGAGATCCTGGGAGTTCGATGTGCGGAAAGACTTCGCGAAGGCGGTAAGGTATATCGCCTCGATGAGGTTGGTCTTGCCCTGCGCGTTCTCACCCACGATGATGTTGCGGCTCTCATCGAAGTCGAGCTCGAGGTTCTTATAATTCCTGAAATTTTCCAATATTATGCTCTTGATCTTCATACGGGTATTTTAGCATAGAACTTCTCGTGGTGAAATCTTGTATTTTTGAGGCGTTACAGAGCGCGCTTCGGAGCGTTATTCGGGAGGATTTTGCCTAGGACCGAGGCGAAAATCGTCGATTTAAGGGATTTTTTCGAAAATACAATATATTGTGCGATTGCTTGCAAAAAAATCGCTTATATGGTAAAATATCGCCGAAAAAATTATGGGATGCAATGCCCGTTTTTTAATGCAAGCCTCTTGTTTCAAGGGGTACAGGGCAGGCCAAACAATATTGTATTTTTGGATCAAATAGGGCAGATAATTTACCCAGGAATACGATCCGCATATTTCCGGAAAATTCCGTACATTTCTGCTGAATAGTATGGGAGTGTTGTGTGCCTGAGTGCGCAGGATCGTCACAGAAGCAATACATAGTATGGTAGCATTGTGTGCCTGAGTGCGCATGATCGTCGCAGAAGCTATACAAAGTATGGTAGAGCTGTGTGCCTGGGCGCGCAGAATCGGCACAGAAGCAATACAAAGTATGGGAGTGTTGTGTGCC
>CADAUB010000006.1:0-9408 GCA_902790965.1 uncultured Eubacteriales bacterium | reverse complement strand
CAGGATCGGCACAGAAGCAATACATACACTGCAAATAAAAGCGTTAGTAATAAAAAAAGAGATATAAAAAGTAAGGAAGGAGAGCTTTGAATGGCTCAGAAACAGGAATACGGCGCTAGCCAGATCGAGGTACTCGAAGGTCTTAAACCTGTCAGACTAAGACCGGGTATGTACATCGGAAGTACAGGCCCTGCGGGACTCCACCATCTCGTATATGAGATAGTAGACAACTCGGTAGACGAAGCGCTGGCAGGTTATTGTAAAAACATCACAGTCAGCATCGAGCCTGACAACTCCATCATCGTGTCGGACGACGGGCGCGGAATGCCAGTCGATATCCACCCGAAGATGGGCATTCCTGCGGTGGAAGTAATCCACACGCAGCTCCACGCCGGTGGTAAATTCGGCGGTGGAGGATACAAGGTATCCGGCGGACTCCACGGCGTGGGCGCGTCCGTCGTTAACGCGCTTTCGACACACATGGTAGTCCAGGTGCGCCGTGACCATAAGGTATACGAGCAGGAATACTTCAAGGGCGAGCGCTCAACAGAGCTCAAAGTTGTCGGCGAGTACAAGACTGGCAAGACGGGATCGAGAACACAGTTCTGGCCTGATCCTGAGATCTTCGACGAGACAGTATACGACTACGAAACGCTCCAGAGGCGCCTCCGCGAGATGGCCTTCCTCAACAAAGGCCTCTCCATCGACCTCACAGACAAGAGAGTCAGCCCTCAGAGAAAAGACCACTTCTGCTTCGAAGGCGGCATCAAAGAATTCGTAGACTACCTCAATAAAAACAAAGAAGCGATCAACCCGACAGTCTTCTATTACGAAGCAGAAAAGAAAGGTTATTCTGTCGAGGTAGCGCTCCAGTATACAGACCGTTACAGCGAGAACATCGTATCGTTCGCGAACAACATCCACACAAACGAAGGCGGTTTCCATGAAGTAGGATTCAAGTCCTCGCTTACCAGGACACTGAATGACTACGCTAAGAAGAACAAATTCATCAAGGATAACGACTCCCCGCTTCAGGGCGATGACGTAAGAGAAGGGCTTACAGCTATCGTATCCGTCAAGCTGACAAATCCTCAGTTTGAAGGACAGACAAAGGCCAAGCTCGGTAACGCCGAGGTCAAGGGCTTTGTAGAGACAAATACATCAGAGCAGCTCACATACTTCCTTGAGGAAAACCCAAAACAGGCCAAGCTGATCATCGACAAGTGTCTTAAAGCGCAGCGCGCAAGAGAAGCTGCCAGAAAGGCCCGAGAGATCACTCGTAAGAGCAGCGTGCTCGAAACCACATCGCTTCCGGGCAAGCTCGCAGACTGCTCCGAAAAGGACCCAGCGCTCAGCGAGATCTTCCTCGTCGAGGGTGATTCCGCTGGTGGTTCCGCTAAGCAGGGACGTGACCGTAAGCGCCAGGCAGTGCTTCCGCTGAGAGGTAAGATCCTCAACGTAGAAAAAGCAAGGCTCGACAGAGTGCTCAGCTCAGACGAGATCAAAAACATGATCACAGCGTTTGGCTGCAACATCGGAAATGAGTTCGATCTGGACAAACTCAGATACCACAAGATCATCATCATGACAGATGCTGATGTCGACGGAGCCCACATCCGTACGCTGCTGCTGACATTCTTCTTCAGATACATGAAACCGCTCATCGAGCAGGGATACGTCTACGCGGCCCAGCCACCACTCTTTAGAGTCAAGCAGGGCAAGCAGATATGGTACACATACTCAGATGCTGAGCAGGACAAACTGCTCGCAGAGCTCAAGGAAAAGGGCGGCAACAACAAGATCGAGATCCAGCGTTACAAGGGCCTCGGAGAGATGGACTTCACCCAGCTCTGGGAGACAACAATGGATTACAATTCGCGCACGCTCATCCGTATCACCATGGATGACGCTCAGGCGGCAGACGAGATCTTCACCACACTTATGGGAGACAAGGTGCCACCTCGCAAGGCGTTCATCGAAGAAAACGCTCGCTACGTAAAGAACTTAGACATCTAAAGGAAAGCAAATGGCAGATTTATTAGACAACAGTACAATAATCGAGCACGAGATATACGACGAGATGAAAAACTCGTACATCGACTACGCGATGAGCGTAATCGTAGGGCGTGCTCTTCCGGATGTCAGAGACGGACTGAAGCCTGTACACAGACGTATCCTGTACGGCATGCATTCGCTCGGCATCACACCGGACAAACCACACAAGAAATCGGCGCGTATCGTCGGTGAGGTAATGGGTAAATACCACCCTCACGGCGACTCCTCCATCTACGACGCGATGGTCAAGATGGCCCAGGATTTCTCGACACGCTACCCGCTCGTTGACGGCCACGGTAACTTCGGTTCGGTCGACGGCGACGGCGCTGCTGCTTCGAGATACACCGAGGCCAGGATGTCACCGTTCTCGCTCCAGATGGTAAGGGACATCGAAAAAGACACAGTCGATTTCATGGACAACTACGACGGCGAAGAGCAGGAGCCGGAAGTACTCCCATCGAGAGTGCCTAATCTCCTGATCAACGGATCCAACGGTATCGCTGTCGGAATGGCAACATCGATCCCACCACACAACCTCGGCGAGACGATCGACGCCTGCGTCAAACTCATCGACGAGCCTGATGCCTCGATAGACGATCTTGTAAAGATCATCAAGGGCCCAGACTTCCCAACAGGAGCCATCATCCTCGGCAAGGGCGCGGCGAGAGAGGCCTATCACACAGGCCAGGGCAAGATCAACGTCCGCTCGGTATGCGAGATCGAAGAGGACAAGCGCGGAAAGATGCGCATCATTGTCAGCGAGATCCCATTCCAGGTCAACAAGGCCAGGCTTATCGAGTCCATGGCAGAGCTTGTCAAGGACAAGAAGATCGAAGGAATCTCCGCGATCCGCGACGAGTCCAACCGCGAGGGTACACGTATAGTCATCGAGCTCAAGAGAGACACGAACCCTAACGTGATCCTCAACAGACTTTACAAGCACACGGCTCTTCAGACGAGCTTCAGCATGATCATGCTGGCGCTGGTCGACGGTGAGCCAAAGATCCTCAATCTCAAGCAGATCCTCGAGGAATATCTCAAGCATCAGAAAGTAGTCGTAACGAGAAGGACACGCTTCGACCTCGCGAAGGCAGAGGCGAGAGCCCACATCTTAGAAGGACTCATTATCGCGCTCGACAACATCGACGAAGTCATCGCGACCATCCGCTCGGCATACAACGACGCCAAGGAAAAGCTGATGCTCAAGTTCGGACTCAGCGAGATCCAGGCACAGGCTATTCTCGACATGAGACTTGCCAAGCTGCAGGGACTCGAACGCGAGAAGATCCAGAACGAGTACGACGAACTCCAGAAAAAGATCGCTTACTACAAGAGCCTGCTCGCAGACGAGCACAAACTCATGGGCGTTATCAAGGACGAGCTTCTTGAGATCAAGGACAAGTGGGGCGATCCACGCAGAACAAAGATCGTCGCAGACGAGGGCGAGCTCGACGAAGAGGCACTCATCGATGAAGAGGATGTCGCTATCACACTGACACACCTCGGCTACGTCAAGAGAGTACCGGCCGACACCTACAAGGCACAGCGCCGCGGAGGAAAGGGCATCGTAGGACTCACGACGAGAGAGAGCGACTTCGTACGCGACCTTATCATCACGAGCACGCACGACTACCTCATGTTCTTCACCGACATGGGCCGCGTCTACAAGATCAAGGCATACGAGATCCCAGAGGCATCGAGGACAGCCAAGGGCACGCCAGTCATCAACTTCCTCAACCTCAACTCGACAGAGAGAGTCACAGCGATGATCCCTATCCGCGAGTTCAAGGAGAACGAATGCCTCGTGATGGTCACAAGACAGGGTACTATCAAGAAGACACCGCTGTCTGAATTCGACACCAACCGCAAGACAGGCCTTATCGCCATCACACTCAAGGAAGGCGACAAGCTGATCAGCGTGGCACAGGCTAACGGCAACGAGAACGTACTCGTAGTCACAAAGCACGGCAAGGCGATCGCGTTCAGCGAAAAGGATGTCAGACCGATGGGTCGCAACGCAGGCGGAGTAAGAGCGATACTGCTCGAGAAGGACGATGAAGTCGTTTCGATGGAGCTGGATATCGATCAGACGCGCAAGATGCTCGTCATCACTGAGAACGGATTCGGAAAGCGCACACCGCTCGACGAGTACAGGCTCCAGGCGAGAGGCGGCAAGGGCGTAGCGACCTACGATAAGACCAAGTTCGGCAAGACAGGCCTTCTGGTCGGAGCTACGATCGTAAGCGAAGACGACGAAGTGATGGTCATCAACTCCAACGGAGTCATCATCAGGATCCGCGCCAACGAAGTCTCGACATCAGGAAGGACTACACAGGGAGTCAAGATCATGAAGGTCGACAAAGACAACCACATCGTATCCTTCGCGAAGGTAGTCGATGAGGACGCTGCCGAGAAGAAAGCCAAAGCAGCCGAGGAAAAAGACCCTAACATCGGCGCCGATGGCAACGAACAGCTGACACTTACAGATGCAACAGAATAGTATTCAAATATATATAATCCATAGAGCCACTCTGCTCCTGCATTTTCCAAGAGTAAGAGTACGCAGAAACTATGGATGTATCGCCAAGATACGAAGCAGAATACAAGAATACAAAAGTAGAATAGAAAAGACGAGTCGGACCAGCAATGATGCTGGACCGGCTCGTTTCTACTAAGCGGCAAAACCGCCAAAAACCGCCAAAAAGAGGAGTTTTTGATTTTTTGTTACATATCTGCACAAGAAAAATCATATATGTAACAAAACAGTAGGAGAAGACCCCCTTGCAAGGAGAAACACAGTTAAATCGCGGGGGTCTGCTTGACGATGACACTATATATAGTGGTTGTTGTCAAAAGAAAACACAATGATAGGGTCAGAAGAGAAACAATCAAGAGCGCTTGTTACATATATAAAATGAGAACTTCAAAATTGTAACAAAAATCAAAAAAGTCCTCCGCCGCCAATGAAATAGTCGACGATGATGAAATGCCGCCAATGAAATAGTCGACGATGATGAAATTCCACCAATGGAATAGTCAATAATGAGGGACTGTCACAAATGAAGAAATACAAAGCGATGCCTGCCGATGTAAAGCTATAGGGTAAGCAGGAGAAAGAAAGGAGAAAAGTTCAGGATAAAAACAAGGAAGAGGAGAAAGGAAAGGAAAACGCGAAAGGAAAGGAAACGAGAAATAGAAAGAAAAGGAGAAGGTGAAGGAAAAGGGAGAAGACGAACATTAGGGGAAAAAGAAGGGAGAAGAACGATGTACTATAGGAACGATCTTGAGAGGATTCAACGTGAATTAGCAGAAAAGAAGGAGGACCTTTTGCGGGAACTAATTGATATGCCCGAAGGGCGATTTATGTGTACAGAACAAGACGGATACAGAAGATACCTGCAAAGGATTCCAGCAAAAGGAAATCGAAAGAAGGAGCATCGATTTGGGATCAAAGAACGAGAGGATGTTCTCAATGGCCTTGTGCGCAAGGAGTATTTAGAAGGAGCACTTAAAATAATAGATCAGGATATTCGAGCGTTGAATCTTGCAGTCAGAAGATATAAACCTGTCGACGAAAACTCAATTATGGAGGACTTTATCAAGAAATATCCGGAATTAAGAGAGGCAGTTTACAGTTCAAATATAGATATCGAGGAATGGAAAGAAGCATATGAACGCATCGAGGGATATCACCCCGAAAATCTCAAACATACTGCAGCTGATGGGACCAGATCCAGATCAAAGAATGAGATATACATTGCCTCAAGATTGGATCACTATGGGATTATTTACAGATGGGATTGTCCGACAGGAATACCGGGACTGAAAAGAGTTCCCGACTATACGATCCTTAGGGTAAGGGACTGGAAAGTACTGTACTGGGAGCATCTGGGGATGATGGATGTCCCAGAATATAGAATCGATAATAAGAAGAAAATCGAGGAGTATGAGAAGGTCGGAATAGTACCATGGGATAATCTCATATTGACCTATGACACCATAGGTGGCGGATTGAGAGCAGATTTGATTGAAGCAACTATAAAAGGGTGGCTTCTATAATTACTTGATAGCACACACGAGAGCACCGCATACTATGTTTCACGCTATCTCGTGCGCGCTAAATTCGCATTTTCATTACAGTAACGCACGGCATTAACAATGCCTCATGCGGGTCGCCCTCCTTTGGGCTCCCCGGGTCTACTTAGCCGATCGCCACGCTCTATAGCTGGCTTCAGGGCTGTGTAGATGCCCACCGCCAGCGCAGCGGCTCTCGGAGTAGACCGGGTAGGGCAGTGTGGTAGTGTGTCCACCCTCCATTTAATAAGAAATAACTTAGCAAAGTCTTTTACAGATGTTTTTTTCCAGAGTTATTGACTAAAATATTCATTCACATATAGTATTATTGTGAATTGACAATTGCATATAACGAGTTAACGAAGGAGGGCTCAAAATGGACAAGAAGCCTCTAAAAATAATCTTTACAATACTCATGTGCATATCGATGGTTGTCGCGTTTATGCCGATGAGCATCTATTCATGGGCCGACGATACCGTGGTCAGTGAATCTTCTAGTGAAGACGTTGTACAAGAGGTCGATTCTACGGAGAAAGGCATCGAGGAAAGCGTTACAGAAACAACTACAGTCGAAGAAGATACCTCTGCGCAAGAAAGCGGAGACCAGGCATCTAACGACAAAGAAGCCCCTGTAGCGAAAACCGAGGTAAAGACGGAGGAAGCCCTCTCATCAAATCAGCCTACAGAGGTCGTTACGAAGGCCAAGATGAAAAAAGCAGCTGCAGATGACAGCACCCAGAATTACGATGTTCAGGGTTCCAAGAAAGCATCTCCGACAACCCTTGGATCGGACCGTAAGACTACGGTTACTCTTTCGATGCCTTCAGCAGAGGCTCATGAGGAGTATGATGTAGTGTTCGCGATGGATTCTTCCACGTCAACAGCCAACAACAACCTTGATTTTTCAATCTATGTTAGAGACTTCCTCGAGGAATTGATTCAGAAGGATGCGGTCGTTAAGGTAGGCGTTATAAAAGCACGCGGTCGAGCTTTTGATACTATAAAACTTGCCTCGGATGATGCATATAGCGGACTTGTTAAGTATTCCGCAGATACGGAAAGTGCGATTCTTGCAGGAGTTAATTATAAAGAAGCGGATCTGAAAGCTTTAAGTTCCGGAACCAATATGCACGGCGCCCTGGACATGGCTAATGATATGCTCGAAGCAGATAGCTCTGTTGCAGACAATCACAAATTCGTGATCTTGTTAATAGACGGCAAGACATATATTTGGAATGATGATAATGATGAGCCAACAACTTACTATACCCAGTATATGGCTAAAAATGTAGTATATGGGGTCCCTAGTGTAGGGCAGCAGACTGGATCGTATGCAAAATCTGCTTATAAGCATAAGGATAAGTATTACTATACGGATGTCACAGACAAATCCAAGTGCTTCTATTATTCGGATTTTGCCGACTTGTATGCGAGTGGTAATGAAGAACTAGGTAAAACAGATACAAAGTATGACCATTATTGTACTTATGCTGATAAAAAAGGTTCAGCTGCCGGTGGGACTGTTGCTTCACACAGTGTTACAAACGGTGGCCAATTTACCTATAATCTTCACAAAAACTATTACGAATTCACCCCGACAGATGCTTGGACTGATCTGAATTATCTTGAGGCAGCGCCATATGAGATCATAAAGAATGATGATGGCACATATACATACGATTTGGATAAACCAAATCCTGATTTGCTATGTGCTTTTCAAAAAAGTCCTTGACACAGCATTAGCAAGATTTATCAAGTGCATCTTGACAGTTTACAGAAAGGATTGTATCTCACGGCAAAGCTGTGGGAAGAAATGAACCAAAAATACACAACGGGAGCGTTAGTTTTCTCTGGTTGGAGTGGCGGTTCAGGCCTCGAAATCGCGAAGTCATTTGACACTTGGATCAAAGGTGAGGGGATCAGTGACTACGCTGCAGAGATAACTGAAGCGGATAATGTTAAAACCATGTTCGATGCCATCAAAGACGAAATCATCTACATGGTCGGAAGCGGTGTCGTAACAGATAAGATAACCGATGAGTTCGAACTGGATCAATCAGCCGGAGGATGCCCTTTCAAAATGACGAAAGATGGTGAGTCGATAGCTGCATCATCCAGTGGAGATAATTCATGGAACTTCGGAACGGCGATAGACGGCGTATATCCATACGTAGTAGAGTATGACGAGTCAAGCAAAACCATAAAGTGGACGATCAATGTTCCTATTGAGAACCTCAAGAAGATCACGCTTTCATACGGTCTTATACTCGGTGAAGAGTATCCTTCAGGAACATACGACACTAACAAGTCAGCTGTACTGGAGTACACATCGACAGATGGCAAGCACCAGGGAGAATACGAATTTGAAAAGCCAAAGGTCAAATATGAAAAAGCTGTCGACTATACTCTGACTATTAATTATGTATATGCCAACGGAGGGACTGCAGCCAAGACATATACGACAACTCTGAAGGCCGGAGCTTCGTATGGACCGATCAATTCGCCGACAATAAAAGGCTACAAAGCCGACAGGACAGCAGTTAGTGGAGTGATGCCTGAGCACAATGTAACGCTTAGGGTTGTCTACTCAGCTATACCAAATGACAACGATGATGACGATGACGATGGTGATAACCCAGGCGGTGGTAACCCGGGCGGTCCAGGAGTAGCTCCTGCAGGGCCAGCTGTGGCTGCAACAACAGTGCCTGACACACCTGCGCCAACTACAAATCCTCCGACAACGACAATCGATGATCC
Source organism: uncultured Eubacteriales bacterium (assembly GCA_902790965.1). Classification (GTDB taxonomy): domain Bacteria; phylum Bacillota; class Clostridia; order Peptostreptococcales; family Anaerovoracaceae; genus Crickella. The sequence goes on along the minus strand of CADAUB010000006.1, from coordinate 522 downwards.
TGAGCCGCCTCTTGCAGAGGGAGCATGGGCTTTGGTCAACCTCATCTCAGCAATACTGACAACACTCGGAGCAATCATCGCGCTCTTCCGCAGAAAAGAGGAAGAAGAGGACGACGATGAAGAAGAGCGACCAATGTACAAGGCTGAAGATGAAGAGGAAGAAGAGGACGACAGGAGCAAGAAGATGCTCGCAGCTAAGATCGCCGGTGCTCTCGCCGGAATTGCGGCTCCAATAACATTCCTCCTGACAGAGGATATGAGCCTGCCGATGATAATGATCGACAAATGGACTATCTTGATGTTGATCATGCTGGCAGTGCAGATTGTTGCAGCTATATTCAACAAGAAGGCTTCTGAACTTGATGATGAAGAGGAAGAAGAGGAGCCTGCAACTGTTTAATGGAAAAGGTCATGAGGACCGAAATATAAGACAATGAATAATGAGGAGATCGGACATAATCCGATCTCCCCATTTTCATAGCGGATAATTATTTATTGTATGATCTATACGAATTTGTAGGT
>CADAUB010000005.1:37297-40811 GCA_902790965.1 uncultured Eubacteriales bacterium | reverse complement strand
CTGACAAAAGAAAAACCTCCGATTTCTCGGAGGCTTCTGGTGGATGATCAGGGGCTCGAACCCTGGACACCCTGATTAAGAGTCAGGTGCTCTGCCAGCTGAGCTAATCATCCATATTTGGCTATGTTTTACGGACCCGTTTCCCAAGCCGCTTGATGATATTACCACCCGAAATGGATTGTGTCAACAAAAATCTTACAGTTCTTTCACAAAGTATTCTAAAACATTGAATTGGTGCAGGAAATATAGTAGTATTTCACTGAATAATTATGAATTCGGATGTTTTTACGTGCAAAAACTGAAGACCCCTCAGAGGGGAAATCAGATCGGAGGTAGTACAGTGTTCTGTAGTAATTGTGGTAATAAGCTTGCGGATGGTGCGAAGTTCTGCAGCGAGTGCGGAGCTAGAGTAGCAACGGCTGACGAGCAGAGTTTCAGAACAATTGCAGATATCGATTTTGAGGAGCCTAAGGTTTCGCCTGAGGTCGAAGAGCCTAGAGAAGAGCCAAAAAGAGAGCATATCTCGTTCGACTGGAGCAATGTGGTAGACGAGCCTCATAGGAAAGAGGTAGTTGAGATCAAATCTCCTTGGGAGGACACCGGCGAGATCGACGAGAAAGAACTCTTTGCGGAGATGACTCAGTCGACAGACAAGAGCCGCACAATGAGCTTCATCGATGTGCTCAGGGCTGAGAAGGAAGAAAAGGAAAGGGCTGCTGCTGACAAGGCGATCGAATATACAGAGGTGCTTGAGATCGGTCAGGATCTCTCGGCCTTTGATGATGCTGCTCCAAAACTTCACTATGCCCCTCTCTATGAGGATGTGAACGAGCCTGTAAAGACTCCATTCGATGAGCCTGAAGCTGAAAAGCAAGAGCCGGTATTCGAAGAGGAGCCTAAATACGAGGAGCCAGCCAAGGAAGAGGAGCCTGCAGCTTCGCCTGAGCCAGAACCGGAAAAGCCAAAGGTCGAAGTTTCGAGAGAGACTATCGCTCAGTTCGATGAATACGTTAAGAGCTTCGAAAAGGAAGCCGGCATCCGCGAGGATGAGCCTAGATTCGAGAAGCCGCTCGGCGCTGTGAGCATGCCTAAGTTCGAGCTCCCTGATTTCCTCAAGAAAGACGGAGAGAAGAGCGAAGAAAAGCCTGCTGAGCCAGATGAGCCTGCAAAGAGCGAATCTTCAGACGACCTCTTCGAAGAATACGATATTAAATTTGACGACGGTACCACAGAGGAGCCTACCTTTGAGATCCCGTCTGTAGAGGAAGCCGAAGAGCAGCCTGTTTTCGAAGAGCCTAAGTATGAAGACTACACCGACGGATTCGATTTCGTCGATGACGATGTGGATACAGGCGCTGAGGATCTGTACCTCGATATGGACAGCTTCAGAGACGAACCTTCCGCTGAGGTAAAGCGTGAGCCAGAGGTAGAGGAAGTCGATGAAGACAGGCCTAAGCACGGAGCTCCTGAACCAGAAGAAGACGAGGAAGAGCCAGAGGTAGAGGCTGAGGAGCCTGTAAACGAGGCTGAACTCTTCAAAGAAATGGAAGAGTCGAGCCCTAAGCACACAGGCATGACTATCGCGGAGCCTGCTGATACTCAGTCCGAGATCGAGGCTCTCAAGAGGAGACTTGCTGAACTTATGGGTACTCCCATAGACGAGGTCGAGACGGAAGCCGAGTCACCGCAGCCTGAGGCTGAGCCGGAAGCACCGGCCGAGGAAGAGCCAGAAGCTGAGCTTTTTCAGGAGCCTGAGATCGAGGAAGAGCCCGTGATCGAAGAGGCGCCTGAGGCCGAGCCAGAGGTACAGGTAGAAGAGCCAGAAGCACCAGCTGAGCCAGAAGCTGAGCTTTTTCAGGAACATGAGATCGAGGAAGAGCCTGTGATTGAAGAGGCGCCTGAGGCCGAGCCAGAAGTGCAGGCCGAAGAGCCTGAAGTACCGGCAGAGCCTGTAGCTGAGGCAGTTGAAGAATATGAAGAATATGAAGTAGATTACGATTTCTATCTTCAGCCAGAGGTAACCCCAGACGTAGATGAGCTGTTCGAAGGCCTTACTGCTGCAAGCCAGACGCAGCCTGAGCCAGTAGTAGAAGAGGCCCCTGCCGAGGAAGCTCCTGCAGAGGAGCCTGAAGTCGAGGCTGAACCTGAGCCGGTCGTAGAGGCAGCCACAGTCGAAGAGACAGTTGCGGTAGTCGAGGAAACTCCTGCAGCAGAAGAGCCTGTGGTTGAGGAGCCAGAGATTCCTGAACTCCGTTTGGAGCCTGAAGATACATCTGACGTAGACGAACTCTTCGCTGGGCTGATGGCAGCTAGCCAGCCAAAGGAAGAGCCGGTTCCAGTCGTAGAAGAAGTTCCTCCAGTAGAAGAGCCTGCACCGGTCGTAGAAGAGGCTCCAGTAGTAGAGGAAGCCGCGCCGATCGTAGAAGAGGCTCCTGTAGTAAAGGAAGTCGCGCCGGTCGTAGAAGAAGCTCCTGTAGTAGAGGAAGCCACGCCGGTCGTAGAAGAAGCTCCTGTAGTAGAGGAAGTCGCGCCGGTCGTAGAAGAAGCTCCAGTAGTAGAGGAAGTCGCGCCGGTCGTAGAAGAGGTTCCAGTAGTAGAGGAAGTCGCGCCAGTGGTCGAGGAAGCTCCAGCAGTTGAAGAGCCAGCGCCAGTGGTCGAGGAAGCTCTAGCAGTTGAAGAGCCTGCACCGGTCGAAGAGGAGAAAGCCACCGACGCTCTGTCTCTTGAGGAACTCGAGAAGGATCTCTTCGGAGACGTTCCTACGGGCGAGGTCGAAGAGACCAAGAAGATCGACAAGTTCTACACACTGTATAAGAAGAACGAGGAATTCCAGAGACTTCTGGATGAAGAATATGAAAAGCTGAAGAGCGGTGGCGTTACCGAAGAGCCGGCGAAGGCTCCTGAGGAAAAGGCACCAGAGGCTCCTGTAGTAGAGGAGACACCAGCCGAGGACAAGAAGGCATACAGACAGGTAGAGGATGAAACCATCTACATGTCCAAAGAAGACGTAGAGAAGCAGATCAGCCAGGATGTAAAGCCTGAGGCTAAGCCTGCTTCCGGAGCTGTCTTCGAAGTAAAGACAGATGCTTCTGCTCCTGTTGAACTCGGAGCTACTGCTTCAAAGGCTGACACTAAGGCTGCAAAGAAAGCCGAGAAAGCTGCAAGGAAAGCTGAGAAGAGAGCGAAGAGCGGAAAAGACGATGTAGAATCCGGAAACGGAGTGCTCACAGTGCTTGCTGTCATCATCGCGATCATTCTCGTGATACTGCTTGCTGTCATCATCATCATGACTGTAGCTCCTAACAGCGGTATCGGCACATGGATCTACGAGCACATCCAGAACATCACAAGCGGTATAGGCGCGGTGCTCCCGGATGATGGATCGTTCCTGATATAATAGTAGGCAAGTATAATCAAAGGGGACTTGCAGCGACAGCCGGCGCTGTCGCTGCAGTTATTATTTAAAGAAAAGAAAAGGTATAAGCCTTAAGGAGGACGTTTTGGCAGTATTTAA
>CADAUB010000005.1:31914-37287 GCA_902790965.1 uncultured Eubacteriales bacterium | reverse complement strand
AGAAAAGGCCGCAAATCGCGCAAAGGTCTGTCGATAGTGATCATGATCATAGCGGTGGCGATCTGCCTGCTGGTGATGCTGGTCGGATTCATCACAGACTGGATGTGGTTCAAAGACCTCGGATACACAAGCGTATTCTGGAAGAAGCTCGTAACTGAACTCGAGATCGGGATACCAACGTTCCTGATCGTCACATTGCTGGCGAGGTTCTATCTTCGTACGCTCAAGAAAGGCTACTTCAAAAAGATAGAGTCTCACGAGATACCAAACGAGCGCAAGATCAACGCGAGGTCGTGGCTCATCTCGATCGTGTTCGGCGTTCTTATGGGACTTTACGCTTCGACCGGAACATGGCTCACATATCTGAAATCTGCTAACGCAACGAATTTCGGACTCAAGGACCCACTGTTCAATCTGGATATAGGCTTCTATATCTTCAACCTTGATTGGTATGACAGACTCAATCAGATAGTGCTGGTAGGCATTATCGGTCTGGTCATAGTCACAGTCCTGTACTATACATATCTCCTGGGCGTAAGGACACCGGACATCTTCGTTCATGATGAAGAGGAGCCGCCACAGCCTGAGGAATTCGTTGAGCCTGAAGAAGACGTTGATCCATGGGTGCTCAAAGAAGAGGGCAAGGATATCCCATTCGATCAGTCCTTGATGGGCAAGCTCTTCAAGAAGGGCAAGAAAGTCGTACAGGATAACGTCGACGAGAACGGAAGACTCAAGAGACGTAAAAAACCAGAGGTCAACAACAGCAATCTTGAGCAGCTGCTAGAAATCGCCAGCGGAAAGCTGACGGTGCTCGGAATCATCTTCTATCTGATGCTGGGCGTGGACTTCTTCCTCAGGCAGTTCGACCTTCTGCATACACACACAGGTGCTGTTTACGGCGCGGGATTCGTTGATGTAAATATCACGCTTTGGGTATACCGCATCATCATGGTGCTCTGCGTTGTGGGTGCTGTTACACTCGCTATGCATATCAGGAAGAGCGAGATCAGAAAGCTGATCAGAGTTCCTGCTATCATGATCCTGGTATACATACTTGGAGTCGGAGCCGGAAGCCTTGTGCAGGCGCTCATCGTAAGCCCTGACGAGATCAACAAAGAAGCCAAGTACCTCGAAAACAACATCGAATATACAAGGCACGCTTATGGCGTAGACGACGTTAGGGTAGCTCCTTATGCTGCTGACGATTCGCTTACTGCTGATGCCATCAACAATAATGACGAAACTATTGGAAATATCAGGATCAACGACTACGGCCCTGTAGAGGACTTCTACAACCAGACACAGTCGATCCGTCAATACTACAGGTTCAACGATGTAGATATCGACAGATACGACATCGGCGGACAGATCACGCAGACTTACCTCTCGGCCAGAGAGATAGACGAGGAAAAGATCTCGAACACGTGGATCAACAAGCACCTTAAATACACTCACGGATACGGAGTCGCCGTATCCCAGGTAGATAAGGTCACTTCCTCGGGTCAGCCGGATGTAGTCGAGGGCAACATCCCGCCTGAGACCAACGTTGTAGAGCTCGGTATCGAAAGGCCTGAGATCTACTTCGGAGAACTCACCAACGACTACGTTATCGTGAACACCAAGGAAGCCGAGTTCGACTATCCTGATGGAAGCGAGAACAAATACACCAACTATGAGGGTAAGTCGGGCGTCAAGCTCAACCTGCTCAACAGGATACTCTTCGCGATCAGAGAGGGTAACGTCAACATTCTCGTTTCCTCGAATATCAATTCACAGTCGAGGATCATGTATGTGAGAAACGTAGTGCAGAGAGTCGAAAAGATCATGCCTTATCTCGCGTATGAGGAAGATCCATACATGACGATCATAGACGGCAAGCTCTATTGGATCCTTGACGCTTACACAGTAAGCAGCAAATATCCTTACTCTGAGCCATACGCTACTACAGAGGAAGGCGGATCGAGCAACACCAACTACATCAGAAACTCCGTCAAGGTAGTCGTGGACGCATACAACGGTAACGTGGACTTCTACATTGTTGATGATCAGGATCCGATCGCGCAGACATATCAGAAGATCTACCCTAAACTGTTCAAGTCGAGCAGCGAGATCTCTGACGAGCTCAGATCACACCTGAGATATCCTAACGCCATGTTCAAGATCCAGGCGCAGGTATACACCAAGTACCACATGGACGAGGTAAAGGTCTTCTACCAGAAGGAGGACCTCTGGGATCTCGCCCACCAGATCTACGGCACAGAGGATGTCGAGATGGAGCCAAGTTACTACGTATTCAACCTGCCTGATACACAGGAAGGCGCTGAATTCATCAATATGGTGCCATTCACTCCGAAGTCCAAGCAGAACATGACCGCGATAATGATGGGACGTAACGACGGCGATAATTACGGTCAGCTGATCGTATACACGATGCCTAAGAACAAGACCATCTACGGACCGATGCAGATCGAGGCCCAGATCGACCAGAACACCGAGATATCCAAAGAGTTCTCGCTGTGGAAGTCATCGGGTACATCGTACAAGAGAGGAGACCTCTTCGTCATTCCTATCGGTACATCGCTCATGTACGTAGAGCCGGTATACCTCGAGGCGACCAACCAGGCTATTCCTGAGGTCAAGAGGGTAATCGTGGCTTATCAGGATAAGATCGCGTACGAACCGACGCTTTCAGAAGCGCTCCTGAGCATGTTTGGCGGAAATGCCGGTGATGCGGGCACTGATGTAGGCAGCATCGACGACAATCAGGGCGCAGCCAAGGATGACGTCAAGTCACTCATAAACAAGGCGCAAAACGCATACAACAAGGCCATCGAGGCCCAGAAGAATGGTGATTGGGAAGGCTACGGCAAATATATCAATCAGCTTGAGGGTTATCTGACGAAGCTCGCAAGCGAGAGTGGAGCTGGTAACGGAGCAGCGGATACAGGGGACGCAGCTGCCGCGAACGCTTCCGGTGAGTAAACCAAATAATTCTTCTTCCACGGCGCGGGGTGGGCCGCCCCCATCCTGAACCGCGGGTGGCTACTGTGAAAGTGAGGCGCAAAGTGATCAATTTCGATTTAAACAGAATGCTTTTTACATTGACGCCGGATGAACATGACGAGGAGTCTTTGAGGAGCAGGCTTGAGGCTCATCCTGAGGTAAAATTCGTTTCCTTTACGGGTGTGGACATGGCTGCTCACAACACTGACGAAAAGATCCCTGTAAATGCTTTTCTGGACGACATCAAGAATCTTCTCGAGAGCGGAGTCCAGACAGACGGCTCATCAGTTGCGCTTCCAACCATAGCCGATCTTTCAAACGCGAGAGTCGACATCGTTCCCGACAAAGATGTCAACTGGTATGTCGAATACAACTTCGGCAACAGAGACTACGGCACCGGGCTGCCGACAGGAACACTGAGGATACCGAGCTTCCTCCGTCACAACGGAAGCGATATGGTCGGTTCCAGGACTTATCTGAAAAACATGAAGGATATGTTTATCGAGGAACTGAAAGGCGAGCTCAAAGAGCATCCTTACGTGTTCGAGCACATAGGCGGAGTAGACAGCGTGGACGAGATCGATGAGATCGTACTTACCAACGCGACCGAGCTTGAGTTCTGGGTAAAGACTCCAGATGACAGCGCGGATAGAAACCAGTTGTCCATCGCGCAGGAACTCAAAGAGGAGTACTGGAAGAGGGTCACGGGCCCTGTCGGTACGGCGCTTGAGGAGGTCCTCGAGATACTTGACCATTACGGATTTGGGGTTGAGATGGGCCACAAGGAAGTAGGCGGAGTTAAGGCCAAGATGGGCAACTCCGGCAACTTCGACCACATAATGGAGCAGCTCGAGATAGACTGGAAATACGCTTCACCTATGCAGGCTGCCGACAACGAGAGCCAGATCAAGAACATCGTGCGTGACGTATTCCGTACGCACAAACTCGAGGTCACTTTCAGAGCTAAGCCTATGGTAGGCGTTGCGGGCTCAGGCGAGCATACGCATTTCGGTGTGGCTGCAAAGCTCAAGGACGGGCGCAGAGTCAATCTGTTTGAACCGGTGAATAAAGAGGAAAACTTCATGAGCCCGATCGGCTTCGGAGCTCTGATGGGTATCCTCCGCAACTACGAACTTCTGAATCCGATCATCGCCCCTGAGCACGACTCGTACATGAGACTCAAGCCGGGCTACGAGGCTCCGGTGTGCATAGTCACATCGCTGGGCATGGATCACATGACACCATCGCGTAACAGGACGGTACTGATCGGACTCGTAAGAGATTTGAAGAATCCGCTTTCAACGAGGTTTGAACTCAGGTCACCTAACCCGCACTCCAACTCGTATCTCGTTATAGGAGCGGGCTTCATGACGATGCTCGATGGCATCAAGGCTGTACTTGCGGCGGGCAAGACTTCTGCCGAGCTCGAGGCTTCGATCAGCAAGAAGTATGGAGAAGAGGATTTCTACCTCGAGACCAACCGCGAATACAGAGCTGAGCGCAACCTCTTCACGGAGTTCGATGCTGACGAGCGCGAGAAGCTGTTCGGCAAGGCGCCGTTCAACGTATGGGAGAGCTTCAAGGCCTGGGGATCCGGAGTCTTTGACGCGGACAAGGTGAAGCTTCTCACCGGCGGAGACAAGCTGAATGAGATCATACTCCGCTCGTACCGTAACCAGATGATATACAAGTGGACTGTGGAATATCACGACAGATATATCGAGAACACGCTGGGTTTCCTCGGCGATTGCGTAAGGCTGCATGTTGAAGAGGGCAACGCCTATGACGCGGTCAACTGGATGAGAGTCAATGAGCTCAAGAATCTGATCGGCCGCGAAGAAGAGGGGCGTGAGTCCCTGCTGATGCAGGCACGCAAGGCTGTAGACAAGGAAGACTTTGAGGAGATCAGCAGGCTCGAGATACTGATCGAGGAGAAGGTCGAGGAGCTTCGAAACGTATATCTGAAGTATAAGAGGAATATATTTTAGCAGCCGCTGTTCATGGACAACAGAGACCGTGAGAGGCGTATAATAGTAATAAATATCACATATATATAATCAATTAAAAGTAGTAAGTAGGTAATAGGATGCTGGATATCAAAAAACTCAGAGAAGATTTTGACGGAATGAAGGCCGGAGTTGAGCGCCGCGGTAAAGGCGACTTTGGCCTGGACAAGGTAAAGGAACTCGACACAAAGAGAAGAGAGATGCTCGCCGAGGTAGAGGCTCTCAAGAACAAGCAGAACACCACTTCGAGAGAGGTGCCTAAACTGAAGAAAGAGGGCAAAGACGTTACAGCTCTCTTTAAAGAGATGAAGGAACTCTCCAACAAGATCAAAGAGATGGATACCGAAGTGGCTGAGGTCGA
>CADAUB010000005.1:0-31890 GCA_902790965.1 uncultured Eubacteriales bacterium | reverse complement strand
AACGTTGAGCTCCGCAAATGGGGCGAGCCTCGCGTATTCGACTTTGAGGCAAAGGCACATTGGGATATAGGCGAAGACCTCGACATTCTCGACTTCGAAAGAGCAGGCAAGATCGCCGGCACCAGATTCACGGTATATAAAGGCGCCGGAGCCAGACTCGAAAGAGCCGTCATCAACTTCATGCTCGATCTTCACACCGAAGAGCAGGGCTACACTGAGATATTGCCGCCGTTCATGGCCAACAGAGAGACCATGACAGGCACAGGCCAGCTTCCAAAATTCGAAGACGATATGTTTCACGTGCCGGCGAAGGATTTCTTCCTGATTCCGACCGCGGAGGTACCGGTGACGAACCTCAGAGCTAAGGAGATCATCCCGGGCGATGAGCTTCCGATCTACTACACAGCATACACACCTTGCTTCCGCAAGGAGGCAGGCTCGGCCGGAAGAGACACAAGAGGCCTTATCCGCCAGCACCAGTTCAACAAAGTTGAGATGGTCAAGTTCACCACTCCTGAGACTTCGTACGAAGAGCTCGAGAAACTGACCAACGACGCTGAGGAAGTGCTGCAGAGACTCGGCATCCCTTATAGGGTTGTGAGACTCTCGACAGGCGACCTCGGATTCAGCTCCGCTATGACATACGACATCGAAGTCTGGATGCCAAGCTATGGCAGATATGTTGAGATCTCCAGCTGCTCGGATTTCGAAGATTTCCAGGCGAGACGCGCGGGCATCCGCTTCAGAAGAGACAAGGGCTCGAAGCCTGAATTCGTGCACACACTCAACGGGTCGGGCCTCGCAGTAGGACGTACTGTTGCGGCTATCCTCGAGAACTGCCAGCAGGCAGACGGCTCCGTAGTGATACCGGAAGTGCTCAGACCTTACATGGGCGGCCGCGAAGTGATCAAATAGGCGGCGGATCGCTGTTAGAAGAAAATCAAAGAAACCAAAAACTTGACGATGCTTCCAATCGAAAGATCAAAAGTGTCGTCAAGTTTTTTCGCTCTCATTAGTAGAGGCGGTTAGTGATTTTGCAGGCTGTCAGTAGCCGACACCCACCTTTATCATTCCTTCCTCGTCGACGCCCGTGATGGACTCGCCGTGTTCGAGTATGTCGGAGATGCGGCTGATGACTTCCATGCTGAGCACTTCTCCCGGACAGGCGATAGGCACTCCTGGCGGGTAGGTGGTGATCGGGTCGTAGAGCACTCTGCCCTCGGCCTGATACAGTGGTACGTACTCGCCTTCGATCGGGACGTTCGTGTAAGGGAGCCTGATGTTGTCGAAGGATCGTGGCCTTCGGTCGACGTCTACTCCGAAGCCGTAGCCCGAAGCGATGTCTTTAAGGGCTGTGAGGAGTTTTTCATAATCGCTCCTAATGTTGCCGGCGCCCGTCATCAGTAGGGCGTATTCGCCATGGATCATCTCTGTGATGATGCCTTTGTATCTAAGTTCTTTGTCGAGGCGCTCAGCCGAAAGACCGAGGCCGGCCATGCTGATGTTGATCTTGGTAGGGTCGAGGCCCTCGCGGTATCTGTAAAGGGCGAAGACTTCTTCGTCCTGAGCGCCGGAGCCTCTGGCGCCGTTACCGGACACGATATCCAGTCCATTTATCCTGGAGGCGCCTTTGTAGAAACCTCGCAGATCTTCTACCCATCCGGCGGTTATCTCGCGCCATTTATTCCGCATTATCTTTTCATTTATATCCAGGCTCGCCATAAGAAGGTATGACGGGCTTGTTGTCTGCACCATCCTGAGAGCTTCACTCACCGATGCGATATCTACGGAATCACTGCAGATGTTGAGTATGCCGCTTCCGGTGAAGCTCAGGAGCGTTTTGTGGGTGCTGTTTACTACGATGTCGGCGCCGAGTGACTCAGCGGCGTGCCGTGGGTGAGGGACGTAAGCGCCGTCCTCACGGAGCTTGGCCGCATAGTAGTCGAAGAATTTGAGGTGCGCGCCGTGGGCCTGGTCGACTATAAGTAGCATTCCGTGGTCGTGGGCAACGTCGGCGAGCACTCCGATATCGCTTAGCATGCCGCAGTAATTCGGGCTTGTGATGAGGACGGCGGAGGCATCGGGGTTTTCGTTGCACGCCGCCTCGAGTTCGTAAGGTGAGATGCCTGCCGCGATATTGTAGTCGGGGTCGGTCTCGGGGCGGATGTATACGGGATTGATGCCACCAAGCCGAAGAGCGCTGAAGGCCGAGTGATGTGAATTGCGGCCGAGTATCAGCTTGCCACCGACGGGAACGCTCGAAATGATGGCGGCAATGATGCCCGCGCTCGAGCCGTTCACGAGCAGCTCGGTATGGCGTGCGCCATACAGCTCTGCGTAGTTATCCATTACGTTACGCAGAGCGCCGCGCGGGCTGTAGAGCGTGTCCGCCCCCGGGATCTCCGTTATGTCCCAGGCGGCGGCCTCTCTTAGCAGCTCCCCGTAGCCGGCTTCCTCGTAAAGCGAGCTCCTGCCCTTGTGACCGGGCATATGGAACGATACATTGTCTTTGGCGGCGTTCTCCTTCAGAAAATCCGCGATCGTGTATTCCTTCATGTTGTTACCTCACTGCAGCAACAGTTTTCTGAAGTGATTATACCATTTACCACTTTGTACACAAAAAGGAACAGCTTTGTATTGTTATGTTTTTGGCATTTATAGTTTTTCATCTTTTTTGGTATATAATTACTTGGTTAGATTTTTAGTATGTGTTTTTGGTGCGTCCGCATTGGAAACTATTGACCTTGTCAGAGTTTCCAATGTTGACACATAGGCGTTGTCAGGAATCCTGTCAAACGGCTAAAACACATGCGCGAAGCTATTGTAAGATATTGGTATTATGTGAAAGGAGTTTCTAAGGGATGAGCCAAAGGAAACACATGCCTAGCATCCACGTGCCGCATCACAAAAATACGTCTGCTTCTGAGACAGTTACGATGCCGGTGCCTGATGAAGTTAGCATCAGCATGTCCCAGAACATTGGTGCTCCTTGTTCTCCACTGGTAGCAAAGGGAGATTATGTAAAGGTAGGACAAAGGATCGGCGATGTCGATGCCTTCGTAAGTTCGCCTATTTTCTCCAGCGTCAGTGGTACTGTCAAGGACATTGTAAAGGTTCGCGGATCGATGGGCGGATTTGAGACTCACATAGTGATCGAGACAGACAAGAAACAGGAAGTCAGCGAGGAAGTCAAAGTACCTGAGATCAACAGCTTTGATGACTTCGTCAAGGCTGCAAGAGACAGCGGTCTGGTAGGACTCGGAGGCGCGTCCTTCCCGACACACGTCAAGCTGAATCCTAAGAATCTCGATGAGTGTGAGGTGCTCGTGGTAAACGCTGCTGAGTGCGAGCCTTTTATCACGACGGACAACAGAGAGATGGTTGAAAACGGCCAGGACGTACTTGATGGTATGAAAATGATCATGCACTGGCTGAACCTTAAAAAGGGTATTATCGGCATCGAGGCCAACAAGCCTGATGCTATCGTAAATATGCACAGACTGATCGAGCAGAACGAGATCAAGGATATCGAGATCTGCGAACTTCCGTCTACATATCCAAAGGGAGCTGAGCGTGTACTCGTTTACGAGACTACAGGCAAGACAATGAACGCAGGAGTTCTCCCCGCACAGCTTGGTGTCATTCTCGACAACGTTTCGACTGTTGGCGTAATGGCTGAATACTTCAAGACCGGCATGCCTATCGTAAGACGTAGAGTGACAGTTGACGGCGATGCGGTAGCTGAGCCAAAGAACGTATTCGTTCCTATCGGCACAAGGATCGCTGACCTCGTCGAGTTCTGCGGCGGCTACAAGAAAGAGCCTCGCAAGATCGTAATGGGCGGGCCTATGATGGGAAGAGCCACAAAGTCCGACGAATCCCCTACGATGAAGAACACATCGGCCGTGCTCTGCTTCAGCAAGGATATGGCCGAAGTCAAAGAAGAGTCTGCTTGCCTCAACTGCCAGCGCTGCCATACGGCTTGCCCGCTTGGACTTATGCCTAGCATCTTCGCTGACGCGTACAGAGACAAAGACGTTGACAGGCTCATGAAGTTCAACGTAATGCAGTGCATGGAATGTGGCAGCTGCTCATTCACCTGCCCTGCAAGACGTCCGCTGGCCCTGAGCAACAAGCTTTCGAAATTTATGGTAAGGGAGGCATCAAAGTAAAATGGATAAGAAATTTCATGACAACTTGATAGTGTCCTCCGCGCCACATATCGTAACTGAGTCGGATACCACGAGGCTGATGGGTTCGGTGCTTCTGGCACTTCTCCCGGCGCTCCTCGCAAGTATCTACATCTTTGGACCAAGGGCACTTATTCTGGCCATCGTATGCGTGGCTTCCAGCGTACTTTTCGAGTACGTATTCAATCTGATCACACATAAGAAACAGACAGTGGGCGACCTTTCGGCTGCGCTTACGGGACTCCTGATCGCGTTCAACGTACCGGCGAACTTCCCGTTCTGGCAGGCTATCCTCGGATGCCTCTTCGCCATCGTAGTCGTTAAGCAGCTCTTTGGTGGTATCGGAAGAAACTTCAGTAACCCGGCTATCACCGCAAGAATCTTCCTGTTCATCTCGTTCTCGGCCAACATGTCGACATGGCCTGTAACGAGACTCGCGGGTTCCACCGATGCTGTGACAGGTCCTACACCTCTCGCTCTCTACGCAGAGGGAAGCAAGGACCAGATCCCTGGACTTCTCCAGTTGCTGCTCGGATTCCACGGCGGCTCCACCGGTGAGGTCTGCGCGATCGCTCTTCTGATCGGCGGCATCTACCTGATCGCCCGCAAGGTCATCAGCCCGATCATCCCATGCGCGTTCATCGGCACGGTATTCGTATTCGGACTGATCGCTACAGGAAGCGTTTACTGGGCATTTTTCCACGTGCTCAGCGGCGGCGTGATGCTCGGTGCTTTCTTCATGGCTACCGACTATGTCACGACACCAAAACTTCCGCTTGGCCAGCTTTGCTTCGGAATTGGCTGCGGACTCATCACGATGTGCATCAGGCTCTACGGATCCTATCCAGAAGGCGTATCCTTCTCGATCCTCCTGATGAACCTCTGCACACCGCTTCTCAACAACCTGTCCTATAAGTTCTATCTGAAGGGAGGTTTTGAAGATGGAAAATAAAACTAGTGCTTTCAAAGAGTATATCAATCCTATACTCGTGCTTGTGCTGATATGCTTCGTAACAACTTTCCTGCTGGCATTCACACACAGCATCACAGCGCCTATCATCAAGGCGAATGCAGAGAAGGCTGCAAGCGAAGCCAGAATGGAGCTTCTGCCTGACGCAGACAACTTCACAGACGCAGGCGCCGAGCTGTACGTTCTCGAAGAGAAAAAAGTCTATGCTACAGAGGTCTATACTGCTGATAACGGAGCAGGCATGGTAGTCACAGTGGTTACCAACTCCTACGGCGGAGCACTTACAGCCATGGTAGGCATCGACAAAGACGGCGCAGTGACCGGAGTCAAAGTTACCGATCACGCCGACACCCCGGGTGTAGGTACAAAGGCTCAGGCGGAAGGCCACCTCGCACAGTATGTCGGACACACAGAACTCGGAAGTGACGTTATCAAGGCGCATGCCGACGATATCGTAGAGGTGACGGGAGCGTCCGTTTCATCGGGAGCCATCCACAAGGCTGTGTACTGTGCACTTGAGCAGTATAAAGCGATGGGAGGTGTAAAATAATGGAAAAGAAAAGCAAACTTGCCATCCTGACTAACGGCATCATCAAGGAAAACCCTGTACTCGTGCTGCTGCTCGGTACTTGCCCTTTCCTCGCTACATCTTCATCACTGATCAACGCGCTCGGAATGGGAGTTTCGGCAACTGCCGTACTGGTTTGTTCCAACATCGTTATTTCACTGCTTCGTAAAGTGATCCCAGATAAAGTAAGGATCCCTTGCTATATCGTAGTTATCGCGGGCTTCGTAACACTGGTGCAGTTCGTGCTCCAGGCTTACGCGCCGGGTATCAACAAAGCTCTCGGTGTATTCATCCCGCTGATCGTAGTAAACTGCATCATCCTCGGCCGTGCTGAGGCGTTCGCGAACAAGAACACCGTAGTCGACTCCGCACTCGACGGTATCGGAATGGGTCTTGGATTCACACTCGCACTCGCATGCATGGGAGCTATCAGAGAATTCTTCGGAACAGGATGTCTTCTCGGCATCACGATCATCCCGGATTTCTCGATCGGCTTCTTCAACCTGCCACCGGGCGGCTTCTTCGTATTCGGAGTGCTGATCGCTGTAATGCAGGCTGTCACAAAGGGCAAGGCTCTCAAGGCAAAGAGTTTCAGCTGCGGGCTCTGCCCGATGTACAACAGCTGCAACACTGCTGAGGCCAACGCTGAGGTAGAAGCAGAAAAGAAGGCGGCTGAAGCCGCTCAGGCAGTATAGAAAGGAGGACTCGCTAGATGGTAAATCTGATCATAATCTTTATGGCGATAGTCCTTGTAAATAACTTCGTACTGTCGCAGTTCCTGGGAATCTGTTCGTTCCTCGGAGTATCCAACAAGATGAGCTCTGCAGTAGGCATGGGCGGCGCGGTCGTATTCGTAATGGTGATCGCCGAGCTCGTTACATGGCCTGTCATGCAGATCCTCAATAAATTCGATCTTGCATATCTGCAGACCGTAGTATTCATTCTCGTCATCGCCGCTCTCGTGCAGTTCGTAGAGATGTTCATGAAGAGATATCTTCCTTCCCTCCAGAAGGCTCTCGGTATCTACCTCCCTCTGATCACTACAAACTGCGCTATCCTCGGCGCGACGATCAACGCTATTACTTTTAATTATTCATTCATTGAGTCCGTGGTATATTCCTTCGGAGCAGGCGTCGGCTACATGATAGCGATGATCCTCTTCGCGGGTATCCGTGAGGAAAAGCTCAACAACGAGGAAGGCGTTCCTGTTCCATTCAAGGGCGTTGGAATCATCCTCGTAGCGGCTTCCATCATGGCTCTTTCGTTCATGGGCTTTACAGGAATGTTCCAGTAGAAAGGAGGCAAAGATATGAGTGGTGTAACAACAGCTGTACTGCTGGTAGCAGTGATCGGCCTTGTATGCGCAGGACTCCTTGTCTTCGCTTCCAAGGTATTCCATGTTGCTGTCGATGAAACGACAAGAATGGTAAGAGAGTGTCTGCCTGGAGCTAACTGCGGTGGCTGCGGATTCGCGGGATGCGATGACTACGCTGCTAAGCTCACAGAAGACAGCGAACTCTCATGCACACTTTGCTCACCTGGCGGCCCTGCGGTAGCGGCTCAGATAGCTGAGCTCCTCGGAAGATCCGTGGGAGACACTGAGCCACAGGTAGCTCACGTAATGTGCAACGGTACATGTGACGCCTCGCGCACAGTGCTCGAGTGGCAGGGCATGCAGTCCTGCAAGGGCGCAAAGGGCTGGTTCACATCTCCTAACGCTTGCATGTTCGGATGTATCGGACTTGGCGACTGCCACGACGCTTGCCAGTTCGACGCTATCGACGTAGTAAACGGTGTTGCGGTAGTAAACAGAGTCAACTGCGTAGCATGTGGTGCTTGCGTAGGAGCTTGCCCTCAGAAGATCATCAGCCTCGTGCCTAAAAAGAATCAGGTCCATGTCATGTGCTCATCCACAGACAAGGGCGGCGTAGCTCGCAAGAACTGCGACAACGCATGCATAGGCTGCACGAAGTGCACAACAGTCTGCAACTTCGACGCGATCACAGTTGAGGACAATCTCGCAAGGATCGACCAGAGCAAGTGCAAGTCCTGCGGACTCTGCGCGGTAGTTTGCCCAACCGGCGCTATCAACAGCTTCAAAGTACTTCCTAAGAAAGAAGCTGCCGAGAAGGCTGCTGCAGCCAAGAAGGCAAAGGCCGCAAAGGCAGCTGAGAAGGCTGCTGCTCAGGCATAACAGGCTAGAGCAATATTTGCGATAGTTTACCAAAGTGTACAGAAGACTTTCTTCTGTACACTTTTTTCTATTCACCTTTTTGGTTGAATTTGCTCAGGGATTGTGGTGTAATAGGCGCAAGTTTATAGTACTGAAGAGACACGCTTTAAAACTATACATGACATATGCTCCAGGGTGTTTTAGATATTGAGTGCGCATAGAGCATATTGGACATAGAAGGGGATATCCGTTATGACTGAAGAATATTTAAAAGCCAAGAGATTAGGCGAAAAGGAAGTCAGGGCGAGGAACTCGAAGGGTGAATACCCTTATGTTGCTGCGCTCGATGACATAGAGCCTGCCGTGGATAGACTTTCCCATAGGGCAATGGGAATAATCGAGATCCCGGTAGAACTGATAAAAGGCACCAAGACCCGTGCCAGGCAGAATTCGTTTGCCGCGAATTTCATGCCGCTTCTGGATAGCAACAGCGAGCTGGCTGCAAAATGGAACAGCCTGTATGCGACACAGATATCGGAAGGGATAACCGATCCGGTCAAAGTATTTGAATACCTTCATAAGTTCTATGTGCAAGAGGGCAACAAGAGAGTTTCGGTGTGCCGCTTCCTCGGCAATCCGACTATCGCCGCCGAAGTCATCAGAGACACCCCGCCTAAGGAAGTGCTTAAAAAGCATCCCGAGTATGTAGAATTCCTCAGATTCTATAATGTCTGCCCGATCTACGATATAGATGTGAGCTGGAATGGAGCGTATACGGAGATCGCTGAGCTCCTCGGAGAAGATCTCGAGCATCCGTGGCACGAGGACAAGGTCAGATCCCTTAGAAACGCTTTTTGGGCCTTTAGCGTTGCGTTCGGATCTCTCGGGGATAAGTTCCCAGACCTGACTCCAGGAGATGCATTTATGGTCTACTTGAGGATATTCTTCAAGGACGCGTTAAGACCTCAGGCTTCGGGGGTGATCGGAAAGAGGATCCAGAGAATCAAGAAAGAACTTCTGACAGAAGCTAGCCGCGACAGAGTCGCTCTGGTAGAAACAGCTTCCGACGCGCTGGACGCAGGTTCGATCATAGAGAAGACGGGCAACGTGCTGAGCAAGGTGATCCCTGCCAATAGTTATAGCCCAAAGCATCCGCTTAAAGTGGCGTTTTTATATAACGGTTATATCAAAGACACAAGATGGACTGCCGATCATGAAAGGGGCAGGCTCAGACTGGAGAACGCGTTTGGCGGGACTGTAAAGACTATCCGATATGAAAATTGCGGAAACAGTGAGACATTTGAAAGAGCTGTGGCAGATGCCGAGAAATGGGGCGCCGAAGTCATATTCAGCACATCGTCGGCTCAGATCCAGGATACACTGAGAGCTGCCATAGAGTACAAGGACATCAAGTTCCTTAATTGCTCCGTCAACCTGTCCCATCAGGCGGTCAGAAGTTATTATGCCAAGCTTTACGAAGCGAAATTCCTTGCGGGTCTGGTGGCCGGAGCAGCTGCATCTGCCTATGGCTATGACACGATCGGCTATTGCTCGGACATGCCGGTATACGGTACGGTCGCGAACATCAACGCATTTGCGATCGGTGCCGCCATGATAAATCCGCGTATCAAGATCCATCTCGAGTGGCAATCCAAGAAGGACAGCAACTGGTGGGCATCGATGATAGACAAGGGGATACATATCATCTCCGCGACAGACTCGCTGCACGCAGCTGATGGAAGCGAAGCCTACGGAGTGTTCTATGTCAACAGATGTGAGCCGGGCGAGGGAAATGATCTTAGCAGAGAATACCGTATAAGACATCTCGCAACGCCTATCTACGCCTGGGGCAAGCTGTATGAGAATCTTATCAAGACGATCATAGACGGGACATACCATGCCGATGCTGTGGACAAAAAGGACATGGCGACCAACTACTGGTGGGGCATGATCTCAGGTGCTACTGACATTGAACTTGCCGAAGATATGCCTGCGTATACGAGGGAACTTGTGTGGACGATGAAGCGTGACATCATCGACGGGCGATTCAATCCGTTCAACGGCAGACTTGTGAGCCAGGAGGGCGTGATCAGGGAGAAATCCGATCCGGCGCTCAGCAGCATGGACATCATCATGATGGACTGGCTCAACGAGAACGTGGAGGGCGAGATCCCTGAGATAGATACACTTGCGGATGATGCACAGGCTAGCGTAAAGTATAATGGTCTGGAAAAGACTAAGAAAAAGAACTAAACGCGATCAAAGCGAGATTCTTTAAAGCGAAAATATCAAAGATAAAGCAAGTCGGAACAATCAAACGGAACAGTGCAGATACTCGCGATAGCAGACACAGAAGAAAGATCATTATGGGAACACTGGAGCAAAGATACCGCTGAAAGGTTCTCCGATGTAGGACTTATATTGTCCGCGGGCGACCTCAGAGCGGAGTATCTCGAATTTCTGGTGACCATGCTCAATGTGCCCCTCGTCTATGTAAGAGGCAATCATGACGGCGTCTTCGAAAAGTCGCCGCCGGGTGGCTGCATAGATGCGGATGGCATGATAGTCGAGGTGCAGTGCCCGGAAAAGGGCGGAGCGCAAGGCTACAAGCTCGGTGAAGAGGGCCTCAGGACTGTAAGGATATTGGGGCTCGGCGGATCCATGCGTTATATAAGCGGGGCCAGAGACATGTACACCGAGCGCGAGATGACGCGCCGTCTGGTGAAGGCGTCTCTATCGCTGGCATCCGACAGGCTAAAGGGTAAGGGCGACTTCGATATCCTGCTCACCCACGCGCCGTGCAGAGGCTACGGAGACATGGAGGATATCCCTCATCAGGGCTTCCAATGTTTCAACAGCCTGCTCGAAAGATGCAAGCCTAAATACCACGTGTATGGCCACGTACATAAGGAGTACAGCGCCTACGGTTTCCAGATGATGATCGAGCATCCGTCGGGTACCACACTCGTGAATGCGAGCGGTTATCAGCTGATCGAACTGTAACTTCAAACCGATAATCAAGATAGCAGAAAGCGACGTAGAAGCGGTCAAATTATACGACCGCTTCTTTCTATTTGTGGTACAATTTGAATGTAAATGTTAACTATACGCCACCCGTTGTCACGGCTGTGAGAGGAGCCAATATGGGATTATCGCGGGCGGTGTTATGAAATTATTGAGAGATGGAGTTATATGAACGCAGAAAAAAGACATGAACTGCTTGTCAAAGTTGCTGACGAGATGGGGAACAACGAGTTTGATATCACCCCTGAATGCGCCGAGTACAAGCTGCTCGATTATCTTTTGAGTGACGATGAGTTGCTTGTAATGAGCGAGATGAAGCTGATGATGCCTGCACTTCTGGGCAAGATTTCCAAGAAGACAGGTCTCACTAAAGAGAAGATCAGAAAGATCCTTGAAGAATGCTCGGATAAAGGCTACATCCTCGACCTCAAGACTTCTAAGAGCGGCAAGATCTACCTGATGGTACCGTTCGCACCTGGAATGTTCGAGTTCCAGATGACAAGAGAAGACGATTTCTATCTCAAGAATCCGGAAGTTTCATACTACTTCCATCAGCACGCTTATGAATCATATGCCAAGATAGCTCCTGAAAATCCGATGGGCGTAGGCATCATGAGAGTAGTGCCTGTAGAGAGTGCGCTTCCTGCGGAGACAAAGATGATCACAATGGAGAGGATCAGTACTCTCCTCAACACTATCCAGCCGCAGAAATTCTGCCTGGTACCATGCCAGTGCCGTAGAGTACGTAAAGTCATGGGCGAGCTCACAGGTGACCAGGACGAAGGTATGTGCCTGTACATCGGATTCCTCGCTGATTCCATGCTACGCCACGGCAGAGGTAAAGAAGTCACAAGAGAAGAAGCTTATGCTCATCTCGAGAGAGTTGAGAAGATGGGCTGCATCCATCAGATCACTACAGTCGAAGACTTCATGACACTCGCTATTTGTAATTGCCAGCCAAGCAGCTGCATGGCTATCGGTAGTGCTACATACTATGGCACACCTAATATGTCCAGAAGTAATTACGTATCCGAGATCGATGCTGAAAAGTGCGTGGCCTGCGGACAGTGCGTAGAGGTCTGCGCAGCTAACGCTCTCCACCTCGGACAGAAGATCTGCTCCAAGAACCCTATCGTTCACGAGCAGGCAGAACTTCCGGATGAGCAGGAATGGGGTCCAGAGCGCTTCTGGCCTAATTACAGAGACGAGAGAGTCCATGTATCTGCTGAAGGTACATCTCCATGTAAGGTCGAGTGCCCGGCTCACATCGCCATCCAGGGTTACATCAGACTCGCCGCTCAGGGCAAGTACAGAGACGCCCTCGAGCTCATCAAGAAAGAGAATCCGTTCCCTGCAGTCTGCGGACGCATCTGCCCACACAACTGCGAGAATGAATGTACAAGAGGCGAGATCGACGATCCTGTATCCATCGATGAGATCAAGAAGTTCATCGCTGACAGAGAGATCAGCAAGAAAGACCGCTTCGTTCCTGAAAAGCTGTGGCACTTCGATAAGAAAATGGCCATCATCGGATCGGGCCCTGCGGGACTTTCCTGTGCTTACTACCTGGCAGCTATGGGTTACGACAAAGTCACAGTATTTGAGAAGGAGCCTAAAGTCGGCGGAATGATGATGAACGGCATTCCTAACTTCAGACTTGAAAAGGATACTGTTCAGGCTGAGATCGACGTACTCAAAGAGCTGGGCGTAGAGTTCAGATGCGGCGTCGATGTTGGTAAGGACGTTACTATCCAGCAGCTCCGTGACGAGGGCTTCGAGGCATTCTACCTCGCTATCGGTCTTCAGAACGGCGGCAAGCTCGGCATCCCTGGCGATGACGCTCAGGGCATCATCTCAGGTGTAGACTTCGAGAAGGCAATCAGCCGCGGAGACGATTTCAAGCTCGGCAAGAACGTAGTAGTTATCGGCGGAGGTAACATCGGTGCTGACGTAGCCAGAACAGCTATCAGATACGGCGCCAAGAAGGTCGACCTCTACTGCCTCGAGAGCTATGACGAGATGCCAATGGGCGAAGAGGATCAGGAACTCTGCAAGGCAGACGGTATCACTATCCACGATGGATGGGGCCAGACAGAAGTCATCACAAAGGATGGCAAGTGCAAGGGCATCAAGTTCAAGAAGTGCGTAAGCGTCAAGAACAAAGAGGGTAGATTCGACCCTAAGTTTGACGAGAAGGTAACAGAAGAAGCGAAGTGCGATACTATCCTCTTCTGCATCGGTCAGAAGCCTGATTACGGCAAGATGCTCGAGGGCACAAAGGTAAAATTCACTAACAGAGGCTTCGTAGTTGCGGATCCTTTGACATATCAGACAGACGAGCCGGATATCTTCGTTGGCGGTGATGTCTACACAGGGCAGAAGTTCGTTATCGACGCTATCGCTGCCGGTAAGGAAGGCGCCAACTCCATGAACCGCTTCGTATGGCCTGGACACAGCCTCACTATCGGAAGATACAGAGGCGGCTACCACGCAATCGACAAGAAAGCTATCGATTGGGACAATGTCAGCTACGACAATTCCGGCAGACAGAAACCGCATATCGATAAGGACAAAGTTCTCACTAAGTCCGACGAGAGGCTCACCTTCACAGAGCAGCAGCTCAAGCAGGAGACCGAGCGTTGCCTCAAGTGCGGTGCTACATGGGTAGACCAGAACAAGTGCTATGGCTGCGGTATCTGTACGACACGCTGCAAGTTCGACGCGATCCACCTGATCAAGAAGTTCGACACACGTATCCACGGCATGAGATTCCGTAACGATTTCGTTGAGAACTACCGCAAAGACAGGAACATGAAGATCGCCGTCAAGAAGTTCCGCAAGGAAGACAACAGCCGCGGAGATGCGAGCAAGCGTTAAAGCCTATGCACGAACTGACGCTTTTGTACGGAGTCGCGGACCGTGTTAGAAAGGTCTGCGAGGAAAATGATATACCGCATGTCGACGCGATAGTGCTGGAGGTGGGAGAGGCTACAGCCATAATCCCGGACTTCCTCAAGGACGGCTATGAGATCATCTCTGACGATTATGACTTTTTGAGAGGCTCCGAGCTGATCGTTGATACGATCAAGGCGATAGGGCGCTGCCGCAAATGTGGCTGCGTATACCCGATAGTCGAAAACAAAGGGCACTGCCCCGAGTGCGACAGCTTTGACAAGGACGTGATCGAAGGCACCGACTTCCTGATAAAAGAAGTCAGAGTGATGGAGGATGACTGACGGGCCGCGAAAGAGTCGGCGCCTCGCGTGAGACATCAAAAACAAAAGAAATGCCATCTGAGCAAGATGCTTGGATGGCATTTTTATTATCTGAATGCAGTAGGCGCCGACTGTCTGATAAAAGAAGCCGGGGCGATAGAAGAAAAACGATCAGCGGTGGCGGGAAGCCTTGATGGCTTTGTCCATCTTGCGCTCAGCATCGCGTTTGGCATCAGCCTCTCGCTTGTCGTAGAGTTTCTTACCTCTGGCGAGACCGAGCTCCACCTTGCAGCGGCCGTGTTCATCGAGATAGACCGAGAGCGGGATCAGAGTGAGTCCCTGCTGGGTCTTGATGGTGCCATAGAGCTTGTTGATCTCCTTCTTGTGCATCAGCAGAGTGCGCACTCTAAGAGGGTCGGTATTGAATCGGTTGCCCTGTTCGTAGGGTGCGATCCTCATACCGGTTATGATGAGCTCGCCTTTATTAGTGATCTTAGCGTAGCTCTCCTTGATGCTGACGCCGCCCGCGCGTATCGACTTGATCTCGGTACCCGTCAGTACGATGCCCGCCTCAAAACGCTCCTCGATCGTATAATCGTGGAACGCTTTCTTGTTGTTCGCTATTACTTTACGCTGATGTTTTGGCATAATGTTATGAATTATATCAGAATGTTTGTATCTTGTTGAACGGGAACAGTCTTATGACGACTTTGCCCTTGATCAGGTCTCGGGATACGCAGCCGACAGAGCTACGCCTGGAGTCGACGCTGCCCACACGGTTGTCGCCCATGCAGAAATACGAGTTATCAGGGACCGTATATGATTCACCTTCAGGCGGGATCTCAAATGCCGGGGTATAGCCGTCTTTGAGATAGTCTTCCATATATGCGTCGTCATTTATATACAGCTGACCATCGATAATGGTGATCTTATCACCCGGAAGACCGATGACTCTCTTGATAAGCAGCTTGTCCTTGCCGCTCTCCTCATCAATGAGGTCGCTCTGGAAAATGATGATGTCTCCACGCTCAGGATCGTGATTCCTGTAGGCCTGCCTGTACATGATCATGTAGTCATTTTCGTGGAGGGTGTTCTCCATGGAAGTCTGCTTGACTATAGTCGGCCTGATGAAGTAGAGGACTGCCGCAGCGAGAGCCGCCGCAATGACTACATCTATAAGAAGGCTCCTGAGAAAGCTGCCTGCTCCGGATCCCTTTGGCTCCGGTGTCTGGCTGCCTGTCTCCCCGGCCGGGGTGCCGGCCCAGAATTCTGCGTGATCTCTCTTATCTTTTCTGGTGCTTAGTTCTTCCGGTTTTTTGTATCTGTCGGATCTCATTTGATTGGATAACCTGCTTTCTTTCTTAAATAATCGTGTACTCTCACTCTGCTTGGCTTGTTTGGAACTGCTTCTTTGAAATACTGCACATGTCAGCCGTTCCTTAAGCCACTCAGTATAGTGTCGAATCTTTTTGGCAGCTCGCAGTCGAAAGCCCTGCCAGTCAGATAGCCGAGTATCTCAGACTCTTCTGCCGTATCCAGAAATTCTATCCTGTCAGCGTGCAGAAGCTGAGTCGTCAGCCTGAACCTCTTCCCAACGTAGTCGTTTACCTCTGCCGCGCTTCGCACAGCATATTTGGCATCGCCTATGAGCGGATGGCCTGTGGACGCGAGATGCGCTCTTATCTGATGCGACCTTCCCGTTACAAGCTCTACCTCACAGAGCGTAGCCTTGAGACCATCCCCAAAGGAGAGTATCTCTTGCGGGCGGACTATAGTCTCGACGGCCTTGCCATCACCGCTATCTAGTATGCGGACTTTGTTTGCGGCTTCGTCTTTGACGAGCGTACCGCCGAGCCATAGCTCTTTTTCGATCACGCCACAGGCGATAGTCATATAGAACTTACGGATGTCGTCTTCGCGAATCATGCGAGTGAGTTCGCGCATGGCGGCGGAAGTCTTTCCGAAGAGCACCGCTCCTGTGGTGTTTCTGTCGAGGCGATTGGCCGGCGCTGGGGTGAATACCTTTTCGGCCCTAGGGTCGTAGGCCCCCATTTCTATAAGATAGTCTTTGACCTGATTAGCGAGGTGGTTTTTCTTCTCGTGGGAATCTCCGTGGGTCAGCAGCCCGAAAGGCTTGTTCGCTATGAGGATGTTGTCATCTTCGTAGGCTATGGAGAAACTCCGCCTTGCCTTTTTAGCGGCCCCCGCGGTACTGCCTCTTGCATGCGATGCTGACACTTTCTCGAATGCCTCGTCGCTGAGGTAGAGACGGAGCGTATCGCCTTCACACAAAATATAAGACTCGGCAGCCCTTTTGCCATCCACCTTTACGTCCTTTCGGATCATCTTGTAGATCTCTCCGAGAGAAGCGCCCGGCAGATATTTGCGGAGGAATCTGTCCAGTCTCCTGCCCGCGTCATTGCTTGTGATAACTATCTCGCGCATGTAGTTATTCTACCACCAAGAGCCTCCATCCTCAACAATTGCCACCTCCGAATCACCGCAAGTGGAGCCCTGCAGACTTCATTGCAAATATATGCACCGAATGTTAAACTTTAAGCGCAAAATTAACTTGTAATCAAAAGGAGAGCAAAATGCTTAACACTTATAATCTCACCATGCTGACGGATTTCTATGAGATCACGATGGCAAACGGATATTTCCACTCGGATATCAGGGACCAGGAAGCGTGCTTCGACGTATTCTTTAGACGCGTGCCTGACGGAGGCGGCTTCGCGATCATGGCGGGCCTCGAGCAGATCATCGCTTACATGAAGGGGCTTTCTTTCACAGAGGAAGACATCGAGTATCTGAGGACAAAGAATTGCTTCAGCGAGGATTTCCTGCAGTATCTCCTGGACTTCGAGTTCAAGTGCGATGTGTGGTCGATCCCTGAGGGCTATCCTATATTCCCTCATGAGCCGGTCATGATAGTAAAAGGCCCGGCGATCCAGGCACAGTATGTCGAATCCTTCATCCTGATGCAGTTCAACCACCAGAGTCTGATAGCGACCAAGTCCAACAGGATAGTGAGAGCAGCTCTCGGCAGGCCTGTAATGGAATTCGGCACAAGGCGTGCTCACGGAGCTGACGCTGCGGTATACGGCGCAAGGGCTTCGTACATCGCGGGCTGTGTCGGTACAGCTTGCACCATCGCTGACAGAAACCATTACGTACCGGCTCTCGGTACCATGGCGCACAGCTGGGTGCAGAGCTTCGACAGCGAATACGAGGCGTTTTACAAATATACAGAGCTTTATCCTCATAACGCGACTCTTCTGATCGATACATACAACGTGCTCAAGTCGGGACTTCCTAACGCCATCAAGGTGTTCAAAGAACTCAAGCCTGAACGCATGGGCGTCCGCATCGACTCCGGAGACATCACATACCTCACAAGAGAGTGCCGCAAGATCCTCGACGCTGAGGGCCTCACAGACTGCAAGATCGTCATCAGCAACTCGCTCGATGAGTACATCATCAGAGACGTTATCCTCGAAGGCGCGCAGATCGATTCCTTCGGCGTTGGTGAGAGGCTTATCACGGCGAGATCCGAGCCTGTATTCGGCGGTGTATATAAACTGTCGGGAATCGGCAAGGATGGCAAGCTTGAGCCAAAGATGAAGATCTCCGAAAACGTAGAGAAGATCACAAATCCTGGCTTCAAGAAGGTAGTAAGATTCTTCAGCAAGGAGACAGGCAAGGCTATGGCCGATGTGATCATGCTGAGAGACGAGCCAATGCCTGATGGAAAGCCATACGAGATCTTCGATCCTAACGCGGTATGGAAGAGAAAGATACTTGAGAACTACGAGGCCAAGGAACTTCTTGTACAGATATTCGACAAGGGCAAACTCGTATACGACGAGCCTTCGATCGAAGAGATCAAGAAGACTTGCATCGAGCAGGTGGACACGCTCTGGGGCGAAGTACTGAGATTTGAAAATCCTCAGACTTACTATGTAGACCTCAGCAAGCCGCTCTGGAATCTCAAGCACGACCTGCTCCACAAATACGGCTCAGACAATATGTAGCGGTAGGGCAAGATAACTACACGACGTAGTAACAGGATCAAAATTGTCAAATAAAAGAAAGGTCTTCGGCCATTAAAGGCTGAAGACTTTTCTTTTTGTGCATGTATAAGTCAAAGAGAGGTTTTGCTGTGTGTATGTGACGCTATTCGTCGATCGGGATGATGATACGCATCAGCCAGCCATCTTCCGAATTCGAGATCGAAAGGCTCAAGTTCCACTCCTCGTAGGAGATGTTTTTGAGCTTGTAGCCCTGACTCTTTCCCCATTCTATGAGATCGTGATATGTCGCCTCAAGCCCGTCTGTAGGGAAGCCGCGGTGGAATGTCGAGATGCCGCGGAAGCCCTTGATGTGTTCGTAGTTGTTGCTCGGCTTGTTTTTGTTCTGCACCCTCATGGTGACCTTTGAAAGATGCTCTTTGCCATCGAAGGTATTTGTCTCTACATCGAAATGGTCATAGAAGATGAAAGTGGCGTTGAGCATGTCGTATACATCGACCGACTTAGACAGGCTCTGTATCTCAGCGAGCTGCTTGATAAATATGCTGTCAGGATCCTGGAAGGTCTCCATATATGACATGGAAATGACGTCTCTTGGCGGCACGGTGACCACCTCGTACATTCCGAGGTTGCCGTTGACATCCGATTGGTATTCCGGCGAAGAATTGTACAGGATGCCCTCCATGATGCGGTTGTACATCTCCATCACCTTTATGTACTGTCCCATGCTAAAGGCGACGTCTTTTTTAGCGTCGTCGAGCTTGTGCTGCATCACTTCCTTTACATCCGAAATGGAATCGGCGTACAGGATATCTTTGATCTTATCCGACGGGAGGTTAAGATCCTTCATCCCCATGATGGCGATCATCTGTTTTACATGCTCTATGGTGTAGTACCTGTATCCGTTATCTTCGTTTCTCGGTACATTTCTGAGCAAGCCTTTATCCTCGTAATAACGAAGCTGTTTGCGGCTTACGTTGAACATGTCCATCATTTCACGTGTGTAATACCTTGGCATAATATCACCTCTAGTGAACTGAATATTCCTTTAAGATGCACGCTAGGCGCCAGTGTGCATTGCTTCTAGTATGCCTCCATAGATTATTTGTATACGTTGCGGACAAGTCAAGCGATACTTTTTTAACTAATGCGACCGTCAATTATTTAACCAATTAACGTGAAAACATTCACATACCCGAAAGCGCAACGCTTGTCATATCAAGGCATTCCGCTAATTATCCGTTCCGGAAAGGCGGCAGAAGCAACTTTACCTGTGAGTACAGGTTTATAGCCTCCAAAACCTGACCGCACGGGACAAGTTTTTTGTTGCGATCCAAGCCGATTTCACCTTGTTTTGACCCTCAAAATCACCGAATCAGACCTATTTGGACGCATAAAAGGATGATTGACCTGTCCATTATGGGCACGGATATCATATTCACACGATTAGTTTGGCATACATAAAATATCTAATCGCGCTTTATAAAGACAGATAGAAATGCAAAAGCAGGAGGTTTAAGTATGATACCAGAATTTAGTTTTGAATTTCCTACAGTGATCGAATTCGGAAACGGCGTTTCCAAGAACATCATGAACGCTGTCAACAAAGAGGGCGCAAAGAAAGTTCTCATCGTTACAGACCCTAACCTCAGAGAGATCGGCATGACAAAGGCCATCGAAGAGATCCTCGCTGAGAACGGGATCGAGTTCGTTGTTTATAGCGATATCCAGCAGAACCCACTCTTCTCACAGGTAGACGCGGCAGGAAATCTTGCCCGTGACGAGGGCTGCGAGATGGTAATCGCTATCGGTGGCGGCGGCCCTATGGACGCAGGCAAGGGCGCTGGCGTTATCGCTACAAACGGCGGAAGCATCCAGGATTACATGTACATGCGCGGCGATGACATGAAGATCCCTGAAAACAAGTTCCTGCCAACAGTATGCATCCCTACAACTTCCGGAACAGGTTCCGAGGTTTCGGACTGCATCGTTATCACTGACTCGAATGCTAACAAGGACCTGATGCTCACAGTAGACATCGCTCCTGACTACGCTTTCGTAGACCCTGAGCTGACATTCGGCGTTCCTCGCCATATCACTCAGAACACAGGTCTCGACGTTCTCGGTCACGCAATCGAGGCTATCGTGGCTAATCTTGAGAGCCAGATCGCTGACCTCTTCGGTTATGAGGCCATCCGTATGGTATTCAAGTATCTCCCTGCAGCAGTTGAAGGAGATAAGACAGCTCGTGAGTATATGTCGCTCGCCAGCATGTACGCGGGAATCGCTGAGTCCAAGAATGGCTGCGTCATTCCTCACGCTGTAAGCTGCCCTCTGTCCGTACACCATAAAGTAGCGCACGGTCTTGGTGTAGGACTCGCTCAGGTAGCGAATATCGAGTTCATAAAGGACGAAGTTCCTGAAAAGTTCGAAGCTATCATGGAGCACCTTGGTGTTGAGTATGAGCCTGGCAAGGCAGCTGACAAGCTGATCGAGATGATCCACCAGCTCTTCCACGATATCGGAGTTGACGAGAGAGTCGACATCGGTCCTGTTACCGAGGAGATGATCAAGAGCTTCGCTGTTGACGCTAGCCGTCAGATCGACATCGAAGGTAGCCCAAGACAGCCGGTAGAGCTTTCAGATCTTGAGGATGTTTTCCGCAAGATCCTCGTAATGTAATATTCGCCAACCAATATAACTCTCTATAGGATCCTTGTGATCCATTGCGACACACTTTCCGGGCAAAATGTCCGGCCGCGGGGCATCCTCCCCGTCAAAGGGATGGTGACCCCCGCGGAAGCTTTATCTCAAGCTAAGAAAGAATTAACGCACTGAAAAAACATCAAGAACATGTAGAGAAAGAAAGGGGGAACTTATGATACGAGTCATTTCGATCATATTATTCTTCGCATATCTTGCCCTTCTCATTGGTATCGGTATTCGCCAGTCCAAGAAGGTCAACGATATGGAATCCTATTGGATGGCCAGCCGCGGATTGACTTCCTGGCGTATCGCCTTCTGTCTCGCCGCTTCATGGTTTGGTCTTTCCAGCTTCACAGGACAGGCCGGATGGCTCTACTACGAAGGCATGGGATCACTGCTTTATCTGGCTATTCCAAACTTCGCGGCTATCGCTATCATGGCGCTCGTATTCGCTAAACGTATTCGTACCATCCCTGTAATCTCGCAGGCTGAGATGCTTGAGATGAGATACGATACATCGATCCGTCCACCTCTTGCTATCATCCTCCTGATTGCATTCGGAGGTTACGGCGCGATGGAGTTCATAGCGATGAGCTATGTATTTGAGACATTCTTCGGATGGCCGGGCTGGGTAGGCGGCGTACTCATCATCGTTGCTACCATGCTCTATGTAAACATCGGTGGAATGAACACAGTAGTTATCACAGAGGTTATCCAGTACTGCCTGCTCGCTTGCGTAGGTATCATCGTTGCTATCGGCGGTATCAATGCTGCTAAGGCGATGATCGACGGCGGACTTGCTGATGGAATCGCTGCCGGCACGAGCGTATACAGCGTACCTCACATCCCTGGTTCGGATGTCAACTGGTATAACCCTCTCGGCTTCGGTCTCGGAACTACTCTGATCCTGCTGCTGGCTTACCTGCCTGCATGGTCAACAGAGCAGAGCCCATGGCAGAGAATGTGGATGGCTAAGGACACAGCGACAGCTTATAAGGGAGCTCTCCTCGGTGCTGCTCTCAACTGCGTTGTATATGTTACAACAGTACTCATGGCAATCGCTGCGTTCGTTATCATCGGTGCTCCTGAGGCACAGGCTGCGGACTTCAACTCAGAGCTCGTAGTATACCTGCTGATGCAGAAGGTAATTCCTCAGTGGTTATGGCCTATCATCCTTGTAGGATTCATGGCTGCCGCGATGAGTAACGTTTCAAACTTCGCTACATCATCCGCTTCCAACCTGTCCAAGGACATCTATCAGAGATTCATCCGTCCAAACGCGAGCCAGAAAGAGATGCTCACAGTATCCCGTATCTGCATCATCATCACACTCGCATGGGCTGCAGTAGTTGGATACATCATGCCGTCCATCCTGGACGCTGTATCGACAGCCGCTTCGCTGGCGACGTGCGGATACTTCGTACCTATCGTAGGCGCTCTCTACTGGAGACGCGGTAACGCGAAGGGCGCTGTTTGGTCATTCATACTCGGCGGCGGAAGCTTCCTGCTTATGTGGATCCTCGAGATGGCGGGTGCGTGGACAGCTCCTATAGACAAGGTCATCATCGGCCTCGTTATAAGCTTCGCAGCTTACATCATCGGATCGCTCGCAACGAAGGAGCCTACACCTAACCAGCTGGTAGCGTTCTTCAGGGAAGATGCTGAAAAGTATATCGCCGACTGGAAAGCTCAGGGATTCCCGACAGAACCTACAGCTGAGTCCGTTGCTCTTGTAAACGACGGCTTCATCTGCGAAGAGCAGGGTGAGCGCCGTAACGCGAGATACGTCTATAAAGTCCCTGGAGTTGACTTCTCCAACGATGAGGACTGGAAGGCATTCGTCGACAAGCTGCTCGAAAACAAGAGCTGGTGCTGGATGGCAGGTTATGACATCATCTATAAGATCGTTTCCACAGACATGCTCGAGAACGTAAGACTTGCGCGTGGTTACGAGAAGGACGACTTCATCCTTTACTGCGAACCTCTTGATTATGAGGTAGAGGAGTCCAAGGAAATGATCGCCGTTGCTGTCGATGATATCAACAGAGTTCTGGCTTCGTAATAGCCGGATCGGTAGTTAGTTCAAAACAGGAGGGTGTTCGCTATGGAAGATGTAAAAAGCATTAAAGTGACATCTGAAGACCTTCATGACGGGAAGTGGGATGATTCCATTTCCAATACAGACGCTGGGGAAAACGCTTCCCCTCAGCTTAGCTGGGAGAGAGTGCCGGGCGCTGAAGAGTACGTCATCTATATGATCGACGAGTATGACACCGACTACTGGCTCCATTGGAGAGCCTACGGGATAATGGATTTCTATCATGCTCATGGCGAGGAGTTCGCCGAAGAGGTTATCAATGAGTATGTAGGGCCGTATCCACCTGAAGGCGTGCATGAATACGTGGTATACGTATTTGCGCTAAAGGGGCCGGCGGCGTCCTATCCGGGCAACTTCGACGCTGAAAGTGTAAGCGTTTCGGAAGTGAGGAAGGGACTCGATCGCTCAGAGGATGGCGAGGAAGGTAACATCCTTGCTGAAGGCAGCATCAGCGGCACATACGCTGCTGTCTGATCAGCCTGTTAACAACAAAGCTGAGTGTCGCAAAGCAATGATCCGTAAAAGGACGACGGGGAGACCGGTTTGGACCGGTCTCCCCATATTTGTTTTTGCTATGGTATACTTAATCCGAATTTAAAGCGCAAGAGAGGTATCATTCATGAGATATGGACACTTTGATGATAAAAACCGAGAATATGTGATCGAGCGGCCCGACACACCGATGCCATGGGCCAATTACCTCGGCTCACCGGAATACGGGGCCCTTATCTCAAATAATGCCGGTGGCTACAGCTTTGCAAAATCAGGAGCCAACGGACGCATTCTGAGATATGTCTTCAATCAATTCGATCAGCCGGGCAGATACATATACATACGTGACAACGCTTCAGGTGATTACTGGTCTGCGTCCTGGCAGCCGGTCGGGAAAGAACTGACCAGCTATCACTGCGAATGCAGGCACGGACTCGGATACAGCAGGTTTATAGCTGAGTACGATGAAGTGCGTAGCGAGGCTGTCTATTACGTTCCGAAAGATAAGACCCATGAGGTGTGGCAGATAAGCATAAGCAACAAATCTTCAGCTGCGAAGGATCTGACACTTACCGGGTATGCCGAATTCACCAATCACGGCAACTATGAGCAAGATCAGATAAATCTGCAGTACTCGCTGTTCATATCCCGCACACTTTATGAGGATGGATATCTCAAACATCGGATACATGGGAATATGGATGCGCTTCAAAAGAAAAAGGATGCAGGCGACAATTCCATGAAAGAAAGATTCTTTGCTATCACAGGAGCCGGGGTGTCGTCGTATTGTGGCGACAAAGCTGCCTTTCTTGGGCCATACCATAGCTATGCGAATCCGGCCGGAGTAGAGTATGGAGATCTTGGCAACGTCGATAATTACAACGGCAATGCCTGCGGAGCTCTCTCCTCAGTGTTGCATTTGGAGCCCAGAGAGACGCGCGTTATCGCGTTCATTCTTGGTGAGCATGATGGCCCTGAGAGCAAGGAGATCGTCGAAGGGTATTCAGATCCGGAAAGCGTATGCGCAAAGGAACTTAGCGATCTTAAAAACCTTTGGGAGAGCAGGCTCTCTGCTCTGCATGTCGAGACACCTTGCCCTGAATTCGACACCATGATCAATACATGGAACGCGTACAACTGCTATATGACTTTCATCTGGTCGAGGGCGGCATCCTTCATATACTGCGGATTGCGTAATGGTTACGGATACAGGGACACAGTGCAGGACATCCAGGGCATTATCCATCTTGTACCGGATATGGCTGCAGACAAGATACGCTTCATGCTCTCCGCACAGGTCGATCACGGAGCCGGGCTGCCGCTCGTAAAATTCACACACAATGCGGGGCACGAAGACACTCCTGAAGACGACTCATACGTGCGTGAGACAGGCCATCCGGCTTACAGAGCAGACGACGCGCTTTGGCTTTTCCCGACTGTATACAAGTACATAGCCGAGACGGGGAATACCGATTTCCTGAGCGAGGTGATACCTTTCGCTAACAGGGACGAAGGGACAGTTTACGAGCATCTCAAAAGGGCGATCAGGTTCTCAAAAGAGCACCTCGGGCCACACGGCATGCCGGCAGGGCTATTCGCTGACTGGAACGACTGCCTGAGACTTGGGGCAATGGGCGAATCGGTGTTTGTCGCGCTTCAATATTACTATGCGCTTACCATAATGCAGGAATTCGCTTCCGCGCTCAAGGACAATGCCTATCTGAAAGAACTGTCGGAAGAGCAGAAATCGATAGGCGAGATAATCAATAAGTACTGCTGGAACGAAGACCGTTATATAAGGGGCATCACTGAAGAGGGTGAACTGATCGGAGAGCGATCAAACAGAGAGGCTAATATGTGGCTCAATCCTCAGAGCTGGAGTGTTATAAGCGGACATGCTGACAGCAGGCAGGCTGCGCTTGCGATGGATAATGTATACAACAGACTGAATACCGATTTCGGCGCTGTCCTGATGGATCCGTCTTTTCACGAAGACGCTTTTGAGGGAGCGCTTGCGGTTTGTTTTAACGCGGGAGTAAAGGAGAACGCAGGTATATTCTCACAGCCGCAGGGCTGGCTCGTACTGGCCGAAGCTCTTCTGGGACATGGCGACAGAGCCTTTAAATACTTCGCTGAGAACGCTCCGTCCATGCAAAACGACATAGCCGATATCCGCGGGATAGAGCCATACTGCTACGGGCAGTTCACCGAGGGCAAAGAGAGCCCGCATCACGGCAGATCCCACGTCCACTGGCTCACAGGCACCGCATCTACAGTCATGGTCGGCTGTGTAGAGGGCATACTTGGCATAAGACCTGATATAGGCGGGATCAATATCGCCCCATCCATTCCTAAAGAGTGGAAAACAGTTAGAATAGAAAAGATCTTCCGAGGTCGTAAATTGAACATACTGATCCAAAATCCAGACGGACGGGAAAGCGGCCTTGCTTCGATGACCGTTAACGGGCAGCCTGTAGACGGGTCCTATGTCAGCGAAGAAATGCTGACAGATAGCACGGACATAGTTTTGAATATGTAAAAAAGATGCTTCTGATCAAAGATCGAAGGTCGTTACACTGACGCTGTAGACGAGTTTCTTATTAAACTTCTCGATTAACAGACCGCTTTCTGCCGGCCATATACATCCCTGCTCAATACCGGGCAGGGAATTATTATGCCAAAATCCGGGTGACCGGTAGAAAGGATCAAAATGATTAAGAGCAGAAAAGAAAAAGAAGTTGGACTGTCCGAAGAAGAGAAGAAGATAGCCTCAAAGCTGAAAGAGCTTGCGGCGGCAGAGGATCTGGATGATCTCGAAGAGTGTGAGCCATTCGACAGCCAGGTGTTTGATGGCTTTTGGGATGAGTTTCTGGGTTCTGAAGAAATTGACCGGTACACGGTTGAGGCATGGTTTATAATACCTGATTCAGATGATGAAGGAGAGGTGATCGGATGGCTAAAGTCATAGCTATATGTAACCAGAAAGGTGGGGTCGGAAAGACGACGACTACCCTGAATCTCGGAGCGGGGCTGGCAAGAGAAGGCAGGAAAGTGCTTCTGGTCGACTCAGATCCGCAAAGCGACCTCACAGCGTCAGCAGGGATCGAGGCTGACAGCGTAGATAAGTCGCTCGGACGTCTGATGTATATGGCGACAGAGAACTATAAGCCGGATGTAAAGGACACTATTATCCGCCACGAAGAAGGCTTCGATATCATACCATCCAATCTGGATCTCTCATCTATGGAGACAAGACTGGTGAAGGCGGCTGAGGCTGTGAAAGACGTAAAGCCTGTATGGGTGCCGGATAAATACAACACGTTCCCGGGTCGCAACAAGCTGGGATAGAGCCGGCTTGATGACTGCCCCGGAAACCCGCGGCAGTTGACTATAGGCAAAATAACAAAAAAAGTCTCCGTATACAAAATGCGGAGACTATTTTTACGCAAAATTTAATGTTGATTACAATTTGATTTGTTTTTGACATATATATCCGCCTACTGTAAACTATTAGCAGAAATAATGCATTGACGCATTTATTTCTTATACGTTTGTTAAAGGAGGAATAGAGATGAAAAAGTTACTTGTAACACTGTTATCGGTTGCTATGGTGCTCGCAATGACAGCATGCGGTTCAGGCAGCGGTTCAGGCGATGGCGGAAGTAGTGAAGATCCTATCAAGATCGGTTTCTTCGCACCTGTATCGGCTCCAGCTGCGTCAGCTGACGGAACATCAGCACTCAACTCAGCTAAGCTTGCTGTAGAGCTCTGCAATGCGAACGGCGGTATCAACGGCAGACAGGTCGAGCTCGTAGATTTCGATGATAAGCTCGATACAAAAGAAGCTGCTAACATCGCTGAAAATCTCGCATCAGATGACAGTATCGCTGCTGTAGTTTCCGGATCATATTCAGGACCAACTAAGGTTGCTGCTCCTATTTTCCAGGATGCCGGAAAGCTCATGGTTTCTGCTTACGCTGTACACCCAGACGTAGTTAACGCAGGAGACCTGATCTTCTCACAGTCGTTCCCACAGAAACTCCAGGGAGCTGCTGCTGCATACTATGCAACTAACGAACTCAAGGCTAAGAAAGTCGCTATCATCAGCGTAGACCTCGACTTCGGTTCCGCTCAGGTAGAAGGATTCAAAGAAGAACTGAAGAAGATCAATTCGCCTATCGAGATCGTTTATGAGCAGGCTATCGATATCTCCGACAACGACATGTCTTCACCTGTAACAGCTGCTGCAGCTGCAGGAGCTGATCTGATCTACTCAGTAAACTACTATGAGCAGGCTGCTCAGGTGCTCCGTGAAGTTGGCCAGAAGAAGCTTGACATCCCAGTACTCGGATGCGAAGGCGCTGACTCGTTCGAGCTCCTCAACATCGCAGGTGAGTATGCTGACGGACTCTACATCACAACTAACATGAACCGTGATGATGAGAACGAGCAGACACAGGAATACATCAAGAATTACGTTGAGAAATATGACATCCAGCCAGACATGGTAGGAGCTTCCGTATATGACGCGTTCCAGGTAGTATTCGCTGCCCTTGAAGAGTGCGGAGAGGATACAGCTGCAATGCAGAAGTACATCGCCGGACTTGAAAACTTCAACACAGTAACAGGCGAGCTGATCCGCTACAACGATGACGGATCCGCTGTTAAGCCGGTACAGATCCAGCTCGTAACAAATGGTGAGTACCACTATGCAGGAGTTATCGACGATCCTGAGATCATCGACCCTGCCAACTACTAATCTTTTCGCAATCAGTCAAAGCCATGACACAGGTCCTGACTTTCACAGAGTGCTGAGATCAGGGTCTGAACAAAGCCTGTTGTGACAGGCAATAAGCGGAAAATAGAACGATCAATAGTAGGGGAGGCGGGGAACCGCCTCCCCTATGTCATTTACACACGAGGTTTATATGTTTGAGCAACAGTTTATGAACGCGCTCGCGATAGGAAGCGTGTACGCCCTGACAGCTATGGGCGCAACGCTTATCTACGGTATCATGGGCATCCTTGATATCGCGAACGCCGGTGCCTATCTCGTAGGTGCCTACCTGGGCTGGTACATATACCACGCTACGGGAAACATCGCGCTTGCCTTCATTGGATCGGCCATCGCGGTAGGGGCTCTTGGAGTCTTGCTCCAGAAGACCATCTACTCACCGATCCTGGCCAAGCAGAACACATTGTCGATCATACCGCTGGTCGCTGCGGTCGGTCTATTCACGATGTCGTCCGACGTCATAAGACTGATATGCGGACCATATTCCAAATCGTACAATTTTAAAACCAGTGCCGACTCGATACAGATAGGGCCTATCGTGCTCATCCCTGCGTGGATACTGATATTCGCCCTGACGGCGCTTTGCCTTTTAGTTTTGTGGTTCCTGCTTAACCGGACAAAGCTGGGCCTTGCGTGGCGCTCGACGGCTAACGACTCTGAGATAGCTAAGGTCTGTGGTGTAGATACCAACAAATCCATGGCGCTTTCCTACATTCTCGGATACGGATTCGCCGCTATCGCAGGCATAATGGTCGGCATACTGTACAACTCAATCACTCCGGCACTAGGAGAAGTGCCGTCCTATAAGATGCTCGCTATCATCGTGCTTGGCGGACTTGGAAATCCTGTCGGCACTGTAATCGCGGGACTCCTTATCGGCTTTGTAGAAGTATTCGTATCAGCATACACCAACCTTCCGATCCCTAAGGACGCGATAGCGTTTGTCGTGCTGATCATAATGCTCCTTATCAAACCTGAAGGCCTTATGGGCCAGAAGAATAAAATGTAAGGAGGTGAAGAAATGGCTAACGCATATCTATTTTCAATAATGGCGACAGTTGCAATCTTCACGCTCCTTGCTCTATCGCTTAACATAATCACAGGATACGCCGGACAGGCTATGATGGGTATCGCCGCGTTCTTCGGCATCGGTGCGTACACAGCAGCTATCCTTACCACGAACGGGACTCCGTTCCTGCTGGCACTGCTGGCCGCGATGGTAGTGACAGGCGTATTCGGAGCACTGCTCGGAGTCATATCACTCAGACTCCAGGAAGACTTCCTGGCGATCACCACTATCGGTATCAACTTTGTAATGGCCGCGGTGTTCAACACACTCAAGATCACAGGAGGCACCCTCGGTCTCACGACCAAGAAGCCGGAGATTTTCGGCGTCAGGATGAACAACTTCCACTTCTTCATCCTGACTGTGATCATTGTCGTGATCGTGTGCCTGCTCATCAACAAGATGAGGAAGTCGTGGTTTGGCATGGCGCTCGCTTCGATCGAGAATGATCCTGCTGCCGCAAGATCGTTTGGTATCAACGTGAGCAAATATCAGATACTCGCATTCATAATAGGCACAGCCCTTTCGGGTCTCGCGGGCGGTATCTAC
Source organism: uncultured Eubacteriales bacterium (assembly GCA_902790965.1). Classification (GTDB taxonomy): domain Bacteria; phylum Bacillota; class Clostridia; order Peptostreptococcales; family Anaerovoracaceae; genus Crickella. The sequence goes on along the minus strand of CADAUB010000005.1, from coordinate 2,013 downwards.
TCGCACAGGATGGGATTCATCTCGGCGACAGACTTCGCGTTCACAGTATCGATCCAGGTAGTATCGATGTGCGTAATAGGCGGACTCGGTACGATAAGAGGACCGATCTTCGGAGCGATCCTGATCACTTCTCTGCCGGAGATACTGAGATTTGCCGACAACTACAGAGCGCTCGTTTATTCGCTGCTCCTCGTTATCATGGTGAGATTCATGCCGGGCGGACTCCTCGGAGACGACAGCCCTATCTGGAAACTCATCGTAAAGGGATACAGGAAATTCGTCCCTAGAAAGAAGACGAGAGCTGATCTTATCGCGGAAGAGGCAGTCTCTGCCGGAGCTGCTCCGGGCACTCAGTCAGTCAAACAGGAAGGAGGTCTCGCGTAATGGAAGAATTAATGAAGATCGAAGGCCTCAAGATGTATTTTGGAGGACTCAAGGCGATCGATGGCTTTGACCTCACTGTAAACAAGGGCGAGACGCTTGGCATCATCGGCCCGAACGGAGCAGGAAAGACTACGCTGTTCAACGCCATCTGCGGAGTTTACAAACCGACTGGCGGCAAAGTCACGCTGGAAGGCAAGGACATCACTGGAACACCTGCATATAAGATGGCCAAGATGGGATTTGCCCGTACATTCCAGATCAGTAAGCCTCTGAGAGGACTTACGATATTCGACAACGTGCTCGCGGCTGCCGGTGTACACGAATACACAGGTATAGGTTCGTACTTCCACAAATCCCATACGGATGATATCGAAGACAAAGTAGAGGAGATCATCCTGGAGACAGGACTGGCGGAAGTCGCTAATAAAAAGGCGTCCGATGTTTCGCTCGGATATCTGAGAAGACTCGAGATCGCCCGTGCACTGGTTACTGATCCTAAGCTGATCCTGCTCGACGAGCCTTGCGCAGGACTCTCCAACTTCGCCATAAATGAGATCACGGAGCTCATCCTGCACCTCAAAGAGCAGAAGAGATCCATCGTACTCATCGAGCACAACCTTCCGCTTACCATGAAAGTGTGCGACAGGATCACAGTGCTCTCGTATGGTAAGAAGATCTGCGAGGGAACTCCTGAGTATGTCAAGAACGACAAGCAAGTTATAGAAGCTTATCTGGGAGAGGAGGACAACGACTGATGCTGGAAATCAAAGATCTATATGTATCATACGGCATGATGGAGGTCCTCCACGGCATATCGGTAAATGTCGAAGATGACGAGCTTGTGTCCATCATCGGTCCGAACGGAGCCGGCAAGACCACGCTCATCAAGACTGTTATGGGTCTCGTCAAGCCGACATCGGGAAGCATCATCTACAATGGTGAAGATATAACGCATCTCCCTGCCCATAAGAGAGCAGCGCTCGGCATCGGATACGTTCCTGAGGGACGCCGCGTGTTCGGTAAGCTCTCGGTGGAGGACAACCTCAAAATGGGAGCATACGAGATCAAGGATAAGGCCAAGATAAAGAAGAACATCGACATGGTCTATGACATCTTCCCAAGACTGGGCGAGCGTTCAAAACAGCTCGCGGCTACCATGTCAGGTGGTGAGCAGCAGATGCTCGCTATCGGACGCGCCCTGATGCTCGAGCCTAAGATGCTTCTGATCGACGAGGTATCCATGGGTCTCATGCCTATCATGGTGAATACCTGCTTCGAAGTCATCAAGAAGCTCAACGACGATGGCATCACCGTCCTCGTTGTAGAGCAGAACGCGAACAAAGCGCTCAAGATCGCCGACCGCGGTTACGTGCTTGAGACAGGTAACATCGTGATCTCCGATACGGCTGAGAACATGAGAAGCAACGACACAGTTCAGAAAGCTTATCTGGGAGGCTGATATATCAGACGCCGGAGCTTAAGCTCCTGTTTGCAAAAGAATAAGGACTGCACCCTTAGCGGGGTGGAGTCCTTTTTTTGTAGCTTTAGCGCGATTAAACCACCGGCTATGCCGGTGAGAATGAAATGCTTCAGCTTTAAGAAGAAAACCTCCGATGCTACTATTGATGT
>CADAUB010000004.1 GCA_902790965.1 uncultured Eubacteriales bacterium | reverse complement strand
GCGTGAGCTATCGTATATGCTACATAAGAGCCACCTGCTACACCGCCGACTATGACGAGAACGCAGAGTATCTTGACGGCTGCCCAGAACCAGCTGTGTTTCTTGATAGGATCACCCTTTTTATTAAGGATGATCTTGCCGGTCTTATCGGTCTTATATTTTGTCTTATATTTGATCGGCTTTTCTTTCTTCTTCTTTTTGGAAGAAGCTTTACCGGAAGCTGCAGCAGCATTGCCTGCCTTTTGAGCTTTCTTTTTCTTAGCGGCCTCTTGCTTGGCCATCCTCTCCTGCTCTTTTTCCCAGGCGGCCTGCTGGGCTCTTACGTCTTCAGCCTGCTTATTGATGAACTGCCTTACTTTGGTGTTGAGATTAGAAGCACCTTCTTTGATGTTCTCTTTTAATGCGCCGGCAGCTGCAGCGGCCTTTGCTTCTTTGGCTTTGACGTTCTCTTCGATGGCCTTGTTTAAAGCATCGAAATCAGCTGCGGCAGATGCCATCTGCTCTTCTGCTTTGGCTTTTATAGCCTGTTCGTGAGACTGCTGACGTTTGCGCTCCAAAGCGGCTAGCCTTGCAGCCTTAGCAATCTCTCTTCTTTTATCTATCTCTTTCTTTACCTTTGAGCCGGCGCCGCTTATAGCAGCCTTTGCCTCAGCTTTCACCTTGGAAGCCGCTGTAGTTTTAGGAACGACAGACTCAACTTTGGCTTCTGGCTTTCTGACAGCATAGCCTTCAGGTAATCCATAGCCCTGGCTGACCGTATCCTTTATGTCTGCAGGCTTGTGATCGAACTTAAATGAAATTGTCGCGCGATCATCCCCCAGACCATAACTAACGGGCGACTTGCTTTCGTCCTTAACGATTCGCCTTGGCTCGTTTTGATTTAAATTTTTCTGATCTTTATCGTTTGCCAATTCTTATCTCCAAAAAACACACAAAAAATGCACGGGCTTGTCTCCCGTGCATATTCTACCACATAATATTGTGATTAAAAGCTTTTTAACCCCTATATTTTGATAAAGATGTATTAAGATTTGCGTATATTGCCATCATTTCTTAGCCAGCATCCTCATCGAATTGAGTATGCAGAGCACTGCGACTCCGACATCTGCGAATACTGCTATCCACATATTAGCTATACCTATTGCGCCAAGTACGAGGCATGCGAATTTCACAAACAGGGCGAACACTATGTTCTGTCTCGATATGCCGAGGGTCTTCGCTGCGATGCTCATTACTGCAGGTATCTTGGCGAGATCATCATCCATTATGACTACATCAGCAGCTTCGATCGCGGCGTCTGATCCAAGCGAACCCATCGCTATACCGACATCAGCTCTTGAGAGAACTGGAGCGTCGTTTATACCATCTCCGATAAACGCAAGGCTTCCGCTTTGCTCGTTCAGGAGTTCCTCGACGGCATGTACCTTGTCCGGAGGCAGCAATTCAGCTCTGTACTCAGAGATGCCGAGCTCTGAAGCGACTTCTGATGCTACGCTGCTCGAGTCACCTGTCAGCATTACGAAGCGCCTTACACCCTTCTGTATCATCTCGGCTATCGCTTCTTTAGCGCCGCCCTTTATCACATCGGATACCACGATAGTGCCGATGTACTTGCCGTCCTCTGCGACATATATCATGGTACCTGTTACGTTTGCGCCAAGCAGGCTCTTATCTTTGTCATCAAAAGTGACTGATTCAGCTTCGAGGAAGCTGTAGTTTCCCGCGGCGATGTCGTGCTTGCCGACTTTAGCCTTGACACCTTTTCCTGCTACAGTCGTCTCGTCCTTAACTTTACTTTGAGATATAGGGTTATCACAGGCCTCCACTATTGCTCTTGCGATCGGATGAGTCGAGCCAGCCTCTACAGCAGCAGCCAGTCTGATGACTTCGTCTGTCGTATACCCGCTGGCGGCTTCTATCATTGAGACTTTAAACTTGCCTTCCGTCAGCGTGCCTGTCTTGTCGGACACTACCGTGTCGAGATTTGCCAAAAGCTCAAGATAGTTCGAGCCTTTAACAAGTACGCCCTTTGATGAAGCAGCTCCGATACCGCCAAAGAAAGCGAGCGGCACGGATATGACGAGTGCGCATGGGCAAGAAATAACGAGGAACGTGCACGCCCTAAGCACCCATTTACCGAACTCAGCTACAAAATTACCTGAGATCAGCGGCGGTATGAACGCGAGTATTACAGCAGTAATAACTACTGCCGGAGTATACACGCGGGCAAATCTTGTGATGAAGTTCTCGGTCACAGATTTGCGAGACGAGGCGTCTTCTACGAGCTCGAGTATCTGGGATACCGTGCAATCGTCGAATTCTTTCTCGGCCTTAATCTTAAGAAGTGTCTCGCCGTTGATGCAGCCCGATATCACCTGTTCACCTACAGCTACCGGCCTAGGCATCGATTCGCCCGTAAGAGCCGATGTGTTTACCAGGCCTTCTCCCTCCAGGACTACTCCGTCTGTAGGGATCTTCTCTCCAGGCTTTATAACGAGCACATCGCCTATTTCGATATCGTCAGGGTCGATAACCTCGATCTCGCCGCCTTCTGTTTCGCGGTTGGCGTAATCAGGCGCCATGTCGATAAGTTCAGCTATGGAGCCTCTCGACTTGTTTACAGCATAGTCCTGGAAGAACTCTCCTATCTGATAGAAGAGCATTACCGCGCAGGCCTCGCCGAACTCGCCGCAGCCAAACGCGCCTATGGTGGCGATGGTCATAAGGAAGCTCTCGTCGAAGAGTTGCTTGTTCTTGATACCTATAAGGCATTTTCGCACTACATCGTATCCGACTATAAAGTACGGGATCAGATTGAGAGCGAGGAGCAGCCACTTACCCGGCCCCTCTTTCGGGAACACGCCCATGTGCTCCAATACCAGAAGTATCACGAAGAGCACGAAGGCTATGATTATCCGCTTTAATTCTTTTTTCTGCTTCTTAGTAAATCTTTCCATTTATATCTATTAGAGAACTACCTGACAATCAGGCTCAACTTTCGAAATGCACTCAACAGCTTGCCTTACGACATCATCGAATACAGCGTCATCTGCTTCGATCATCATCTTCTGTGTCATAAAGCTAACGGAAGCATCTGTGACTCCGTCGATTTTCTTGATAGCGTCTTCCATCTTCGCGGCACAGTTTGCGCAATCGAGATCGATAAGTTTGAATTTCTTTTTCATTTTTGTTCCTCCAATTTAGCCTATTAACCTTCTTCGATATGTTCTTTACCCATGGCGATGATCGTTTTTACATGATCATCATCAAGAGAATAATAGATGGCCTTTCCGTCTCTGCGGCTTCTGATCAGCTTGCCTGTTCTGAGCGCCTTTAGCTGGTGAGATACAGCAGACTGATTCATCTGGATATCTTCGCATATCTCGGAGACATTCTTTTCGCCATCAAAAAGATCGTAAAGGATCTTTATCCTTGTTGAGTCTGCGAACATCTTGAAAAGTTCAGCGAGATCAAGAAGTTCTTCTTCGCCCAGATCTTTGATCATGTAATCGTTCTCAGTCATCTGCCCTCTCCTTCAATGGGTAAATAAAAAACACATGCCTGTATATTCATATGAATATATTAGCATATGTTCATTATAAGTCAAGTGTATATTCAAAATAAATCGGGAACGCTGACTGCTCGCTAAGAAAGATCGAATATAGTCATCTGGGCAGATTCTGGAAGCCCGGCGAAGAGTCCGTGCTTCTTGAGGTCGTCGATATTTGTACCTGTGAGCCTTGTCCTCGACCTTACATCGTCGAGCGTATTGAAAGCCTTTTCCTTGAATGCTTCAGCGAGCGATTCCGCAGCCGTGTCCCCTATTCCATTCACAGCATTGAAAGGCATCATGATCTTGCCGTCAACTACACAGAATCTGCATGGTTCTGCAACGCCAAGTACCGGCTCAGCGAAGCTGTAGCCTCTCGACATCGCCTCATATACTACCTCGTACACGATTAGCTGTTCTTTCTGCTTAGCAGTGGCGGTATTTCCGAGTTTTTCTATCTCATCCATTCGCCTTTCGACAGCCGGTATGTCGAGCACAGCCGTATCCGCGTCGAAGTTATCGACCTTAGATGTGAACCAGGCCGCGTAGAAGTGCTCAGGATAATTTACCTTGAACCACGCCATACGGATGGACATCATAACGTAAGCAGCAGCGTGAGCGCGCGGGAACATGTACTGAAGTGTCTCGCATGACCAGATATACCATTCAGGAACGCCGTGATCCTTCATCATCTGTAGCTGTTCTTCGCTGAGCACCCTGTTCTTACGAACGATCTCCATGATCTTGAAGGCGTCGCTGTTAGGCAGTCCCTTCTTGATCAGGAAGTTCATGATATCGTCACGGCAGGAAATTACTTCATCGATCGTAGCTGTACCGTTTCTGAGAAGATCCTGAGCGTTGCCGGTCCATACTGCTGTACCATGCGAGAAGCCCGACATCTTGATCAGCGCTGAGACTGTGGTCGGATGTATGTCATCGAGCATCTGCCGCGTGAAGTTGGTGCCGAATTCCGGTATAGCGTAAGTGCCGTGGACGAACCTGTAATTCTCGTTCTTGATGTGAAGCTCGTCGAGCGAAGTGAATATGCTTAGAGTCTTAGGGTCATCCAGAGGTATCTGCATAGGATCGACTCCCGTCATTACCTGAAGATGTCTGATGAGCTGAGGCACATCGTGACCGAGTATATCCAGCTTTAAGAGGTTTTCATCGATCTTGTGGTAATCGAAGTGCGTAGTGATAACGTCGATGTCCCTCTTATTTGCCGGTTTTTGTATAGGGCAGAATTCGTATATCTCGTGATCATCAGGAACTACGATAATGCCGCCCGGGTGCTGGCCCGTCGTACGCTTTACGCCGGTGCAGCCTTTGACCAGATAGTCTATATCGTATTTGTTAGCGTTGAGATGATTATCCTCGACGTAGTGCTTAACATAGCCATATGCAGTCTTATCTGCAATGGTTGCTACTGTTCCCGCCTTGAATACATTCTTTTCACCGAAGATCTCGCCTACATATCTGTGAGCTACAGGCTGATATTCACCTGCGAAGTTAAGGTCTATATCAGGCTCTTTGTCGCCCTTGAATCCAAGGAATGTAGCGAACGGTATGTTGAGGCCTTCCTTTTTCATGCGGGCGCCGCACTTAGGGCATGCCTTCTCAGGCATGTCGTAGCCGACGTCATACTTGCCCGGCTCATCTGTCCATTCGAAATGTTTGCACTCAGGACAGATGTAGTGCGGCGCAAGTGGATTTACTTCTGTGATACCCGCCATGGTAGCTGCAAACGAACTCCCTACTGAGCCTCTTGATCCTACGAGGTATCCATCCTCATTCGACTTCTTTACGAGCATCTGTGCAGCGATATACATGACCGCGTAGCCGTTTCCGATGATGGAGCTAAGCTCTGTTTCGAGCCTCTCCTCTATCTCAGGTGGAAGCGGGTCGCCATATATCTCATGAGCCCTGGAGTAGCAGCTCTCTCTGAGAGTATCCTCGGCCCCTGCGATCTTAGGCGGGAATTTGCCCTTAGGGACCGGCAGCACATCCTCTACCATGTCAGCGATCTTATTCGTATTTGTGATTACTACCTCTTCTGCCCTGTCTCCGAGGTAATCGAATTCAGCCATCATCTCGTCGGTAGTCCTGAGGTATAGAGAATCCGAAGGAGTATCCCTGAATCCGATGCCTGCCATGATGATGTTTCTGTATATGGAAGCATCCTGAGTCGGATAGTGAGAGTCTGTAGTGGCTACTGTGATCTTGCCGAGCTTGTCTCCTATCTCGATGATCTTGCGGTTGTTATTCTTGAGTTCTTCCTCGTCAGCAGCTATGCCGTCTTCTATCATGAAACGGTTATTGCCTATCGGCTGTATCTCAAGATAGTCATAGTATGAAGCGATGCGCATGAGTTCTTCGTCGCTTTCGCCTCTTACCACAGCCTGATAGAGCTCGCCGGCCTCACAGGCGGAGCCTATGATAAGTCCATCTCTGTGGGCCTCGAGCACCGAGCGAGGTATCCTTGGCCTCTTGTAGAAATAGTCTATATGCGAAGTCGATACCAGCTTGTAGATGTTCTTAAGACCCGCCTGGTTTTTGGCAAGGATGATAATGTGGTATGTTCTGTTCTTCTTTATATCGATGGTGCCGTCTTCTAAAGTGGCATCTTCATCAGGGTACAGATAACCTTCAACACCATAGATGATCTTTATCTCCCGGCCCATTTTGGCCTGCTTGCCAGCTTCTTTGGCAGCATCAGGGAAAGCCTGCACTACGCCGTGGTCTGTGATAGCAACAGCCGGCTGGCCCCAGTAAGCGGCCTTAGCGACGATATCCGATACCTCGTTGAAGCCGTCGTTGTCGCTCATCTTTGTGTGGCAATGGAGCTCTACTCTTCTGCCATTTGGATAAGTATCCTCTTTGAGCTTCTTCTCGACCTTTTTAAGGTCGCTCATCATCATGAGATTTTCGTGCTCATAGGTATCGTATTCGATAGTGCCTCTGGCCCTTACCATATCTCCGCTTGAGAGATTCTCCTGGATCTCTGTAAGTTTGTCTTCGGAGATGAAAGCCTTCATGCCGAATGTTCTGGCCTCAGAAGCGATCAGGATCGTGATAAGCTCACGACCATTCTTGATAGGCATGGCTTCGATCGAGAATACTTCACCCTCGATAACAGGCCTGTCTTTACGGCCTACGTATTCAGCAAGTTCGCAATAAGAAACCGGATCATCGTCGAAATCGCGTCCATTGAGAATAAGCTCACCTTTTGAATTCTCAAAGGCAGGCTCTTCTTTCTTTTTTCTGCGGTATTCACCGCCGCCGTTACCGCTGTAACCACCACCGTTATATGAATCGCCGTCGTAGTTATCAGACTTTTTAGGGATCATGACTCCGGTGTACATATAGTTGATCCTGATCCTCTCGGCAGAGGCTATCCTGCTTAAGATCCTCTTTTTCATGAGGTTCTCTGTCTTTTTAGGCATCACAAAATTGAGCTTGGCGTCAATATTGAGCGCCACGCTCTTTCCGCCGGCGATCTTAGACACCGCGATGTTGGTTATCTCGATGTCTATATCGTCCTTCTTTTTGCCTGAAGCTTCTTCAAGCTCAGTAACAGTTAATATATCTTCGGAGATCTTGATCATATGATGATTATCCAATCAATTTATTTATCGTTTTCTACCAGCTCTACAAGCCTGTCTATAAGGACCGATTCAGGCACCTTTTCGAGTATTTCACCGTGGCTGAACACAAGCCCTTCGCCTCGACCACCAGCAATGCCATAATCAGCTTCACGGCTTTCACCAGGGCCATTGACTGCGCAGCCCATTACCGCAACCTTGAGAGGCCTTTTGCCTTCCTTGGCTCTCTTGACTGCTATAGGAGCAAGCCTGTCCTCTGCCTGATTGGCAAGACCGATAAGATCGATCTCTGTCCTTCCGCAAGTAGGACAAGATACGATATCTATTGCTTTCTCCCTAAGACCAACAGTCTCGAGTATCTTCTGCGCGAAGATGACTTCCTTTACAGGGTCGTCGGTAAGAGAGACTCTCATCGTATCGCCGATGCCGGCAAGCAGCAGCGACCCGATGCCTACAGCTGACTTAAGTTCGCCGTTTCTAGGAGTACCCGACTCTGTGATGCCGATATGGATAGGCGCGTCTGTGAGCTCTTTGAGCCTTAAGTGAGCGTCGTAATTCATCTTGACGTTGCTCGACTTGATAGAAACCACCAGCTTATCGTATCCAAGATCTTCGATATACTTAAGCATGTTTGCTCCACTCTCCGCCAGAGCGTCAGCAGTCACTCCGTGGTATTTCTCGATAAGATCCTTTTGGAGCGAGCCCGAATTTACGCCAACGCGGATAGGAATATCCCTTTCCTTAGCCATATCGACTACTGCCTTGACTCTGTCTACGCTTCCGATATTTCCCGGGTTGATCCTTATCTTATCGGCTCCGTTTTCCATGGCCGCAATAGCCAGCTTGTAGTCAAAGTGGATGTCGGCAACCAGTGGCACTTTTGTTAGCTTCTTTGCTCTTCCAAAAGACTCCGCAGCTTCCATGTCAGGAATAGCGCAGCGCACTATCTGACAGCCTGCGTCAGCGAGCTCGTCTATCTGCCTTACCAGAGCGTCTGTATCTCTGGTATCCACGTTTGTCATCGATTGTATAGATATAGGCGCGCCGCCTCCGATGGCGACATCACCGCAATAAACCTGTCTGCTCATAGTTTAACCAAATAAATTCTTGATGTCGTTGAATGTGATAAGTACGAATAGCGCGAGTATAAGAGCCATACCTACGAGAGTTGCCTTATACTCCATCTCGTCGTTGATCCTTCCTCCGGAAATGACCTTGAGGATGATGAAGAAAATCTTTCCTCCGTCAAGCCCTGGGATCGGGATTATATTGAATATCGCGAGGTTAAGGCTCACGAGAGCGAGAAGCGTAAGATATGGAGCTATTCCGTAGCTCGCAGCCTGATCTACTACCCGTACTAGCCCAACAGGCCCCGCTACATCGTCTGCCGTAAGTTTGCCTGAGAATAGCATCGCGAAGCTCTGGAGCATGGCTTTATTTAGCTGCCAAGTCCTAGTTGGGCCTTGCTTGATGCATTCCCATAAGTCCTTTGTTATGCCGGCGGTAATACCGATCATATAGGACTTAGCCTCTTCGTTGTACTTAGGAGTCACCTCGGCTGTTACCTTCTCGCCTTTTCTATCCAGTGTGAGCACGAGGCTTCCCTTACCGTCGTATGAACCAATGCCTTCACTTACTTTCTCCCAGCTATTGGTTTCACTCCCGTTGATCTCAATGATCTTATCACCGGCCTGAAGCCCTGCTATAGCGGCAGGCGAATCCGGGCTGACCTCTCCTATGGAATTCGTAACTACACCTGTAATGCAATTCGAGATAGTGATAGCGAGAATAGCAATTATGACGTTCATCGTAACGCCAGCAAGAAGTATCGCTATCTTCTTGTGATTAGGCTGGCTGCTGTATGATGTAGGGCTGTCAACGGCCTCTTCTTCTCCTTCAAGACGGCAGAATCCGCCCAGAGGAAGCAGCCTTATAGAATACTGAGTACCGCCCTTTTCCCATTTGAAAAGAAGCGGCCCCATTCCTACCGAAAACTCGAATACTCTTACACCGCATAATTTAGCGACAATCATATGTCCCCACTCGTGCGGTATTATAAGCACGAGCAGCATTACTACAAATAAGATCGCTGTTTTCACTTGATAATTCCTCTCTTGATCTTCATCCTGAGTATCCTCTTTACAGACTCATCGATCTGTGACTTAGGGATCGTTCCGTTCTTAGCGGCTTTCACCAATGCTTTATAGCACTTATTGTAGTCCCCTGTTACGCAAAGCATGTCGTTGCCGGCCTGCGCAGCCTTGACAGCGGCCTTGCCCTGATCTCCTCCGACGAAATTCGTAATACCCTTCATTGCGAGGCCATCAGTGATGATAACACCATTGAACCCCATCTCTTTTCTGAGATAGCTGTGTACATTCGGCGATAGTGACGCCGGGTTGTTACTATCAAACGCATTCACGATAGTATGCGACACCATTATCATATCCGCGCCAGCGTTTATACCTGCTGAGAAGGGCCTGAGATCTCTCGTTATAAAAGTGAACTTAGACCTCTTGTCGCGGATGATCTTGCCGTGAGTGTCTCCATTCTTTCCATAACCAGGGAAATGCTTGAGAGCAGATACCACGTTGTCCTTGCTCATCTGGCTGACGCACAGCCTTACGAACTTGGATGTCTTACCGGCCTTCTTGGAGAAAGCTCTCTTATACATGAAGTTGCCTTTTTTATATGGTACATCGGCGACTGGGCCAAAATTGGTATTCAGTCCAAGTGACTTAAGAAAAGCATCCTTTTTCTTGGTGTCTTTCGTGATACCTTTGTACTTGCCCTTCTTGTATACCTGAGCCGGAGATTTGAATTTGCTCTTTCTGTATTTCTTGTAATAAGAAGCCCTTACGACAGTGCCGCCTTCCTCATCTGTACCCATAAGCATAGGTATCTTCGATGAGTTCTGGCAGGAAGCCATAAGGCTTTTCATGCCCTTTTTATTTGTGCGCTTGAAGTCCCTTGCGAAGAGTATGTATCCGCCAAACTGATGGCTCTTTTGTATGCTTGCCGAATTCTTGGCCGGCATAGCCACTACCATCATTTGAGCTACTTTCTCCTCGAGAGTCATCTGAGATAAGATGCGCTCTACCTTTTGCTCAGTAGGATCTGCCGCATATGAGTCAGTGATGCTTGTAGGCAGTGTAAAAGCTACCGTAAGCAGCAGCGCAAGTGTTAGACAGAGTATTCTTTTGATCGCAGCGGTAAACTTACTTGATTTATCTCTGTTCATCTGTCTTCCCCCTTCTCTTTAACCAAGGATCTCCTTAGCCAATGCTCTTGCTTCTATATCTACTGCGAGTATTTCCTCTACGCTCTTAGGCTGAGATACCTCGAATCTATCCATCACCTTTTCTATAGTCTCAGGGATATCCAGGAAGCCTATCTTGCCCGCGAGGAACATCGCTACCAATTCTTCGTTAGCTCCGTTCATCACTACAGGAGCGCTGCCGCCTTCAGCAAGAGATCTGTATGCAAGATCGATGCAACGGAACACTTTGCGGTCAGCCTTCTCGAAATGGAGTTCATGCCCCGTAGTAAACAAATCAAGGCTGCCATCAGTCCCTCTGTCCTCATCCTTGCCGCTGAATTCATTAAGAAGCGTCAGCCTGTCAGGATAATTGAGCGCGAGACCAATAGGTATCTTCATATCCGGAAGCCCCATCTGAGCCATTACAGAGCCGTCCATGAATTCAACCATCGAGTGCACAATGCTCTCAGGATGAACATGTACATCTATCCTTTCCGCAGGGACATCGAATAGCCATCTGGCTTCGATCACTTCGAGCCCTTTGTTCATCATTGTCGCGGAGTCGATGGTGATCTTTGAGCCCATGCTCCAGTTAGGATGATTTAGAGCCTGCTCGACAGTGACGCCTTTCATCGAATCATAGTTGCGGCCTCTGAAAGGCCCGCCCGATGCTGTGAGGAGTATCCTTCTTATCGGTCTGCCAAGAGTGGCCTTATCTGGCTCCCTGTATGCTCTTCCGCATGCGCTTCCGCCATTGCCCTCGAGGCACTGGAATATTGCGCTGTGCTCACTGTCGACAGGAAGCAGCTTTACGCCCTTCTCCCTACATAGATCTGTTATAAGCTTGCCACCGGCAACCAGAGTCTCCTTGTTGGCGAGAGCTATATCCCTTCCACGGGAGATCGCCTCATAAGTTGGAGCCAGCCCACTTATACCCATAAGCGAATTAAGGACTATGTCGCAGTCCATCTTCGCGATCTCTACAAGTCCCTCATCTCCGGAATAGATTTCCAGATGAGGAAACTCAGCCTTAACTTTGGCGGCATCTTCTGCATTACCAACGCTGACTGCTTCGGGCTCGAACTCGCGTATCTGTTCCATCAGATCCGCGATCCTGCTTCTGCATGTAAGCCCGCAGACTTTGAATTTATCCTTATTGTTACGTATTATCTCGAGAGCCTGCGTGCCTATCGAGCCCGTGCTCCCTAATATCAATACTTTCTTCATTATGCTATATATTAAGAATTCCTGTAAGAGCGCATATCGCGTAATATACGACAGGCGCTACGAAAATGACACTGTCAAATCTGTCCATGATGCCGCCGTGGCCAGGGATCAGCTTGCCATAGTCTTTGATACCCATTTTACGTTTGAACATCGAAGCTGTAAGGTCGCCGGCCATTCCGGCTGCTCCTCCGAAGAGGCCAAGAAGCAGGCAAACGATCGCCATGTCCTTCATGAAGATGAGTCCAAACAGCCATGCGAGAAGTGAACTGCCGACAAGGCCGCCAACCGCTCCCTCGATAGTCTTTTTAGGGCTGAGATTTGGAGCCATCTTGTGCTTGCCGAGGAAGTAGCCGGTGAAATAAGCGAATATATCCGATCCGAAGGCTGCTATCACCACGATCCAGATGAACAGCTTATACTCTGTCATGTCTATAAGCACCATATGATATGTGAAGAATGGTATGTAGACCATCGCAGCTATGGTAGATATTGAATCGTAAGGCCCTCTTTCGTTTATCTTCCAGCCGTAGATCATGGCTACTGCTACGGCAACAAAGAGCCATATTGTGATGAGCATCATGTTGTGATAGAACGCAGGCACGCTGCTGATCTGCGAGGCCTTATCTGAAAGCCCGCCTGTAATGAAAGCGGTTGCGAAGAGCAGCCCGGTCATCACATAGCAGATGATCTTGGATGGCTTGATATCAAGATTCTCCCAGCCATTGCAGAATTCATGTATGCCCATTACTGAGATGATCAGGGCCGCTGCCCAAAGCCACCAGCCTCCCAGATAGAGAACTATCAGGAGCGGTGCCATTATTAATCCGGAAATTATTCGTGTTTTCATTCTTAACTCCTAATTATAGGTGGACTATATATCCTGAAGAAACGACTTATTTGTCTTCTCCGATGCGGCCGCCGAATCTCCGTTCACGGCTACCGAAATTTTCAAGTATAGATGTGTATTCCTCTTCTGAAAAATCAGGCCAAAGCGTATTCGTAAATGCCAGCTCACTGTATGCCGATTGCCACAGCAGGAAATTGGATATCCTGAAGTCTCCGGCTGTACGTATTATAAGATCGACATCAGGAACGTTGAAGTGTGCGCTGCCCGACCAAAGATGCTCGGAGATGTCTTCTTCCGTGATATCTTCAGGAGCCTTTTCTCCCGCAGCAACCTGAGCCGCTATCTCTCTAACGCTTCTGGCAACCTCGTCTCTTCCGCCGTAATTGAGTGCAATATTGAAGATGAGGCCGTCATTATTCTCAAGGCGGCCGATCATTTTATCTATCGCATCAACGGATGCTTTAGGCAGCATGCTGTAATCGCCGAAGATATTGATGTGGACGTTGTTTGCATCGAGTTCTTCAAGCTCGGAATTGACATACTTGACGATAAGATTGAATATGCCACTTACCTCTTCTGTACTTCTCTTCCAGTTTTCGGTCGAGAAAGCGTATACAGTGAGGTATTTTATCCCCATCTCAGACGACGCGATGACTATCTTTTTCATCGCCTGCATGCCGGCATTGTGGCCCATTACGCGTGGCACGCCATGAGCCTTAGCCCAGCGGCCGTTGCCGTCCATAATGATCCCTACGTGAGTTGGTAAATTCGTATTTTCCATTTATCTAAACAATTCTCCGATTTCAAACAGTAAGCGTGGCATAAAGCCACGCTTTACATGAGTTATGCATTTGAAATCTATTAAACTTCCATTAACTCCTTCTCTTTGTCAGCGATGATCTGATCGACATCCTTGATCGCCTTTTCGATGGTCTTCTGAGTTTCCTCGAGCTCATTCTTGAGATCATCCTCTGTCAGCTCGCCGGCCTTCTCAGCCTTCTTGAGCTCATCGTTGACATCTCTTCTGAGATTTCTGATAGCTACCTTGGCATCTTCGCCATAGCCCTTAACTACCTTAGTGAGTTCTTTACGTCTCTCCTCTGTGAGCTGAGGGATAGCCAGTCTGATAACCTTGCCGTCGTTAGCAGGGTTGATACCGATGTTAGCCTCGTTGATAGCTCTCTCGATGTCTGAGATCGACTTTGGGTCGAATGGGCTGATCAGCAGTGTACGCGGATCAGGAACCGAGATATTGGCAAGAGCCTTGAGCGGAGTCGGTGTTCCGTAATACTCAACCTGTACTTTGTCGAGGAGAGCCGGATTAGCTCTGCCCGCTCTGACAGTATTGAGATTCTCTTTCAGAAAGCTCTTTGCGCCTTCAATTCTTTCTTCGAGTGATTTCTTAGCCATGATATTCCTCCTGACAGTCCTTACTATCCTTGTAAATCTTATTGTATAAGAGTTCCGACGTTTTCGCCGTTGATCACTTTCATGAGATTGCCCTCAGTAGCGAGAGCGAATACGTAGATCTTTGTGCCCGTATCCTTGCAAAGCGTAGCAGCTGTAAGATCCATTACCTTGAGATCCTTGTCTACGATATCCATATATGTGAGTTCTGTATATCTCTCAGCATCAGGATTAGTTCTAGGATCATCCGAGTAGACAGCATCGATGTTCTTAGCGAGAAGCAGTACGTCTGCGCCTATCTCTGCGGCTCTTAGAGCAGCTGTAGTGTCCGTTGTAAAGAATGGAGAGCCTGTGCCTCCGCCGAAGACTACTACCTTGCCCTCATCGAGATAATCGAGAGCCTTGCGCCTTGCGTAACCTTCTGCCATATCCCTTATCTCGATCGCGGTCATAAGCTTGGCCGGGCAGCCTGCCGAAAGCAGTGCGTCCTGAACAGCCAGGCCGTTCATGCAAGTCGCCAGCATGCCCATGTAGTCGGCTGTTGGCTTATCTATGTTGCCGCCTGTACGGCCTCTGAAGAAGTTTCCTCCGCCTACGACGATACCGACTTCTACACCGGCGTCGTGGATCTCCTTGATCTGATTAGCGACCTTTTCAAGTTCTTCGCTGTTAACACCAAAGTGATCTTCACCCGCAAGAGCTTCGCCGCTGATTTTTATAAGTACTCTTTTGTATTTTATAGCCATATATACCTACCCTTTAACAAAATTTCTCCGATACTTATATTACCATAAAAGGCGGCTTCTCACTACGGATATCATGCATCCTTCTTTTCGATCTTGCGGATCTCCTTAGTGCGGATCTCTTCGCAGATGTCGTTTACGAAGTCAGCAAGAGGCTTGACGCCTTCGTCTCCAAGATATCTGGAGCGAACGGATACCTTGCCCTCCTCGGCTTCCTTGGCGCCAAGTACGAGCATGTAAGGTACCTTCTCCATCTGAGCCTTACGGATCTTGTAGCCGATACGCTCGCTGCTGTCGTCAACAGTGACGTCTACGCCGTTCTTACGAAGCTCTTTGCGTACTTCCTCAGCGTAATCAGCGATCTTGTCAGAGATAGGCAGTATACGTACCTGCTCTGGGCAGAGCCATGTTGGCAGATTGCCGGAATAGTGCTCGATGAGCCATGCAAGCGTACGCTCGTAGCATCCGATCGATGTACGGTGGATGATGTATGGGCGCTTCTTCTGGCCGTCTCTGTCGATGTAGTACATGTCATAACGCTCAGCGAGGAATGTATCGATCTGGATAGTGATCATCGTATCTTCCTTGCCATATACGTTCTTAGCCTGTATGTCGAGCTTAGGGCCGTAGAACGCGGCCTCGCCCTTCTCTTCTGTGAACTCAAGCCCGATCTCGTTGAGAATGTCTCTCATAAAGCCTTCGTTGCGTTCCCACTCCTCAGCAGTTCCGAGGTAATCCTCAGCGTGATCTGGATCCCACTTGGACAGACGATATGTTACGTCGCCCTCGAGACCGAGAGTTGTGAGGCAGTACTTAGCGAGCTCTACGCAGCCCTTGAATTCCTCGGCAAGCTGATCCTGAGCTACTACCAGATGGCCTTCAGAGATCGTGAACTGACGAACTCTCGTAAGTCCGTGCATCTCGCCGGCCTGCTCGTTTCTGAAGAGAGTCGATGTCTCGCCCATTCTGTATGGCAGGTCTCTGTAGCTTTTCTGGCGCGCCTTGTAAACATAGTACTGGAACGGACATGTCATTGGGCGGAGAGCCATTACATCGGCATCCGCGTCGTGCTCAATAAGGTTGAGGTCTTCGACTCCGCGGATCTCATTCGAGCGATCCTCTGCGGCCATGATCTCGTCCATGTTGTCATAGCCAAGAAGGAACATGCCGTCTTTATAGTGATACCAGTGGTCAGAAATCTTGTAGAGCGTGGACTTTGCCATAAGAGGCGTTCTTGTACGAACATAACCCCATTCGTACTCTTCGAGATCCTCGATCCAGCGCTGCATCTTCTGAATGATCTTTGTGCCCTTAGGCATGAACAGAGGAAGTCCCTGTCCGATAACGTCTACAGTTGTGAAGATGTCCATCTCGCGTCCAAGCTTGTTGTGGTCGCGGTTCTTGATGTCTGCGAGATAAGCGAGATACTCTTCGAGATCTTCTTTCTTGGTGAAAGCAGTACCATAGATACGTGTGAGCATCTTGTTGTGCTCGTCGCCTCTCCAGTAAGCGCCTGAGCTCGAAGTAAGAGCGAAAGCCTTGATTGGCCTTGTGCTCATGATATGTGGGCCTGCGCAAAGCTCAACGAAATCGCCCTGCTTATAGAACGAGATAGCCTCGTCTTCAGGAAGATCCTCGATCAGCTGTACTTTGTAAGGCTCGTCTTTCTCTCTGTACATCTGGATAGCTTCTTCTCTAGGAAGCTCGAAGTACTCGAGCCTGTCGCCCTTCTTGATGATCTTCTTCATCTCCTTCTCGATCTTGTCGAGATCCTCTCTTGTCAGAGGCGGCATGTCGAAGTCATAGTAGAATCCGTTATCGATCGAAGGACCGATAGCGAGCTTTGCATCAGGATAGAGATTCTTTACAGCCTCTGCAAGAACGTGTGAACATGTGTGGCGATATGCGCGCTTACCCTCATCGGAATCGAATGTGAGGATATTGAGTGTGCAGTCCTTGTCGATCATCGTTCTGAGGTCTTTTACCTCTCCGTCGATCTCCGCGATGCATGCGACTCTTGCGAGTCCGTCGCTTAAGTCTCTTGCGATGTCATATGCGGACATCGGCTGAGCATACTCTTTTTTGCTTCCGTCTTTAAGTGTGATTACCAATTTAATTTCCTCCTTTATCTACGCGGCAGCCATACGAGAGCGCCGCTGGCGTTTCGGAAAGGGACAAAAAATAGTCCCCTCCGACAAGTTGTCAGAAGGGACGCATACTCTGATATGTATGAGTATCCGTGGTTCCACCCATCTTCCGGTAAATCTTTACCGGCACTCATTCAGACTTTTGACGCTGTCTATGCGGGCAGGATTGGTGCCACTCGGAGGTGGTTTTCGGAACACCGGGACTTAGGATGATTCCAGCTGCCATCCCTCTCTGGCAAGCCCCCTGGTGAACTTACTGTCCTCGTCATCGTTTTGTTTACCCGCCTATGATAACCCTCACGGCAGGTGTTGTCAAGAAAGTTACTATGGCCTGATCTCGACGATCTCTTCGGATTCGACCGCGTTCTTAACGAGAGTCTCTACATCGAGCTTCGAATCGGATTTCTCGATGCGCGCGAGTTTAGGCTTTGTGACAGGATGCTTTGGCAGGAATACCGTGCAGCAATCCTCATAAGGCTGTATCGAGATATCGTAAGTTCCGATCTCGCGAGCCTTATCGATAATGTCCACCTTGTCCATCGCGATAAGAGGTCTCATAACAGGCATGCTAACTACGTTATCTGTAACGACAAGAGCTTCAGCTGTCTGGCTTGCTACCTGCCCGAGGTCTTCACCGGTAATGAGCATCATGCAGCCATACTTCTTCGCGATTTCCTCCGCTATTCTCATCATAAAGCGGCGAACGTGGAGCGTTGTCTCGTCTTCAGGGCAGTTCTTTACGATCTCTTCCTGGATAGGAAGCAGATTGATAACGTGCATCCTGACAGTGCCCATATAGCCAGCGAGCACGCCGACGAGCTCTTCTACTTTCTTCTGAGCTCTAGGGCTTGTATAAGGATATGAATGGAAGTGAACGGCTTCTATGCTCATACCGCGCTTTGCCATCATAAAGGCTGCTACAGGGCTGTCGATGCCACCGCTCATGAGGATAAGACCCTTGCCATTTGTACCAAGAGGCAGTCCGCCAAAACCCTTTACCTTGTCGCGGAATATATATGCGGCTTCACGCCTTACATCAACTGTAAGAGTGCAATCCGGTCTGTGGACATCTACGCTCAGGACTTTGCAGGCCTTGAGCACCATTCCACCTACTTGCTTAGCGATCTCAGGCGATTCTATGGCGAAGGATTTATCAGCTCTTTTTGCTTTTACCTTGAAGGTCTTGATATTGTCTTCTTCAATTACCTTCTGCATGTATTCCCCGGCCAGCCTGCCGATCTCGCTTATATCTTTTGGAGCTTCGACCGCAGCGCTTGCGGATGCCACGCCGAAAACCCTAACGCACTTACCGATTACTTCGTCCTCAGGGGCCTTAGCATCGACGCGTACTATCATGAGGCCATCTATCCACTGAGCCTCTGTTTCTTCGTAACACTCAAGCGCTTTCTTGAGCCTTTCAAGCAATATCCTTTCAAAATATGGGCGGTTCATGCCTTTGAGAGCGACTTCACCGCAGCGTACTATATACAGATTCTTTTCCACTAATACTCCTTGTTGATTATCTATTATGATCCATTGTTTAACGGAAGCTCCCGAGCCTGCGGAAGCGTTCGACCGCGATTTTAACTCGGTCGATGACATAATCCATTTCTTCGATGGTGTTGAACTCAGAGAAGCTGAAGCGAAGCGCCCCTTCTATCTCTTTGTGAGTCATCGACATAGCGCTTAGCACGTGGCTGTCGCCGGTCTTATGAGACGAACAGGCTGAGCCGGTCGATACGTAGATGCCGTCTTGCTCGAGAGTATGCAGTAGCACCTCTCCGCGCGTGCCTTCAAAGCTTATATTCAGTACGCTCGGGCAGCGTTTGCCGCTATCGAGCATATTATAGCCAAGCTCTTCGGGGCCGTTCACCATTATATCCTTGATCTCTGTTTTAAGACCGTTGAGGAGATAATTGTTTACCATGCCCATATCACTGATCTTTACTGTCAGATTGCTGCAGGCCATCTCTGCCGCAAGGCCAAGGCCGGCAATGCCAGGTGTATTCTCTGTGGAAGACCTTAGGCCTCCCTCCTGACCACCTCCAGTAATGAATGGAGGAATGTGATGGCGCTTCTTGATATACAGAAAGCCGGTACCCTTAGGGCCATGGAACTTATGGCCGCTAGCTGATATGAGATCGGCATCAACATCATCCATAGCAAGCTTACCAAAGGCCTGTACAGCGTCAGTATGGAAGATGATATCCGTGCCGTGTTGACGGTTGAAGTCCCTTACGCCCCTGCCTATATGGACTACAGGCATGATAGTGCCTACTTCATTATTGACTGCCATGACGGAAACGATAATAGTGTTTTCGTCAAGCGCTGCCTTAACTGCCTGTTCCTCGACATATCCGTCAACGTCTGTATCCAGATAAACTACATCAAAGCCTTCATCTTTGAGCCTTTTGCAGGTCTCGATGACTGCAGGATGCTCGACTTTGGTGGTGATGATCTTGTTTCCGCGGCGTCTAAGCTTGCGCGCAGACGAGAGCAGCGCCATGTTGTCGCTCTCGGTGCCGCCGGAAGTAAAAACGACGAGCCCTGCCGGCGGCAGCAGTTCTTCGACCTGCCTGCGCGCATCATACAGCAGATTGCCCGCCTCAAATCCGAGCGTATGAAGAGAAGAAGGATTGCCGAAGTTGTCTTTGGCAACCTTGTACATAAGCTCGGTCACTTCATCATATTGCCTTGTAGTAGCGCTATTATCTAGATATATCATTCCATGTACCTGTATATACAGAGACTTATTATTGCTCGAAATGGAGGGCCTAAGTCTCTCTCATTTTGAAGGCTCCCCATAAAGAGGAGCCTACATTCAGTGCATATATTAATTGAATTGTCTACTTATGTCCATAGAATCATGCAGATTCTATAGCAGGAAACCTTACTTGGCGTAGTCTGTCGCGCGTGTCTCTCTGACAACGTTGACTTTGATCTGGCCCGGATATTCGAGCTCTTGCTCGATCTTCTGGGCGATCTCTCTTGCAAGCATAGGCACCTCTTCGTCCTTTACCTGATTTGGCTTGACAGCGACACGGATCTCACGGCCAGCCTGGATAGCATAGGACTTCTCGACACCCTTCGTAGTGTTGGCAATAGCTTCGAGATTTTCGAGCCTCTTGATGTAGGACTCGAGTGTCTCACGCCTTGCGCCAGGCCTTGCTGCCGAAAGAGCGTCAGCCGCCGCTACGAGCATGGACTCAAGCGTAGTAGCTTCAACATCGCCATGATGGGCCTCTACTGCGTTGATGACCTTCCAGGACTCTTTGTACTTCTTGCAGATATTGACTCCGATCTCTACGTGGGTACCCTCGACTTCGTGGTCGATGGACTTACCGATATCATGGAGCAAGCCGCCTCTCTTGGCGAGCTTAGGATCGAGTCCGAGTTCCTCTGCCATCATTCCGGCAAGAGTAGCTACCTCGATGGAATGCTGCAGCACGTTCTGGCCGTATGATGTTCTGTATTTGAGCCTTCCGAGTAATTTTACGAGTTCTGGATGAAGGTTGTGGACGCCTGTCTCGAAGCAGGCTCTTTCGCCTTCGTCCTTGATGATAGTGTTGACTTCCTTAGTAGCCTTCTGGACCATTTCCTCGATCCTTGCCGGATGGATACGTCCGTCGACTATCAGTTTTTCAAGAGCGATCCTTGCGATCTCACGCCTTACAGGATCGAATCCTGAGAGGATAACCGCCTCAGGTGTATCATCGATGATAAGATCGACACCTGTCAGAGTCTCGATTGCTCTGATATTACGGCCCTCACGGCCGATAATGCGGCCCTTCATATCATCATTCGGCAGATTTACTACCGATACTGTAGTCTCTGTGACCTGTTCTGCCGCGTATCTCTGGATAGCGGTAGTGATGATCTCTCTTGCTTTCTTGTCGCCTTCCTCCTTGGCTTCGTTCTCGATAGCGACTATCATTTCCGAAGCTTCTTTTCGGATATCAGTTTCAAGTTCCTGAAGCAGCAAGTGCTTTGCTTCTTCTTTAGTGTAGCCTGAGATCCTTTCGAGTTCTTCAACTTGTTTCTGGAGATAAGCATCGATCTCTCTGTGCTTTTCTTCCATCGACTGCTCTCTTCTCTGGAGTCCGTGTTCTCTCTTTTCAAGATTCTCGAGCTTGCGGTCGATATTCTCTTCTTTTTGCTGAACTCTTCTCTCTGACTTTGAAACCTCAGACCTTCTGGCCTTCAGTTCCGCTTCGTTTTCATCTCTCAGCCTGTGTATTTCCTCTTTTGCCTCAAGCACCTTCTCTTTCTTGAGGTTCTCGACAGTATTCTGAGCATCCAGGATCATATTCTTGGCCTGCTGCTCAGCGCTTCCGATAGTTTTCTCTCCGACATTCTTACGGAGCAAATAACCGATTGCCATACCGACGATAAGGACTACAATGCTGATCACAACAGTTAAAACCGGTGACATGAGCACCTCCTTATCATTATAGATTTATAAATTTATGTCTTATCCTAGGCATATATCACCGAGAGGATCTATCCCGGCCTTATCTTGGGCCTTCAAATTTATTCGGCCACAATATATGCGGTTAGATATCAATAATTTACACTCCATTGTACAAAAAATACTGCAGTGTGTCAATCAAACGCTCTGCAGTAATATCAAGACCTTTTGGGCTTATTGCTAATGATATTTTTGACGTATAGTAATGATACAAATTCTATCTTAGATACTCTATCACCACATCGGCATCTGACGGTGTATCGATGTACAATATGCCCCTTTTCTCACGTGTCTCACGCCCCTTTCCCGGAAGGAAAAGGATGGTATCGTCATCCATGAGGCTTATTGCTTTCTTTATTGCCTCTACTCTATCGGTGATTATCTCGAAGTCTCCGCCTGCGGCTCTTACAAAACCGGCTATCTCATTGCAGATTTTGTTTACATCCTCTTCGCCGTAATCCTCTTCTGTAATTATGGAGTACTTGCAATACTTACCCGCTATAGTGCCTAGTTCTTCGCGCCTCGCGAAGGCTTTACCTCCTGGGCAGCCGAATACTATGAGCATTTTCTTTCCCGGGAATTCGTCCTTTATAGTATCGAAAAACTTCTCATAGCTTAGCTTGTTGTGCGCGTAGTCAACAATGGCGATCCGTTTACCATCTCCACTGTAGAAGACTTCCATGCGCCCGGGCGATTTCGCCTTAGCCAGGCCGCTTTTAACAAATTCGATAGGAACACCAAGAAGAGCTGATAAGGATATTGCAGCGAGAGCGTTCTCTACGTTTATTGTACCGAAAGTACCGAGAGTAAAATCTTCGTCAAAATCAGGATATCCTTCTACTGATCTACCCTTTACTCTAAGACTGACCTTTCCTTCTTTCGAACTTATGTCATATCCGAATATGTCAGCGCTATCATATTTCTGGCTGAAGCTTATGACATACGGACATTCAGCCGAAGCAGCCTTTATGCGTTCCTGCTCATCACAATCAAGGTTGATGCATGCTTTACGGCAATGCCCGAATAGCCTGAGCTTTGCTTCAAGATAGTCATTAAAATCAGGATGTTCGATCGCGCTTATGTGATCACTTCCGATATTCAAAAAAGCGCCTGCTTCAAAGGTGATACCCGTGACTCTGTCGTACTTTAGAGCCTGGCTCGATACCTCCATCGTCATATGACTTATACCGCTGTTTATAGCATTATACATATGCTTATAGAGTTCCATGATCTCAGGCGTAGTGAGGTGGGATTCCTCATCTATGACTCCGTCGTAATTATCAATACCAGAGCATATAGCACTACGGTTTCCACCTGTTGCTGACATCCATTCATCGATTATATATCTCATGAAAAACGCTGTAGTGGACTTTCCTTTAGTACCGGTGATCCCCACCATACAGATATCGTCAGAAAGGATGCCGTAAAAAGTCTCGGCTATGACAGGCATTGCCTTTCTTATATCCTTCACATAAATGCCTACGCAAGGCGTATTGGCGTTACTTTCATCAAGCCTGCAGATCACTGCATCTGTGGCGTTTTTATCTTCACGTATGTAGCATACTGCGCCCTTTGCGATCGCGTCTTCAAGATACTGCTCCTTAAAATGAGCTCCCTTACAAACGAAAAGCGAACCTTTACCAGCTTCCAAAGAGTTGTATGTAACACTGCTGACCAAAGCGTTTACCGCATTCTTTGTATCATTTTCAGAATATAGCCCCGCAAGAACAGCACTTAATTCTTGTCCTTCTTTAGCTGCAAGAAGCCCCTTAGCTCCAAGCGCATCGATAAAATCCTTTATTGTAACTGTCTTTTTCATAACTTTTTTACATCTTTCCGAATTGATGGATCGAATGAACGGTCATCAATATTCAAATAATCCTTCGTTCCTCATGCTGAAATAACTTCCGTTTCCAACAATGACGTGATCGAGAAGTTTAATTCCAAGAACCTCTGACGCATCGAGCAATCTCTTTGTTACTTCAATATCCTGGGCACTGGGTGTAGGATCTCCACTTGGATGGTTGTGTGCGAGAACTACTGCGGCAGCCCCCTGCCTTATGGCCGGGCCAAACACTTCTCTGGGATGCATAGGCGCACTGTCGATATTGCCGATGGATATTATCGTCTTTGACTGAATGCAAAGCTTAGAGTTGAGATTTAGAGTTATCAGAAGCTCTCTTGTCTCATACATCATCTCTTCTAGAAGTATCTCCGCTACCTGGCTCGAGTCTCTCACCCGCTCCTTTACGGAGGTTTGTCGTTTTGATATCAGCCTCTTTGACAGCTCCATCGCCGCAACGATAGAGCAGGCCTTAGCCTCTCCTATGCCATCGATCTCAGTGAGTTCTCTGACTTCAGCCATGCCGAGATCGCCGATATTATCTGCTGCGTATGAAATAACGTCTTCTGCCAATCCAATAGCGGATCTCTTATCTGTGCCCGTTCTGATAATAAGGGCCAGAAGCTCTGAATTACTGAGTCCCGAAGCTCCTCTATAGAGCAATTTTTCCTGAGGCCTTTCACTCTCAGGCATATTCTTAATTTGCATACTTACTCCTTTCCGGAGCACACATGCTTATGATAGCACTTAAAAAGCCGCATTCACAATAGAAGCGGCTCGATAATTGTGTGTAGATTCTAGGAAGCTGATCACATAGCGTTATTGATGATATCAGCGACAGCATCGATGTTCTCTTCGATAGTCATATTGGTGGAATCGAGAAAAACAGCATCGTCAGCCTGTTTTAGAGGATTGAGTTCTCTGTGACTGTCCTGATAATCTCGCTCCCTTATTTCCTTGGCTATCTTCTCAAGATCGGCTTCCTTGCCCTGCTCTATAAGCTGGTCATAGCGTCTCTTTGCTCTGACATCAGGGTCTGCTGTCATAAAGATCTTTACTTCGGCGTCAGGTATAACAGCCGTCCCTATATCCCTTCCCTCCATAACAACGTCCTTGGTAGACGCTAAGCGCTTCGAAAGTTCATCCACATTCGCTCTTACGCATGGAAGCTTGGAGATATTGGAAGCTGCCATAGAGATCTCATTTGTTCTGATAAGTCCGCCGACATCTTCACCATCAAGCCATACTTTGCCGTCTTTAAAATCGATATCTGTGGATCTTAGCATCTCTTCAACAGCAGCTACATCATCTGCCGAAACGCCTTCTCTTACCGATTTAAGGGCTATGGAGCGGTACATCGCTCCTGTATCTATGTATTCTATTCCAAACCTTTCGGCAACAGCCTTAGCGATAGTGCTTTTTCCTGTTCCTCCGGGCCCATCAATGGCTACTCTGAGCATTTTCTTCCCCTTTATTTCTATTTTTTAGTTAGTTTATTGATCTCATCGATAAATGTATCGATAGTCTGGAATTCGCGGTATACGGAAGCGAATCTTACGTAAGCTACCTGGTCTATCGCCTTGAGTTCTTCCATGATGAGAAGCCCGATATTTGTAGACTGTATCTCCTTCTCCATCGTGTTGGAAAGCCCACGTTCAATATTATCCGCGATCCTCTGGACATCCTCGTAAGTGACCTTTGTCTTCTGACACGCTTTCATGATGCCGTTGATGATCTTGTTCTTGTCGAAGCTCTCTCTGGTGCCGTCTTTCTTTACTACGACCAGAAGAGAATTCTCGATCTTCTCAAAAGTAGTGAATCTCTTACCGCACTTGACACACTCACGTCTTCTTCTTGTAGCAAGGCCATCTTCGACCGGCCTTGAATCGACCACCTTGGTATCCTCGTAATTGCAATAAGGGCATTTCATAATGATAACCTCCATATCCGGCATATTTTTTGCTTAATCCGGCATTTCCATTTCGATTACAAATCGATGGTATCACAAGATATAGTGGTCTTCAACAAAACAACCCCTATCCTTAACAGACTTTGAGCATTGTGAAGTTTCCTTCACAAACAGTGGATAAATACAACACATACCTATGCTAGAATGCAATTGTCAATAGAGATATTGACAATGATAACCTTTTTCTTTTGATTGTTCTTTCTTAGTTAGATATTTTCGCAACGGAAAAGCTCCGGCATCGTGGCCGGAGCTTTTCATTGTCTTTTATTTGTTGCCGTCACTGTCAGAATCACTATCCTGCGTTTTAGCAATTTCCGCAGCCTTGCGCTTTGCCTCTGCCCTCTGCCTGATAAGCTTGGCGTTCCTCTCTGTGAGTAGCCACCATATCACGGCGACAGCAGAAATAAGCAAAGCTGCTATGAATAATGTCCCGATCTGACTGACGAAGCTTTCCATAAATTAGTTAGCCTTCTTAGCTGTCTCGCAAAGCTGAGCGAAACCGGCAGCATCATAGATAGCCATCTCGGAGAGCATCTTTCTGTTGATCTCGATGCCACTCTTCTTGAGTCCGTCCATGAACTTGCTGTAGCTGATGCCGTTAGCTCTTGCTGCTGCGTTGATACGAGCGATCCAGAGTCTTCTGTATTCTCTCTTCTTGTTTTTGCGGCCAACGTATGCAGATCTGAGGGATCTCATAACTGCTGGGTTTGCTGCTCTGAAAGTGTTCTTACGTCTTCCGTAGAAACCCTTAGCCTGCTTCAGTACTTTCTTATGTCTCTTATGAGCATTCATGCCCTTCTTAACTCTTGCCATTTGTTACACCTCCCCGAATTACTTAGCCATTGATCTCAGCATACGCTTCAGATCTGCACTTGTAAGAGTAGTAGCCTTGCGAAGGCCTCTTTTTCTCTTTGCAGTCTTTTTAGTCAGGATGTGGCTCTTAAAAGCCTTGTTTCTCTTGACCTTTCCGGAGCCTGTAACGTGCAGACGCTTCATAGCGCCTCTGTGTGACTTCATCTTGTTTTTAGCCATTTTTATTATTAACCTCCCCTGTTATTATCTACTTTTTATCCTTTTTAGGTGCGAGGAACATGTGCATTCTGCGTCCCTCCATCTTAGGAGCCTTCTCGATCTCGCCATACTCTGAAACCAGACCGGCGAATTTCTGCATTGCGTCATAACCGAGCTGGGTATATCCCATCTCTCTTCCGCGGAAGCG
The DNA here is from genome assembly GCA_902790965.1 of uncultured Eubacteriales bacterium. GTDB lineage: Bacteria > Bacillota > Clostridia > Peptostreptococcales > Anaerovoracaceae > Crickella. The sequence goes on along the minus strand of CADAUB010000004.1, from coordinate 6,866 downwards.
GAGCGACACCTTGACCTTGTCGCCGTCTTGCAGGAATCTCATCGCAGCTTTGGACTTTACCTCTATATCGTGATCCTCTATCGAAGCCGAAAGGCGGATCTCTTTGATCTCAGTCACATGCTGGTTCTTCTTGGCGTTCTTTTCTTTCTTTTGCTGTTCGTAACGATACTTACCGTAGTCGAGTATCTTGCAGACCGGTGGATCGGCATTAGGCGAAATATTGACCAGATCGAGATCTGCTTCCTCAGCCATTGCGAGCGCTTCGCTAAGGCTTACGATGCCTTTCATTTCACCCTCTTCGTCAATGAGGCGGACTTCTCTGGCCCTGATATTCTCATTGATCTGAGTCTGCTGCTGTTTTCTGTTATCTCTGGCGCTAATCTTTCTGCCCTCCGTTTCTTGAATTAACGTCCCCAAATAACCGTTAGACATTCCGCTATTAATAAAAAATCGCGGGTGCAAAAGCATCCGCGACTATAACACGCCTTAACGGCTGATGTTTCATAGTATGAAGCCCTACCAACGCTAGTCTGTAAGGCGAGAAGCGGATAACTTCTGCTTTGACCTTTTGTATTATAAGCACGAGCTAAGGCCGTGTCAATATAAAATTTAAAAGAATTCCAGGCTATTTCAGATCTTATATGTATTTAGCCAGACTGTCTTTTATCCTGTGATATGGAAGGCCTACGACATTTTCGTAATCACCATCTATATGATCGATGTAACGGCCGAAATAACCCTGTATAGCATACGAGCCGGCTTTGTCATATGGCTCTTCACGTGAGATATAGTCATATATATCTTCATCGCTGTAGTCCTTGCACCATACCGTTGTGGTATCGCTTATGACAGCCGAGTCGCCGCTATCGACATCGATAAGGCATACACCGGTAACCACGTAGTGGGATGTGCCTCTGATCGAATCCAGCATACGAAACGCGTCAGCTTCATCAACGGGCTTACCCATGATCTCATCTTTAAAAACGATCGTATCGGATCCGATGATAACATGCCCCTGATATTTATTTAAAAGATCGGGATTGTGCCTGATGCTCGTATAACAAGAGCGGGCCTTACGCTCAGCGAGGATCTTAACCGCATCGGTCATACCGATACCTTCACGTAGGAACTCATCGGCATCAGTAGGTATTACAATAGGATCGATGCCATGTTTCTCTAATATTTCACGTCTTCTGGGAGACGCAGAAGCAAGTATGATCTTCATATGACTATCCCCCCTTGCTATAAAAACACCTGATATCGCATTTGCAATATCAGGTTGATGAGAGCCTATCACTTAAGAAAGTCAAAAGCAATAATTATTTAAAATATAACTAACGATTTTGAGCAATATATTAGCGGGCTGATGAGTTAAAGCTAAAACTAACTCAAATGCCCGCCCTTAACACCTTGAGAAAATTGGTCGCAAGGTGGAATATAACGGCCCGCGTAGGCCGTTATTAACTAATTGAAATATCTGAATACGCCTTTTACCTTACCGACTACGGTAACATCTTCAGCAATGATAGGATCCATGAAGTCGTTTTCTGGCTGGAGCCTTATATGACCTGACTCCTTATAAAAGCGCTTTACTGTAGCGCCGGATTCCATACCATCGTTGACCAGCGCAACTACGATCTCACCGTTGGAGACTTCGTGTGATTCCTGAACTATGAGATAGTCGCCGTCGTTGATGCCGACGTTGATCATGCTGTCGCCGTGAACTGTAAGTATGAAATTGGTGCCGTTACCAACGAACCTCGAAGGGATCGGCATCTCATCTACGATATTTTGCTCTGCCAGGATAGGCTCGCCGGCAGCGACTTGACCTACCACAGGAAGAGAGACAGTATCGAACGACTCGGAGGCCGACTTGATGTATTCATTGGATACAGGAAGGACCGTACGAGGCTTTGCTGGGTCTTTCTTGACGAGGCCCTTGTCTTCGAGGGCTTTGATGTCGCTGTGAACTGTAGAAGTCGATTTGATTTTTAGAGCTGCGCAAATTTCTCTGACCGTCGGCGAATAACCCTTTTCGGCGATAGTCCTTTTCATGAAGTCCAGAATGTCGTTCTGGCGGATCTCACTCTTTTTCATAGCATCCTCCTGATGCATCCCCCAAAATCCCCTAAATAACGTGTACTTATTTATACTGTTGATCTACGAGATCATTAACATTGAGTTCATGACCGTATTCGTTCCAGTCATCGTATATGCGGCCTGTCTGTCTGATGATGATATCCCCTACAATGCCGTCGACTTTGGCGAACGGAAGAGTTTTGTGGTAAGTGATCTTACTTCCCTCTCTCTCGAATACAAAGCCTGTACGGAAACGTTCTTTCTCGAGAGGATATTTGTATTCGCAGATCTCTGAAATGAGTTTGAAGAGATTGTCGTTGTCGCTGTCGAATACGTTCTCGAGGTTGAGGAACGAATAATTGGCTCTGAGCTGGATCTCGTGACCTTTGAATCTGTCGAGAAAAGCAATGAGCTTTTCCTTTGTAGATTCTTCTTTGGCATCCTCGAAGACTACGCAATTGATGCGGTGTCTGAACTCGAGGAGATCAAACATTTCATCTGGGCATTCCTTTACATAATGCTTGAGATGTCTTGATACGTTGATGCAACTTATGCGGTCTTTGTACTTATTAAGAACAGCCGCGACATCTTCAATGCGCTGATCTTCCGCAACAGGAAGAGTAGTGTTGATGTAGATGTGATGCCCTTCCTCGATATGATCCAGGATGTCCTGGAGCGCTTCGAGCTTGGCTAGTGGCTCGCCGCCTGTCAGCACTATATCATTATGAGGGAAAATGCGATGCATAAGATCGAGTGATCTGTAACACCTCTGAAGATCGAAGGATGAAGTGTCGCGATACTCTTTTTTGTTTACGCAAAACGGACATGCGTTGTTGCAATCATAAGGCACGAACATAGTAACTGTTGGCCCGATCTTTGGGAAATCTTGTTTCATAATTGCGGTATACCTTGTTGCCCGGAACGATTGCGATTACAGCAATCTTGTGTGTTTACTGCTGTATTGTAACATTCGAACAACCGTTTGTAAATAACTTAGGCGATAGTTTATAAATTATCTTTACGCTCTTATTCTGGCCGCTTACAGTGACAACATGGCCCCTGCCCCGTATGTCAATGTGGTAACTATGATAGCGGCAATAAGGACGCCGAGAGATATAGCCGGCATTGCCCTTTTGAGTCTCATGTCCATCATAGCTGCGACCAGGGCCCCGGTCCATGCTCCCGTACCAGGAAGCGGGATCGCGACCAGTAACACCAGTCCCCAAAACTCGTATTGTAAAACTTTCCCTTTATTTCTTTCTGCCTTGGCTTCAAACCAACTGACTATCTTGTCAAAGAATGAGTTGATAGTACGCAGCCATTCGAAGAATCTTCTGATGAAGACAACCGCGAACGGTATTGGCGCTAAATTGCCGAGCACCGATATGATAAAGGCTGCCGGAACGCTGAGCCCTGCCAGCACTCCGTATGGTATCGCCCCTCTACATTCGACGACAGGCATCATTGCAGTAAAAAATGTGATTATAGCTTCTTTGAACAATATTATCCCTCGATTAAGAAGGCTTTATAGCCCTTGTATGCTTCGTATAGATCGCTCTTGCTGATCGCTTCCCAAGGAGCGTGCATCGAAAGCACTGCGATACCGCTGTCGATGACCTGCATTCCGTATAGCGACAGTATATAAGCGATAGTGCCGCCACCACCGACATCTACCTTGCCGAGTTCAGCTGTCTGATAGACTACGTCGTGCTTGTCCATCATGGCTCTGAGCTGTCCGAGGTATTCTGCGTTGGCGTCGTTGCTTCCCGACTTGCCTCTGGCTCCTGTAAACTTGCAGAACACGAGTCCGTGGCCGAACTTCGAAGCGTTCTGCTTCTCGAATTTGTCCGCATAGAGTGGATCGAGCGCAGCGTTGACGTCAGAGCTTAGCATTCTGGAGTTTCTGAAGCATCTTGTGAGATTGAGCTCGCTGTAGATGCCCATGGCGTTGAGGACTTCTCTCATCATGTCCTCGAAGAAATGCGACTCCATACCGGTAGCTCCTACGCTTCCGATCTCTTCCTTATCTACGAAAAGTCCGCAGGCTGTAGTCTTAGGATCAGCTACATCCATCATTGCGATAGCCGATGGATATGCGCAGCATCTGTCATCGTGGCCGTATGCAAGGATCATGGAGCGGTCGAAACCGGCTTCTCTGGCCTTGCCTGCAGGAACAACTTCGATCTCAGCCGAGATGAAGTCGTCCTCTTCGATATCGTACTCTTTCTTGAGGATATCGAGTATGGCTTTCTTGACAGCCTCTTTCTCCTCGCCCTTTACCGGCTTTGAACCGATAAGAATGTCGAGATCCTCGCCCTTGATGACCTCAGAAGCAGTGAGCTTCATCTGATCCTGAGCCAGGTGGATAAGAAGATCGCTTACGAAGAATACCGGATCGTCATCCTTTTCTCCGATGCTGATCTCGATCTTGCTGCCATCAGGCTTTACTACCACACCATGAAGAGCAAGCGGAAGTGTCACGTACTGGTACTTCTTGATGCCGCCATAGTAGTGAGTGTTGAGATATGCGAGTTCTTCCGACTCATAGAGTGGGTTCTGCTTGATATCCAGCCTTGGCGAATCTATGTGGGCTCCGAGAATGTTCATGCCGTCGCCTATGATGTCATCTCCGATGTTGAGCATCATGATGGCTTTATTCATATTGACAGCGTAGATCTTGTCGCCCTTTGCCAGCTTGTCGCCGCTCTTGATGACATCTGCTAGGTCTCTGTAACCGTTTTTCTTCGCCATCTCGACCAGAAGCTTTGTGCACTCGCGCTCAGTCTTTCCGTTGTCGAGAAAATCCATATAGTCTTTGCTCAGTTTTTCGAGCTTAGAAATTTCTTTTTCGTCATAAAGTGTCCATGCGTTATCGTGAATCATTATATCCTCCAAAAATTAAATATGCTTTAAACCGGTGTTATTTCCGGTGATCATTATCATTATCTAAGTTCCATTTTGAGTCTGGCGTAGCCGTCATTGAACTTCAGGTGGCCCAGTGCTCCATTTATGAGTGTGAACGACGGCTTTGTATGCCCTATATCCGCTCCCCATATAAGCGGAACATCTATATCATAAAATACCCTTTCAAGTTGCTCGAGATAGTCTACATCAGTGGCTTCGCCCGGGAAACAAACGCGGCCGAAAATCACAGCTTTAGCATGATCAAAGAGACCCATATTCCTCATCTTTCGAGCGATATACATAAGAGCCATAGGGTTCAGGTCGTAATTATCGAAGAACCATATGAATCCATCGTCTTTGTACCTTTCGCAGAATCCGGTGAGATCCTCGAACGGAGTGCCGATCACCCAGTCGATGACGTCGATGCAGCCGCCGATAAGCCTGCCGCTCACATCTAACTTTTTCTCCTCGACGAGCTCCTCGCCGTTGCCGCGAAGAAGCGTCCACTCAACAGGAGTATCCATAAGGTGAAGGCCTTCATCGTCGTCGAAGTTTTCCGATGCCCACATTTCGTATGAGGTCTGTTCAGGAAGATCGCCTGTTAGAACAGACAGAGCGTCATACTGGAACTTGTGAAGAGGCCTCCAGTCAAATGATCCTGCGTTTACGCCGTAGATCGTTGCTATATCGAGAACGGTAGTAAGAAGCATTTCTATGGATGTCGGATCGGAGTAACCGGCAAACCACTTTGGATGGCTTTTGACCAGTTTCTGATCAATAAACGGGATCATCTCAATGTTATAATCACCGCCTGAAGCCGACATAACCATATTTATATTATTGTCTGCGAAGAGCGAATTGAATTCAGCGCCACGAATATCAGCAGGAGCTGATGGGAACGCTTCATTTCTAACGCTTTCGGTCTCGACTATATCGAAGCCTGCATCATTTAAAGTCTCGATAGCGAGATCAAACCACTCGAGTTTATGACCTACGCCAAAGCTGGGCGCGCAAATTCCAATCGTATCCCCTTTTTTAGGAAATTCCGGATATATCATCTGCTATTATTCCTCTTTTCCTGTAAGGCCAAGTTCCTCAGCGTGGCTTTCCATGCCTCTGATGCAGATCTCAGCTACATCGCGAAGCTCCATGCCAAGCATCTCGCAGCCTTTCTTGATAAGCTCGCGGTCGCACTTGGCCGCAAATCTCTTATCTTTGAATCTCTTCATAAAGCCCTTTACCTGCATGCCGTTCATGCCTTCAGGCCTAAGGAGCGCATATGCCTGGATGATGCCTGTAAGCTCATCTACGGTAAAGAGAGACTTCTCCATATCTGTCTGAGGCTCTACATCTGTGCATATGCCATAGCCATGCGACAGTATAGCGCGCACATCTTCAGGATCGACTCCCGCGTCGAGCAGTGGCTGCTCTGTATGCTGGAGATGCTCCTCAGGATATTTCTCATAGTCATAGTCGTGAAGATATCCGACCGCCATCCAATGTTCCTTATCCTCGCCAAAGTGCTCAGCCATGGCTTCCATTGCGGACATTACGTTTAGCGCATGAAGCCTGAGATGTTCCTCGGATACCATCGAATCATTGAGTTCTTTTGCTCTTTCGAGTGTAAGCATGTTTACCTCCTATCAGAGAATCTCTCACATTATCTAGAAGTATAATTTTAAATACTGTTTAAACGTTCCAAACTAAGGATTTATTTTATCACGGCAGGCTCCTTACTACAATTGGAACTAAACGAGTTTGTGACAGGCTTCGTCAGCTATTGTCTCAACATCCGGTATGTCTGCCTCGCGAGTAAGTATCTCGAGCTTGTCGCCGCCTCTAAGATATGTGTTTCCATCAGGGATTATCTCTACGCCATCTCT
>CADAUB010000003.1 GCA_902790965.1 uncultured Eubacteriales bacterium | reverse complement strand
AATTCATTTGTAAAAATGGCGACCGGGAACGGGCTCGAACCGTCGACCTCCAGCGTGACAGGCTGGCATTCTAACCAGCTGAACTACCCGGCCGCATTTTATTATTAATCCAAAAATAGGATTAATATAATGGTGGGCGCAATAGGGCTCGAACCTATGACCCCCTGCTTGTAAGGCAGGTGCTCTCCCAGCTGAGCTATGCGCCCACGATTGGTAGCGGCGACTGGACTTGAACCAGTGACCTTCCGGGTATGAACCGGACGCTCTAGCCAGCTAAGCTACGCCGCCACAAAGTGCGCTTTCCAATCGCGCTTGATTAGTGTAACAAATGCATATGAGCTTGTCAACAACTATCAAGGCAACTTTTAAAGTTTTTCTTTAGGCACAATCTGATTATGATTTGCCTCACTTCATATGTTATACTCTACACGTTATGTTACATCAACCAGATCCTATTGCATTTGAAATATTTGGCCTCGAGATCAGATGGTATGGCATTCTGATCGCGCTTGGTATGATAATAGCTGTTCTCATATCCTGCAAGCGGGCCCCAAAGCACGGCCTTACTGACAACGACGTGCTCGACCTAGCTTTATGGATGCTCCCTATCGGAGTGATCGGTGCCAGGCTGTATTATGTTCTTTTCAATCACCGCTATTACCATTCGCTAGCCGATGCGCTGAATATACGCGCTGGCGGCCTCGCTATACATGGCGGCCTCATATTCGGATTCCTTGCGGTGTATTTTGTCTGCAAGCATAAGAAGATCGCCCTTCTCAATATGGCAGATCTGATCATACCTTCAGTGGCCCTCGCACAGGCTATCGGCCGCTGGGGCAATTTCTTCAACGGAGAGGCTCACGGCGGGCCTACCGACCTTCCATGGGGCATCATAGTAGATGGCGTAAAAGTCCACCCTACTTTCCTTTATGAGTCGATATGGTGTGTCCTTCTGTTTATATTCTTATCCTATTTTGATCTCAAGCTGCGCACTGCCGACGGACAGACTTTTGCCCTCTATATGATTTTCTATTCGGTCGAACGTTTCTTTGTAGAAGGCCTCAGGACTGACTCTCTTATGATAGGTCCTTTCAAACAGGCTCAGGTACTAAGCATATGCGCTATCATCGCCGGTATTTGCCTCTTCGTCTATGTGACGAAAAAAGGCGATAGTTCCAATGCAAAAAAGTGAAAAAGACTGCAAGGGGTGCAGTCTCTTTCGAAAAAGGGTATTGGGACTAGAGAAGGGATCAAGGATGATCCCTCGGCGGCATTATATAAGACGTTTAACTCAAATGCAAGCAAATGTTATAAAAAGTGGTTATACTTTTTTCATATAACCAATTTACGTCTTTCGTCTTAAACATTGAAGAGGAAGTGCATCACATCCCCGTCTTTTACTTCATACTCCTTGCCTTCCGATCTCAGCCAGCCTTTTTCCTTAGCAGCTGATAGTTTTCCATCAACTTCCATCAGTTTTTCATAGGAAATGGTCTCGGCACGGATGAACCCTTTTTCGAAGTCAGTATGTATCCTGCCTGCTGCCTGTGGAGCAAGCGTACCGCGTTTTATTGTCCAGGCTCTCGTCTCATCCTCTCCCGTAGTAAGGAAGCTGATAAGATCGAGAAGCGCGTATGAAGACTTGATCAGCTTATCAAGGCCCGATTCAGTGATCCCGAGTTCTTCAAGGAACATTTCCCTCTCCTCATCATCGAGCTCTGCAAGCTCAGACTCTACCTTCGCGCATATAGCGACGACTTCCGAGCCTTCCTTCTCTGCATATTCCCTAACAGCCTTGACGTAATCATTATCTCCGGCAGCAGCATCGTCTTCTGAAACGTTCGCTGCGTATATCACCGGCTTATATGTTAAGAGATCCAGGGACTTAACAAATGCCCTCTCCTCGTCATCGAGCTCATCTAGCTCTCTGCTGACTTTTCCTTCGGCAAGAAGGTCATATATCCTTTTAAGGAGTTCGAGTTCACTGCGGGCAGATTTATCGGCTTTCGCGGCCTTCTCTGTTTTAGCTATGCGCCTCTCAAGCACTTCCATGTCAGCTATTATAAGCTCGGTATTGATCACCTCAATATCGCTTATTGGATCTATCTTGCCATCTACGTGTACTACATTGGCGTCGTCGAAGCATCTTACAACGTGCACTATAGCCTCTACCTCGCGGATATGCCCGAGGAATTTGTTTCCGAGGCCTTCGCCCTTTGACGCTCCCTTTACGAGACCCGCGATATCGCTGAACTCTATAGTCGTATAGATAGTCTTCTTGGAATTATATACTTTGGAGAGTGTAGTAACGCGCTCATCAGGAACGGTTACTACACCGACGTTAGGCTCTATCGTACAGAACGGATAGTTGGCCGCTTCGGCGCCCGCCTTAGTGATAGCGTTGAATAAAGTGCTCTTACCTACATTTGGAAGTCCTACGATTCCGAGTTTCATACTCTGGATTCTCCTTATCTTTGATTTTCTCATTAAATCGCCCTCCGCATTGGGAGGACGATATATTTATTATTGTTTACAAATTTTTCTTTAGCGTCAGTATATTGCTACCGTTGACATATTGGTAGCTGATATCATCCATCGTGTTCTTTACGAGGAAGATGCCGAGCCCGCCAATCTGCCTGTCTTCCGCGGAAAGCGTAACATCTGGGTCTTCTCTGGCAAGTGGATCATACTGGACGCCATGATCAATGAATGTGATCGAAACGCTGAGTGGATCGTCGCCAACCTCTACCCTTACTTTAGCCATGCCTTTGTCTGGCTTATAAGCGTAATGAGCGATATTGACGAATATCTCCTCGGCCGCTACATCGATCTGCATTTGCGTTTTGATCGGACAACCTGCTGCTTCGAGATGTTTGTCTATGAATTCGAGCACTTTAGGAAGATTGTCTGTAGTTGCTTCTATATCAAGTTCGTTCGGACTGTCTGAGCCGGCATCATTCTGTACTTCAAACGTAAGAGTGTCAGTCCTGTCAAGCAGTTCTATGAGATGCTGTTTCCAGACTTCGTACTCTTCTTTGCCCTGGCCTTCGAGATTAAGGCCTCTCTTAACAGACCTAGCGAGGAGCCTGCAATATCCAACTATACGGGCCTTGTCTTCGACTTCTCTGATTGCCTCATCGTTTTTAGTGCCAAGATAAAGTTCAAGAGTCCTTCTCCAGAATCTATGGCCTGTCTCTGCACTGAAGCCCTGGAACGACTCGATGCCGTTTGTATCCACTTCGAAGAAGCCTGAGAATGCGTTGAAGATGGAGCCAAGTTCAAATATAGGGTGGCCTACAGCCAAAGTGTCCATATCGATCAGCAGCACTTCATCATCCTGAAGCTCGAGGTTCTTGGTATGATAGTCGCCGTGGATCATGTTGTCGACTTCAGGGACATCGTTTATGAGCTTGACGAGTTTGTCCTCATATTCGTCTGGTAGATGTCCTCTAAGCCTGGCTGCTCTTTCGACAAATTCCGCTTTGATGCTAGGAAGTTTGCCCTTTGGCACCTCAGTGCTGTGGATCTTCTTGAGCATATCGACGTATTCCTCTACGCACCACTCGAATTTATCAGGCTCATCCGCAAGTATCTTAGCAAAGGACTTAGCGTTTAGAAATTCAAATACAGAGCCGTAGCTGTTTCCGACCTTTACTACATCGTAAGAAATAGCTGTCGGAATACCAAGAATAAGAGCGAGCCTTGCTACCTGTCTTTCGTGTTCGATGTCTTCAAGAGCGTCGGCGTTGTTATATACCTTTACGACATTGTCTTTGTCGACTCTGTATATGGTACCGTTGGCACCCCTTCCGATCTCTTCGCACCCTTCGACAGAAACCACTTTATAAGCCTTTTCGACCTTCATCATCTGGGTGAATCCGGTCATATCAAAAATCTCGTATACCTCTGAGCATACGTTGATAATCTTCAGATCAGGATATTTCTTACGAAGTCTAAGAATGACTCTTAGCCCCGCGCTGGAAATATACTCAAGATCTTCAGCATCAAGTATCAGCGATTTGACGTCTGCTGATACGAGTTGATCCTGGATCTCTTTTTCTATATCTGCTGCGTTACCCGAATCGATCCTGCCTTTGAGTGCAATTGTCAATGTGCCGTTATCGGCCATAACGCACCTCCTAAATGGTTCAGATCCGTTTTAATTACGCGATAGTAAGAATATCTACAAAACCTGTAACATCAAAGATCTCCATAACTGTCTCGTTTACGTTGATCAGTTTCATGGAGCCCTTCTGATTCATGTTCTTCTGGGCTGTAAGCAGCACTCTGAGGCCTGCGGAAGAGATATACTCGAGATCCTTCATATCGAGGACGAGTTCATTTACAGGCTCGAGAGAATCCTTGAGTTCTGCTTCGAGTTCTGGAGCAGTAACTGTGTCGAGTCTACCCTCGAGAGCGATAGTCAGCTTTTCACCTTCAAGATTTTTGTTGATATTAAGCATTTCGTTCCTCCATGGTTCATAATTACAAATACAGTGTTATTTTAGCACATTCTATGATATTTTTTGATAGGAACATTCGGAGTTTATTTTGGAAGCATGAAAGTTTTTACAAGAGATTACAGGATCACAGGTGAATATCATCCGCTTTGGAACGAATACTTCGGAGGAATGAAGCCTTGCGTGCTGGATATCGAAGCTACCGGGCTCGACCGTACACGTTGTAAGGTTATTCTTATAGGTCTTTTGATGCCTACGGAAAGCGGATGCAGAATAACCCAGTTTCTGGCTGAGAATCACTATGAGGAATCAAAAGTACTGGATGCTGCAATGGAGATGCTCGAGGGAGAAGGCGTAGATTACCTCATCACCTTCAATGGCTATGCTTACGACATCCCTTTCATGAACGCCAGGCTCGATGCCTGCATGGATGGCCGCCATCTTCATATTTATCACTTCGACCTGTATAGATTCCTCAGAAAAGCTACGGATATGCGTACTCGTGTCGACTCTATGAGCCAGATGTCCATTGAAGATCACTACGGCATACTCTCCGACAGAGGCGATACCATCACCGGCAAGGAAAGCGTAACGCTCTTCGATCAGTACGCAATAAGCGGAAACAGTACACTTGAAAAAGTGATACTGACTCACAACCGCGAAGACGTGCTCCATCTCCACAGGCTGATGTATCTTACGCTGAATGACATCCCTTCCGATGCATCCGAATGTTCAGATAGGAGCATCGCTAAGGATATACATACTGCGCTTGCAGCTTATGGCTTTCCAGCCTGCGATGCAAGATTCAGCGTGCGCCCTGCCATCACCAAGAAAGGCGATGTACTTCGCGTCACAGGCGAGCAAATACTCGATCCATTTTCGGGCGCCTATTTCCCTGATGTTGACAGCCCTCTTACCGTCAGCTTCAGTGCTACTACTTCTTCATATGAGATCATTGCCCCTATATCGCGCCGCGGCGACGATTTTTACATGGACCTGCACCCTCTCCACATCGAGAGCCTCGAAGATGAAGACAATATAAACGGCTACCTTATATTAGGTAGCCGCACTATAAATCTTATTTCACGTATTCTATTGAGTGACTATTCGAAGCGCTAAGATCAGCCGTCGATCTTACGGATATCTGAGAATCCTTTGCCCAGGCCCCATACAGAAGCAACCGACGTTACGGAAACGAATGCTTTAGGGTCGTGAGTGGCGAGGAATCTTTTTATTATGAAACTCTCACGCGGTGTGCAGATGATCTTTACCTGTTCCATCGTCTCTCCGGAATATCCGCCGACTATCTGCATGCTTGTCGTTGCCCTGCCGAGGTCGTAAATGACGAACTGCTTTAAAGGCTCTGGGTCATGTGTAACTACGTTGAGCTCTACAATGCGGCCTCCGATACCATACATAACGGCATCTCCTACCTTTGTGGATACATATGTTATGACCACGGCATACATCGCTATATGCACACCAAATACAAATGCACTTACAATAATGACCGCAACGTTGACGGCAAAGTTCAGATAGTTGAGGCTCATATGCGGCAATAATCTGTATTTAATGATCTTGGCTATTGAGTCAGAGCCGCCCGACGAAAATCCAGCCTGGAACGTGATGCCATTCGATACGCCGAAGAATATGCCTACCATCAAAGACACCAGTAGCAGATCATCGCTCTTGATGATGACCAGTCCCGAAAGCTCGATCAGGAACATCACAATAGGGTAAGCGAAGGACATGAAGATGATCTTGCGGAGCTCTTTCATGCCTAGGGTCAGCCATACTATGACAGCAATGATCATGGCTAAGCCGTAATAGATCAGTGAATAGTTCCAGTTAGTATAGAACTGTATGATCCTGGATACTCCGCTGACACCACCGCAGGTAAGATCGTTAGGTATCATTACCGAGATAGTGCCAAGAGAACCGATGATTACGCCAAGAAGCGCAAGTGCATACTCACGGGCTCTGATGACTATCTTGGAATGTCCGTGGAACTCAGGGTCGTCTGCGTATACCATATTGGCTTCTTTTGTTACCTCTGTATCCTTTTCGAGTTTTTCGTCTAAAGCCTCTATGGTGTCATTCTCGTCAGGAATGATGTCTGCGATAATGTTATGTTTTTTCTTTTTATGTGCACTTTTAAGTTTCTTCTGATGTTTACCGTTTTGTTCTGCCATTTTAGTTTACCTCTGCCGGGTACTCCTTCCCAAATATATCTACGACTGCCAGAGCAGCCTTCCCCTTTGAAATGAATGTGATCTCTTCTGTCTTGAGATCGAATATGTATCTGCAGTCAAACCTCCCGTCATAATCGGGATCTACCATTACGTGATCCGCGAACTGAAGTCTGTCTGCCTTGATGGCCTCATATACATAGGCCCTGTCTTTCATGCGTATCGAGCCCGTCTCGATCTCAGGCACAAAATCTGTAAGTCTGCACTTGTAGAGATATCTGCCGTCTGAGAGCTCGTCCTTGCTCACCACGGTTATATCCGCCTTGCCGCTTCCGGCAGCAGCCTCTGTCTCCTTGGCGAACCTGAATTCCGCCCCCGCCTTCTTGAGACGTTTGCGGCTCATTGCCGCTGCGAGTTTTTCGGAGTCACAGCCGGCGAACCTTCTGCCGAGCGAATATGCCGCTTCAAGCACGCTTCCGCTTCCGCAGAAGAAATCGCCTACGAGGTCGCCTTCAACCGTAGAGGCTTCGATTATACGCCTTGCGAGTTCGAGTGGCTTCTGGGTTGCGTAACCCGTCCTCTCAGCTGAAGTTCTGCCTACCATGTCGATGTTCCATACGTCCTTCATGTTGACAAGCGTATACCAGCCCTTTTCGTCCTGATACTCCTTGACACCTTTGAATCTGTATGCCTTATATTCCCTGTTATATGATTTCTCCTGAGGAACATTGATACTATAGTCCTTAGTCTTTGAATATACAAGTATAGTATCGTGTTTTCTGGCGAAGTGGCGCTTGCCGGATCCGCCGGATTTATAACACCATATGATCTCGTTAACGAAATTGCCCGCTCCCATGAGTTCGTCCAGCACAAGCTTGATGTAATGAGACGAGTGCCAGTCGAGATGCACCCACATAAGGCCGTCATCGGCCAGAAGATCTCTCATCATAAGAAGCCTTGCTGTCATATTCTCGATGTAGTACTCGAGGCTCCTGTCGAACTTGTCGTCATATGCAAGATGATGGATGCGATGTGACTTGCCATCAGAGCCCGTGACGTTGACAGACGCGTTGAAGGACGATCTTGTAAAGAACGGCGGATCGATATAGAGAAGCTTGAAAGCTCCGCTGTAGCCTCTCTCAATAAGCCCCTTCATGTAAGTGATGTTGTCCCCAAGGTAAAGCTCATTCGTGGCTAATTTTGCCTTATTTGCGGATGTTTCAGCATTTTTTACCGAAACAGAACCCTGCACGGACTCGTACAGGGCTCTACCACTTTTTATTCCTTCAAGTATCTGCTCGATGGTCGTCATTACTTAGTTGAGTACTTCCATATCGTCGAAGTTGACTCCGATCATCTCTTCGAGCTCAGCACTTACGCTGAGGATGAAGTCGATGCCTGACTCCTTGGATATGGTTTTGATCTTTTCAATGAAGCTCGGAAGAACTTCGAGCGCGAAATCTCTGTGTCTCATGATACCGTCGAGGAAAATAGTCTCGATGTCGTTGTCGCTGCTCATGATGCCGAAGAGGAATCCGATATACTCATCTTCATTCGTGATGTGAGGGAAATCCTCCATGCATACGACTCTGATCTTATAATCGAGATCATAGATAAGTCTGGAATTCTTATTGATAAAGACTATGCTGCCTCTGGCTGAACGCACTGCGTCGTTAGCGAGCTCGATCATCCTTTTGGTCTTACCGCTTCCTTTATGTCCTATCAAAAGTTTTACCATTTAGTATTTCCTCCTTTATCATCCCACCGAAGTATTTCACTTATAATACAACACAAGTTGTTTCTGTTCAACAATCTTCGTGGCTTTTTAAACGTGCTTTTCGTGAAGATTGTATAGTGTTCTCATCTCTCCTGCTAGGTAGATAGAGCCAGCAGCGATTATGCATTTAGCCCCGCTTTTCATTGCCGTTTCGAAGGCTTCAGCCGTTGAGGCGAAGGCCCTGCAGTCACCGCCTGAATCAGTTATCATGCGTGCAAGCACCTCAGGTTCTTCCGCCCTTCCGTATTCTATCGAGACAGCGTAGAACTCGCAGTTTGAAAGCCCCGAGGTGATTATATCCACCATCTCAGCGGAATTCTTGTCCTTCATGCAGCCGAAGATAAATATAGTATTTCCGATGCCACGCTCGTTGGCAAATCCCTCGTACTCAGAGACGAAAGCTCTCATCGCATCTGGATTATGCGCTCCATCGACTATGAATAGCGGCTCCTCCCAATCATCGGCCTTTGCCTTGTTTTCATTAAGCATCTCAAAGCGCCCCGGAAGAACAGCCTTTGCGATGCCCCGCATAAGGATCTCCTTTGTCACTTCCGCTCCGGCAGCCTTTACCGCAAGAGCAGCTGTCACTGCGTTCTTCTTCTGATAATCACCTTGCATTGCGGGCTTCAGATATGAGTATTCCTGAAGTGCCTCATTTACATCGTAAAAGTCTGAGCCATTCTCATCTGCGACTCGCTTTATGACAGCTCTTACCGAATCGACATCAGACTGCGAGATCACAGGAACTTCATGCTTGATGATTCCTGCTTTGTTGTAGGCCACCTCTTCTATTGTGCTACCGAGCTCATCGGTGTGATCGAGCCCCACCTGTGTGATGACGCAGGCAAGCGGCTTAGTGATCGTGTTAGTGGAGTCGTGCCTTCCACCCATGCCGCATTCGAGAATGACGTAATCGGGCTTCACATCGGCGAAATACATATATGCAGCTGCTGTATATCTTTCGAATACCCTTAGAGCACCAAGCTTCTGATCAGGATCAAAGTTCATAAGAGCCTCGTCTACTTTTTCCTGAAGCGAATCCAGTACAGCCTGGTCTATCATATTGTGGCCGCTTTCATCCCATATCTGTATGCGCTCGCATTCAGTCTCGAGATGTGGTGAAGTGTAAATGCCCACGCTATAGCCGGCTTCCTGCAGTATGGAAGCTATCAAAACGCAGGTAGAGCCTTTGCCGTTAGTGCCCGCGACATGTATGAACCTGAGGTCTTTCTCAGGGTTACCGAGCTCCTTTAAGAGCCCTTCCATTCTTTCAAGTCCGTCTCCGTTAGCCACCAGTCTGTTCTCCGTTCTGCAAAGACTTACATGTATGTTTTACTTTTCCCAGCGATACTTATCCATGTCGACGCATCCGTTCTTCTTGAAGGACACGCCCTCTGCTTCCAGAAGTTCACGCTGCTCCGGCCAGCCTGGGACTGTTCGCCCCGCGCTGTTCACCACTCTGTGGCATGGGTAATCACCGTAGCGGTCAGCCATGCTCATGATGCGGCCTACCATGCGCGAATTCTTCTCCTTGCCAACTATTTTGGCGATCTGTCCATAGCTTGCCACCTTGCCGGGCGGTATGCTGAGCGCAACGTCAAGCACTTTCCTGACTAGTTCTTCGTCCATCACAGCAGCCTTACCCTTGGTAAGATCGAAACTGCGCCTAATAAGAGCCTTTACTTTATCATCAGGAAGCCCGTCGTCGAGCACCACGGATATCCAAGTCTTGTGATTCATATGCCAGGCCGGATAAATATTTTGTTTTCCTCTGTATGAGGCCGCGCTTCCGTCTTCGATCTTGAGGTTCATTACATCCACAAGCTCGCTGCTATCCGTCTTGTCTACAAGGCATCTTTTAATGTTCATTACCAGGGCGAACCAGCGACGGCTTCCCTGATGTCTGAATACTCCGTAGTCCTTGTTGTTTTTGTCGTCCCACGGAAAGTCGGGATTGACGCCATACTCTCTGAGTATCCACTCAGCTATCCTGTTGCTCTGGTCAGACGCGAACGTCACTTCTTCGCAGCATTCTCTCGCTATTCCAAGGAGCAGCTTCTCGTAAGCATCTCGGACAGCATTTACGTAAGAGCCGGTGTAGTTTGAGTTTCTGAGCTGGTCGAATTCCTCGCCGCTAAACTCATCGATCACCCTGCCCTTTACTTCGCCGTCTTTTCCGACAGTGAGTTCGGCCCTAAAATCGCCATCCATAAAGCTACGGACGAGCACCATGCCGTCCGCAGCTTGTTTGAATCCACATGATTCCATCCTGGATGGATCGAATCTCAGTCTTTTAAATATCTTGTCTTCTATAGCGATCAATTTATTTAAGCGATTCGAGACGAGCGATAACCGTCTCGAGCATCTCCTTATACTTGACGCCCTTTTCGCGCTCAGCCTCTACGAGGTGTGCAGGAGCCTTGTCTGTGAAACCCTTGTTGGCGAGCTTCTTCTCGACTCTCTCCACCTCGGATTCGAGCTTAGCCTTTTCCTTTGTAAGTCTCTCGATCTCAGCAGCCTTGTCTACCAGATCGTCGAGAGCTACAGCGATCTCAGCTCCGTCTACTACAGCTGTCATTACATCTGAACCAGCATCGTAGTCAGCGCTCTTGAACTCGATTCCCTCAACGTTGGCAAGGCTTCTGATGTGAGTAGCCTCAGCCTCGATATCGGAAGCGAGAGTATCTGTCTTGATGATGAGGTTGAGCTTTCTGTTAGGCTGAGCCTCAGCTTCAGCTCTGATATTACGTACAGCCTTGATAACATCCATAGCTGTCTCGATCCTCTTTACAGCATCGGAGTAATCCATATCAGGCTCGTAAACCGGCCAGTTAGCTCTGATCAGCATAGCGTCAGCGCCGGTCTTCTCTGTGTTCTTAGGAAGAACTCCCCAGATCTCTTCCGTGATGAACGGCATGAATGGATGGAGCAGCTTGAGAAGATCTCTCAGTACGCTTGTAAGTACGTAGCGAGCTACCATCTTATCCTCTTCGTCATCGCCGTAGAGTCTGCTCTTGACCATCTCGATATACCAGTCGCAGTAAACGTCCCAGATGAGTTCGTATACTCTCTGGCCGGCAAGTCCGAGTTCGAACTTGTCGAGCTGATCTGTGACATACTTGACTCCGTCGTTGGTCATCTGGAGTATCCACTTGTCCTCGTCTTTGAGCTTAGTAGCATCGAAGCTCATTGGGAGCCACTCGCCCGACTCATCCTGGAGGTTCATTATTGTAAATCTGGAAGCGTTCCAGAGCTTGTTAGCGAAGTTGCGCGCAGCCTCGATCCTCTTAGGGATGTAACGGGTGTCGTTTCCTGGGCTGATACCTGTGCAGAGCATGAATCTGAGAGCGTCAGCTCCGTACTGGTCGATGGACTCGAGCGGATCTACGCCGTTGCCGAGTGACTTGGACATCTTGCGTCCCTGCTCATCTCTTACGAGGCCGTGTACGAACACGTAGTCGTAAGGAGCATCTCCCATGCACTCGTAGCCCGAGAATACCATTCTGACTACCCAGAAGAAGATGATATCGTAGCCTGTTACGAGAACGCTGTTTGGATAGAAGTATCCGAGGTCAGCAGTCTTGTCAGGCCAGCCGAGTGTCGAGAATGGCCAAAGCGCCGAGCTGAACCAAGTATCGAGCACGTCCTCATCCTGATGGAAGTGCTTGCAGCCGCACTTAGGGCATACTTCAGGCATTTCAGCAGCAACAACTACCTCACCGCACTCGTCGCAGTAGTAAGCCGGGATCCTGTGTCCCCACCAGAGCTGTCTCGAGATACACCAGTCACGGATGTCATAGAGCCAGTTGAGGTATACCTTGCTGAATCTCTCAGGTACGAATTTCATGCGCCCGGACTCAACAGCCTTGATAGCAGGCTTAGCGAGCTCATCCATTTTTACGAACCACTGATCGCTCATCATAGGCTCAACAGCGCTGTGGCATCTGTAGCACTTTCCTACAGGAATTGTAAGATCCTCAGTCTTGACGAGGAATCCGGCCTCATCGAGATCTTTGACCCACTGCTTTCTGCACTCGTAGCGGTCCATACCCTCGTACTTGCCGCAGTTCTCATTCATCGTGGCATCGTCGTTCATGCAGGAGATGATCTCGAGATCGTGTCTCTGGCCAACCTCAAAGTCGTTAGGGTCGTGAGCCGGAGTGATCTTTACAGCGCCCGTACCTTTTTCAGGATCAGGATATTCGTCAGCGATGACAGGGATCTCTCTGCCGACTATCGGCAGTATAACGTTCTTGCCTACGAGGTCCTTATATCTTTCGTCGGATGGATGTACCGCGATTGCGATATCTCCGAACATGGTCTCTGGCCTTGATGTAGCGACTGTGATTCCCTCGCCGCCGTCAGCAGCAGGATATCTGAAGTACCAGTACTTGCCGTTTTCATCCTCGTGCTCTACCTCTGCGTCACTGAGGGAAGTCTTACAATCAGGGCACCAGTTGATAAGGCGGTTTCCTTTGTAGATCCAGCCTTTCTTATAGAGATCGATGAAGAAACTGACGACAGCCTTGTTGCACTGCTCGTCCATTGTGAATCTCTCACGAGTCCAGTCACAGGAATCGCCGAGCTTGCGGCACTGCTTTGTGATGCGGCCGCCGTATTCTTTCTTCCATGCCCAAGCGTGCTCGAGGAACTCTTCTCTTGTGAAATCTCTCTTATCCTTGCCTGTCTTCTCGCGGAGCTCGTTCGCTACCTTTACCTCTGTAGCGATAGAAGCGTGGTCGGATCCAGGCAGCCAAAGAGCGCTGTAGCCCTGCATCCTCTTCCAACGTGTGAGCACATCCTGAAGGGTCTGGTCGAGAGCGTGCCCCATGTGGAGCTGCCCTGTGATATTCGGTGGTGGCATTACGATAGTGAACGGTTCTTTGTTCTCGTCCACCTCAGCGCCGAAAGCACCGCTGTTTTCCCATTCCTCATAGATGCGATCCTCGAATTCTTTTGGATCATAGGTCTTCGCAAGGTTCTTCATGTACATCTCTCCTTAATAATCACTATATTTATTTTCGTCTTTAAGTACTTCGTGGCGGACGCGTGACATCCTCTCATCTACATCGTGAAGGATGTCTGCGCAGTCCTTCAGCGTATCCTCGATGTCCTGCGCAAGCTCGCCCTTATTTTTATATCTAAGCTCATGTTCCAGGCTCGCCCACGCGTCCATGGTGATGCTCCTGAACTGTACTTCTACCGGCACCATCTTCTTCGTATTTACAAGATATACCGGTACAGCAACTACCACGTGGAGGCTCCTGTAGCCGCTCTCCTTAGGGTTACGCACGTAATCCTTTACGCGGATCATTACGATGTCCTCTTGCTTAAGAAGCATGTTGGAAAGAGCGATTAGATCTTCCTCGTAGTTGCACACAACCCTAAGACCCGCGATGTCGAGTATCTCGCGCTTTAAGACATCGAGATTGTTTATAGGATCTTCAATGCCATATCTCTGAGCCTTTTCAATAATGCTATCGAAAGCCTTGAGCCTTGACTGGTAGTGATGTATAGGCATGTATGAATGCTTCTTGTCGAAATCGTCGGATATGATCTTGATCCTGGTCTCGAGCACCCTGATAGCCGAATTGTAAAGGAGCGAGATCTCGTCGATCGCCGACTGGAGTTCTTCGTCAGTTCCCTTGAACTGCGGCATCTTTTCACGGATGCGGTCTGCGTAGTAATACCTGAATGCCATAAGTTATAACCTTCCTATTGTTTCGGGCTTCATGTAGGAGCCCGGAATATATCAAAGAGCCTGTAGAGCGTTATCCGCTCTGTCTTCTTTGTCTTTTCTAACATTGATCACCAGCAGCACTGCCAGCGCCACCACGAATACTATGGTGGAGAGCGCGAAGAGGCTTGGTCTGATTCCTATCTTTACCTCGCTGTAAATGAGTGTAGAGATAGTATTGATGCCTGCACCCCTGGTAAAGTATGTGATGATGAAATCATCGACCGACATGGTGAAACTGAGGAGGAATCCTGAAGTGATGCCAGGCCACAGCTCAGGCAGCACTATCCTTCTGAACGCGTATCTCTCGGAAGCGCCGAGATCGAGCGCGGCTTCGTATAGCCTGTCCGTATTCCTGTTCACCCTCGGCCTTACAGATAGTATCACATATGGGATGCAGAATGTAGCGTGGCTGAAAAGAATCGTCATATATCCGCGAGGCACACCTACCATCAGGAAAAAAAGCATCAGCGCGATTCCCGTAACGATATCTGCGTTCAGCATAGGTATGTTGTTGAAACCAAGAAGAGCGCTTTGCGTGCGCGGCTTCATGGCAGCCATACCAAGCACAGCCAAGGTGCCCACCACCGTAGCGATAAGCGCCGCAAGTATCGCGATCGAGAAAGTGTTTACGATCGCGCCCATCATAAGCCTGCTGTGGAAGAGCTCGTCATACCACTTGAGACTGAATCCGCCCCATACCGACATCGATTTAACTTCGTTAAAGCTGAGCACGATAAGCGTCAGTATCGGAAGATACAGGAACAGCATCACTATTAAGACATATATCTTTCCGGCCCTCTTTTTCATCAGATGAGATTCGCGCCTCCTGTCTTATCGAAGCGTTGCAGTATAAGCATGCTCGCTATTATGAACACCATCATCACCAGCGATAAGCCTGATCCTAGGTACCAGTTGGAATTGATTGTAAACTCCTGCTCGATGATATTTCCTATGAGGTTGATCTTGCCTCCGCCGAGCATGTTGGAGATAACGAACGTTGTAAGCGCCGGTATGAACACCATTGTGATGCCGCTTACGATGCCAGGAACCGAGAGCGGGAATATGATTTTGCTATACACCTTAGCCTTGCCGGCTCCGAGATCGTACGCAGCCTCGATGAGATGTTCGTCTATCTTCGAGACCGTGTTGTATATAGGGAGTATCATGAACGGCAAAAAGTCATAGACCATACCGAGCACAATAGCCCCCGGCGTGTTCATCATTTCCTGGCGCGGAAGCCCTACAGCCGAAATCAAAGCGTTGATAACGCCCTGACGCTCTAAGAGCACCTGCCATGCCATCGTACGCAGAAGAAAGTTCATCCACATCGGGAGGATAATAACGAAAATAAGAAAGCCCTGCTTGCCATACTTGCTCTCCCTGAGCACCATAGCCATCGGGAATGCGATGATAAGGCATATAACCGTGCTGATAACAGCAAGCAAAAGCGACAGACCGAGAGCCTGAAGATGATCGCTCCTGAACATAGCGAGGACATTGGCGAAAGTGAAGCCTCCGTCTCTGCTAGTAAAGCCATAATAGGCAATCGAAGCGAGCGGCACTAAAGTGCCTGCGATTATCCAGATTATGAATGGTATCGAATACGATTTTTTCGCTATCACTCTTTATTATCCCCTCGCACGATACTATGCAATTCTGCAATATAGCACCATGTCGCTAAATCCTGTAATTCTACCGCTAAAGATCGATCTCTATTGCTGCCTCAGCCTCGCTCTTAGGCTTGTGCATTATCTGGATGTTCTCCGGATCGACGTACATACCAATCTTCTCACCCACATCGTGCTGATCGTAGTTCTGAAGCAGCCACTCGATCTCGCCATTTTCACTCTGCACGAGCATCTCATAGTGAACTCCGATAAAGAGTTTGGAAGTGATGGTACCGTTCCAAAGGCCCTTGCCGTAAGGAACTATATCTATGTCTTCAGGCCTTATTACCACGTCGACTTTACGCTTAGGCGGGAAGCCCTCTTCGGTGCCGTCGATGCACGGGTAATCTACACCGTCGATCCTTACCACCTTCTCAGCAGTCATCACGCCGGACAGGATATTGCTGTCTCCGATGAAGTCCGCGACGAACGCGTTTACAGGCTCATCGTATATCTCCTGAGGCGTGCCCTCCTGCTGGATGTAGCCCTCGTTCATGACGACTACTTTATCCGACATGGTAAGAGCTTCCTCCTGGTCGTGAGTGATGTAAATGAACGTGATACCGAGCTCTTTTTTGAGACGCACCAGTTCGTACTCCATCTCCTGGCGAAGCTTTAAGTCAAGAGCGCCAAGCGGCTCATCGAGCAGAAGCACTTTAGGCTCGTTCACGATAGCCCTCGCCATAGCGATCCTCTGCTGCTGACCGCCAGAAAGCTGATCGACTCTCCTCTTCTCGAAGCCCTTGAGGTTAACGAGCTTAAGAGCATCAGCAACCTTCTTTTTTATAATAGCTTCGTCCTCGCCCTTTACCCTTAAACTGAAGGCGATGTTCTCCCCTACGTTCATATGCGGGAAGAGAGCGTAATTCTGAAATACAGTGTTTATAGGGCGTTTGTTAGCGGGCATATCGGTTATATCCTGCCCGTTGAAATAGACGCGCCCTTTATCGGGCGTCTCAAAACCACCGATGATGCGAAGCGTAGTAGTCTTGCCGCAGCCCGACGGGCCGAGCAGCGTTACGAATTCGTTCTCATCGACGGAAAGGTCAATGCCGTTAAGCACCACATTGTCGTCAAAGCTCTTGACGATGCCTTCGAGTCTAATAAGTTCTGCCATCTTTTATTCCACGATCATCCAATGATTATTTAATGTTTATTCTGCCTTGAGGCCCAGCTTGTCGAGCACTCTGATTATTGTTTCCATCTGGTCGCCTGCGTTCATCTCGATATCTCCGGCGTCAGCTTCCTGTGAAAGAACAGGGTCGATCGGAAGCTGCTCAAGCAGTGGAATACCGAAAGCTGCCGCTACCTGCTCTGCCTGGCTCTGACCGAACACCTCGATCTTCTTGCCGCAATCAGGGCATGTAACATAGCTCATGTTCTCTACGAGACCAAGCACAGGAATGTTCATAAGCTCAGCCATATTAACTGCCTTCGCTACTATCATGGAAACGAGATCCTGAGGAGAAGTAACTACGATGATGCCGTCAACAGGAAGCGACTGGAACACAGTCAGTGGAACATCGCCTGTCCCTGGTGGCATGTCGATGAAAAGAACATCGAGGCCGCCCCAGCATACGTCAGTCCAGAACTGCTCAACTACTCCGCCGATGACCGGGCCTCTCCATACTACAGGGTCAGTCTCGTGATCAACAAGGAGGTTGATGGACATCAGCTTGATGCCTCTTTCGGTCTCCTCAGGCATGATGCCGTAGTCGCTGCCGTAAGCCTTTGTGTGCACGCCGAACATCCTAGGGATCGAAGGGCCTGTGATATCCGCGTCCATGATTCCTACTCTGAACCCAGCGCGTGAAGCTGCGATAGCGGAAAGTCCTGTTACCATGGATTTTCCAACGCCGCCCTTACCGGATACTACAGCGATCACCTTCTTGATAGAGCTGTGTGCATTGAGCTCGGCCTTCTTGATGCCTCCGTTTCTGGATGGGCAGTCAGTTCCGCAGGTGCTGCAATCATGAGTGCAGTTTTCAGGGTCCTGGTTCTGCATTTCTTCGTTAACTTCTTCTCTAATTTCTTCAGCCATTTATATTCCTCCAATAAATTTATTGTCTATATAATTCTGCAGCTGACTATTCTGCAGTTTGTTCAGCGGACTGTTCTTCTGATCCATTTTCAGAACTCTCCGCAGATTCGTTTGCCGCTTCCTCTGCTGACTCTTCAGCGAGGTCGGTCATCTCCTTCACTAAGCCGCCGGAGATAGCGTTGATAAGCCCCTCATTGGTCTTTATATCTGTAGTCCACTCGCCGTTCTCGTCTTTAGTGCAGACTATAGCCGCCTGCCCTACGTAATTCTTCGAATTCAGCGAGGCAAACCTGGTGAAGAGGTCGCTATAGAAGCGGCTGTCGTAGCGAAGACCCTCTTCTATCTTCATTTGATCATTCCAGGTCTCGAGATAGACACTACCAAAATCGTATGTAGTGATATTTACAGTGACAATAACAGAATTACCGTCTTTTGACTTGCCGCTTCCGGCGATTATATAGTCGAAATCCCTCAGCTTTTCAGCATAGACAGCAAGCATCGTCTCCGACACGCCCTCTTCAGGGTCTGCCAGCTGAGGCACCTCAGCATTACCGCTCTTGATCGCTTCAAGCTCAGTTGTCACCTCTGTCTCTGCTTCAGCGAATTCATTTGTACCATTATCGCAAGACGACAGTACTGCCGGCATTAAAGCCAGCAGCATGACAAGCAGCAATATGATCGCCTTTTGCATTTTACCCTTTTGCTCCATATTCTTTTTTATACCTATTTGACTTTGACCTTTATGGTCACACGTCTGGTGACAGCGCTGTGATTCGCATCGCCAGCAGCAGTGACGTTCACGATCATCTTATAGGTCCCCTTTTTCGTCTTTTTCTTTATCGTAACAGCTCCTGTAGACGCGTTGATGCTGAGCTTCTTGCTTCCGCTCACCTTCGCATATCTGACAACGCCGTTCGCCCTTTTCACGGTCATCACGCTCGAGACCGCTACCTTCTTAGCTTTCTTCTTGACTTTCGACCGCTTTATCTTATACGTCTTGCCAACTACACTCAGCCCGTTCCCTGCCTTATTGATCTTGAACGATATATTCTGTGATCCTTTGTAATCACCCATACCAGTAACTGTCATTGTAGCCGTACCGGCATTGATATTGTTGCTGTAACTAAGCGTATAGTCAGTGCCATATTCAAGAACAGTTCCATCTAGTTTAACGACTGGACTCTGTGTCTGGGCACGGCCTGTATACGTTTTCTGTGTTACGCCGCTTATCTTGGCATCAGCTAAATCGTTGATGCCAAATACAGTCATTGTATACTTGACACCCGTAACGTCTTCTCCATTTAGATTGCACAGGAGTTGAAACTTGTAGGTGCCGGCCTTCAACGGATCCATCTCTGCGACACTGATATAATTCTTTGATAATTTATAGTTGTCTTGACTGATTGCCATCTCGTTGCCATCAGGGTCGAAAACTTTAAATAAAGGTATCGCATCAGAGCTGATAGCCATGAGGCCGATTCGATCAGCAGCATCTGTTACATTAAATTGATAGCCATTGACGAGTGCTTCGAAAGTTATTTCTTTTCCATTTATCTTCATTGTGGTTTGAAGCTTGTGGCTGGATCCTGAAAAACTCCCCTTATACTCATCGCAAGGATAATCTATGCTCTTGTACTCAATATCATTTACTGTTACGGAACATTCCTTCGTAACACCGTGGCATGTTGCCGTCACGACAGCATCTCCTGCGCCAATAGCATGTACTTTTCCGTTAGCATCTACAGTAGCAACGCTCTCTTTTGAAGATGAAAATGTAAGATCATCTGCATATTTGCTTGCTGTCCCTGGATATACAGCATATTCCAGCGAGAATTCTTCTCCCGGCCAAAGATTCAGACTAGTACTATTCAGCACTATATTATCCGGATCAGAAGTACCACCATTGACATTTTGAACAGCAGTTAGCGCGTTTACCTTTCCAAAGCCCGATGAGTTGTCAAAGCTTCGGTTTCCACTGCTCGTATACAGATAATTCTTAAGTTCACGAGAGTTCAAAGAATCGTCTTCAGACTTTATAAGTGCAGCTATACCTGCGACCAATGGCGACGCCATCGATGTACCACTAACATATGCATAATTATCTACGTTTTCGTTTCCGCCTATATATGTGCTTACTATATTGCTCCCGGGTGCAGAAATATCTTTATACACGCCAAAGTCGGAAAAGCTCGATTTATCCCCATTTGCGCCGTGAGACATAACGCTGACTGCCGCACTTGAATCTCCAGGCGATTCAGATAACTCTGAGTTAAAATTGCCGGAAGCGC
Organism: uncultured Eubacteriales bacterium; assembly: GCA_902790965.1. Taxonomy (GTDB): domain Bacteria; phylum Bacillota; class Clostridia; order Peptostreptococcales; family Anaerovoracaceae; genus Crickella. The sequence continues at coordinate 22,625 of CADAUB010000003.1, read as the reverse complement.
AGACGACCAGTGTGCCATTCTCGCTAACTGTCTGTATAGTTCTTTCCTGTACATAGTCCTTGTAGAGCCCACCGATACTTATGTTTATAACATCAGCGTTTTCGCTAGCATAATTTATACTGAGAACAAGATCCTGTGAAGTAAAGCCGCCATTTTTTAGTGACGCATCTATGACAAATAGTTCTGCTCTATCGTTTGCGACACCTTTCATACCATAATTATCATCGTTGACAGTAGCAGCGATCAGGCCACACACGTGTGTGCCATGGCCATCTTCATCGTCAGATCCATCCAATGCATCAAAAGCTAGTTTCTCTCCGCCGTTGAATGTGACACATTTATTCGTAAGAATATTATCTGCGAGATCGCCGTGATCAAGCTTTACCCCGGTATCTATGACAGCAACCTTGACTTTATCGCCCTGTGAGCTCTGCAAAAGACTATTCCATGCTGATTCAGCCTGGGTTCCGGCGCTTGTATTACCCAGATACCATTGATTTATAGTGCCGCCTGTTTCTTCTAACGTGTCCTTATCTACGACTTTAATAGTTCTGGCAACCCCGCCTGTATTATCTTGAGTTTCCTCTGCTTCAGCATCGGATCCTTCTTCGCTTGTTGCCTCAGTGTCTGCATCCGAAATTGAGGCCTCATCAACAACACTATCTTCATTTCCAATCGATTGATCGGATGCTTGAACTGCATCATTTTCTGTATCCTTATCGCTATCGTCTTCTGCCTTGATTTCATCCGAAGATCCATCCCCTTCTTCCGATTCCTCTAGATGATAAATATAGTTTGGCTGTACGATCAGTACTGCATCATCAGCGGCTATCTCCTCGGCCACGGTCTGAGCATCGTTCTCGCCATCAATCGTAACCCTTGCGAGTTTTGTACCGTCTCCGAGTGTCGAGATGTTATCGAGCGATGCGCCTGCATCTTCAGCAATACCGGAAACAGCGCTCTTGGATGTGCCCTCATCGACCAGAACAAGCAGTTCGTCCGACGCAGCCTGGCCATCTTCAATACCGCTGACATCGACAATGGTGGTGTTTTCCGTTACATCAACAGGCTCTTCCGACACCGCAAAAGAAACACACGGCACCGAAAGAACCAGCATAAAGATCGTTATTAAGGAAATGAATTTGCGGTTCAATTTCATAACTTGTTGATTCTACCATAAATAGGCAGAATAATGCTTGCTTTTTCAGCAATTTTGAGCCGATAGTTATTAGATATAGTCCCCGTAAATAACCACTTCGTGTCTACCCTTTATTCTCTCTTGTCCACTCGACTTAGTCGTTATAGTCTCGCCTGCTGCAAGTGAATGCGTAAGCCATACGTTACCACCTACCACGCAGTTGTCCCCGATCTTTGTGTCACCACCGAGAATGGTAGCACTTGAGTAGATAACTACGTTGTTACCAATGTCTGGGTGACGCTTTATGCCCTTGATAGGTGTACCGTCTTCAGCGAGGTCGAAACTCTTAGCTCCCAACGTTACGTGCTGATAGAGCTTAACATGATCACCTATAGTAGTTGTCTCGCCGACTACCACTCCGGTGCCATGGTCTATAAAGAAATAACTTCCTATTGTAGCGCCCGGATGGATATCTATGCCCGTCTCCTGATGAGCAAGCTCTGTCATGATCCTTGGGATCAGTGGAACTTCCATCGTATAGAGTTTGTGGGCTATCCTGTAGATCGCTATCGCTTTGAATGCAGGATATGTGATGATGACCTCGTCAGGGCTCTTTGCTGCAGGGTCGCCCTCATAACCTGCCTGTATATCTGTCTTAAGCACCTCGAGTATTTCCGGAAGAGCGTTTACTAGCTCATCCGTTTTCTCTTTGGCTTCCTCAGTGCTTTTGAATACCAGTTCAAGCGTCTGATCCAAAGCATCATACGCTCTCATAAGCTCATACGTTCTCTTCTCGGTCTCGACAAACCTGGCGCGCGCCTTTCCAAAATGATATGGGAACATTGCCCTCAAAAGATGGTCGATCGCTTCAGCGGCCTTGTCCTGCATACCGAGAAGGTGCCCGTCATTGGGCCTTGTGTCGATCTCTGTCATCTTATAAGCCAGTTCTTCGAGGTGAGCTGCTCTGGCTCCGCTTTTTTCCATATTCATCTAATCAGATTCCTCCGTTGTTTCTGTATTTGTATATGTATCTGCTTAGGACTGGCCATCAGAGCGTGATCGCAAGATCCAGTACTTTCGCAAATGTAGCTCTCGATTCAGCTGCGGCCTTAGAGACTTCCTCGCCCGTGATAGGTTTTCCCGTTACTCCTGCCGCCATGTTTGATAAGAACGATATTCCGATAGTCTTTATACCCGCATGACTTGCTACTATAGCTTCCGGTACCGTTGACATACCGACGGCGTCAGCCCCAACTGTCCTGAGCATCCTTATCTCAGCTGGTGTTTCAAATGAAGGGCCGCTCATCATACAGTACACGCCCTCGTTCAACTTGATACCCTCCGTAGCGGCTCTCTCTTTGAGTTCAGCTCTAAGTTCAGGATCGTATGTAAATGTCATATCAGGGAATCTTGGGCCAAACTCATCAATGTTCCTTCCGATGAGCGGGTTGTCTCCTGAGAGATTGATATGATCGTTTATGAGCATAAAGCTTCCGGCTTCAAAGCTTTCATTGATGCAGCCGGCCGAGTTTGTAAGTATGAGCCTCTTGATACCGAGAGATGCCATGACTCTGGTCGGATACGCGGCCTTATCCATGTTGTGGCTTTCGTAATAGTGGAAGCGGCCTGCCATTACGACGATCTTCTTGCCAAGATACTCTCCGTATACGAGTTCTCCTCTGTGATCGGATACCCAGCCAGATTCCATATTAGGGATCTCATTGTAATCCAGTACGATTGGATCCTTTATTCTGTCAGCAAAATCGTTGAGCCCGGTGCCAAGCACGATACCTATCTCAGGATCAATGACACCCTTCTCGTGAAGGAACTCCAAAGACTCTCTGATTCTTATAACAGGTTCTTTGCCTGAATACTTTATCATTGACATAGTCAATACCCCTCAATATATAGCGATTGGGCAAATCGTTAACTTTTTCCGTGTTATCAAGTCGAATTACCCATACACAGTTATTATATGGTTTACACTCCTCTTTTTCTACAATAGTCATAAATTTTACCGCCCTAATCCCTGAAAATTTATGCATTTGGCGGTTTACAGTTCTAGTTTTCGGAAACATTCCGGATAACAATCCAGATAGTCAGTTTGAAATTTGCAAAAACAATTAGGGGACGGGCTTTGCCCGTCCCTCGTTACTTCCTATATTCAATTATTACCGTCGCGTGTATCTCTCCGCGACTCCATATATATAATCTGCCTATTCGGATCATCGATCCTGCGTGGCACTCTGCGCTTCTTCATTCTTAGGGCTGCTCCCGGTTCATCTCTACTGCTCTTTCAAGACGTTGGTGTTCGGCTATCATTACACCACCGGTGCCGCTAAGTCGGCCAGCCTTGCAGTGTTTTCTATACCGAGACAGCCCCTCTCTCAAATGCTACCATTGGTCTGTCCTCCTATTTCTGCAGTCCGCACATCCCTGCGCCCTGCGTGATATCTATACCGGATACTTCTTTCGCTTCCCGTATGCTCTTAATACGTTCCGCTCTTATTGCAGCTCTGCGTATGCTTTTTGATACATTCAGCCTATGGCCGCTTCCGTATGCTCATTACGCTTTACTACATTCTAGCTTCCCGCGCTTTCTTGGTTACACTTTGCGCTTTATCCGCGCTTCCTGTACTTTCTAATCAGCACCTTACGCTTCTCGCGCTTTCCGTGTACTCTTAGCACGTTCTGCCTATCTATCGCCTCCCGTACTCTCCTAGTACGTTCAGCCTTTCCTTTGCTTCCCGTATGCTCTTAATACGTTCCGCTGCGCCTCCTTCTTCAAGACGCTTATCCGGTTTATCAACAGTTCTCTCTGTTGTTGGGTGCATTATATATCCTCTATTCCACTTTTGCAAGCCGAATTTTGTACTAATTAAATACACAATTTCTTAAATATTTGTTATTTCAAACAAATGTCAACATAAAGGGGTAACAAGCTAATTGTAATAGTCTAGCTTCAGATCAGGATATACATACTTCCTAAGAAGGCTTGTCACCTGCCTGACATCAAGCGTCTCCTTTGCATTGTCAAAAGTGAAGAACAGGTTTTGATTAGGGATCCAATCAGACTTCAAGTACAGTTTTACCGATCGTATAAACTTGTCCGCATAGTCATCAACAAATACCATTCCTTGGTGTTCGATGATAATTACACTCTTCAAATCAATGAGTGAGAGGATCTTAAAGTCCGGAAGCAATAGTTGCCCATCAATTCTCATCGGTACTTCGTATACAAAAGGAATACCCGCCATCAGCATGATATTTGCTATTATTACTTCTGATTTAGAACGCATCATCGTTCCATCCATCGCCGGATGCTTTAATTGCTCTGGCTTATATGGTGGATACTTCGCTTTTATCTCCTCTTCTTCTACCTTCCAATTTACTGCTTTTGCTGGTAAGCCCGGCAACACGGATGGAATAACGCCTTTTGATATATTCGTTCTGTAAGATATGGGCAAAGTATTATTAATTGTTTCATAGTCTGTATTGACGTAATTACTTGTCAAGTTCTCAAGTAATCGAATATCGTCACATAAAATAGAAGTAGCAGCCTTAGCATATTGCAGTTTTTTCACATTTATCACATCAGGATTAAGGTCATTCCCAAGATACTTTTTTCTTTCGATCCCAGGTATAACAGCACTGTAATATGAGGTACCCGACTTTAATGTCTGGCCTTTCTCTAAACGCCAACCTTCATACTTCTTCAGCTTTTTAATCTGCAACGACAATCTACCTTCTCTAAGTCGAAGGTCGTTTAGCATAGTATTCGCCTCGTGTATCAGATAATTGCTCATACAAAAATGTTACAGAAATCAATCAAAAATGTCTAACAATACAGTCTCTAATTACAACAATATAATCCCTAATTCCGACATTATTTTCCCTCGAATTTTCTAGACATATTATTGGCCCGTTAAGCCGTGGAGTTATGGACAATCACCCATGGCCATGGATAAACACATGGACACAAAAGGAGACTTTGTGTCCACATGTTTCTCCACAGCCATGCCGATTTAAAACAATAGTGATTGTCCACAGCCTCCACAGCTACTACTACGGACACATCTAATGAGTGATGGTTATAGATAATGATTGCCATGACTTGATAAGTGTAGTCGTAGTGGCTGTGGAATATGTGGGTAACCGCCAAGATTGTGGTAAGAGCTGTGGAAAAGACTGTGGGCAGGTTCTATATTCATGTTTATGTTTGTTTTACCTGTCCATGGACTTTTCCATGGCTCATCGGTTATCCACATAATCCATGGCCAGCTAGAGTTCAATGTGAAAATAGCGCTAGATTGAGTGAAAATGCTATTTCCAAATCTAACCACTCAACTTCTATGATTATCACTCCATTTGCGCAGCTATAATTTGAGTGAAATATAGTTAATATCTAAATTTCACTCAACTATTGAGATAAAGATCTTTTGCCCTATAGGCAATAATTAAGTGGAAATGAATAAAACTGACAATTTCACTCAATTCTGAATAATTGAGTTGCCCGAAATAGTATTAATAATTGAGTGATTTTACTGTAAAGGTTACTATCCACTCAAGTTTCCAGTATTATGCGTCTTTCATCTCTGTATTCTAAGTAAAAGTAAAAGCCTCGACCGTGTGAGGTGATCGAGGCTTTGATGGAATCGTTGATTGAATGTTCTATTTGTCAGCATTTACGAGGAGCTCGGCGATCTGTACTGCATTGGTTGCAGCGCCCTTTCTTACCTGGTCGCCGCAGCAGAAGAGGTTGATTCCCTTCTCGTTGACGAGGTCTTTTCTGATCCTGCCTACATAAACGATATCCTGGTTGGATGTGATAAGTGGCATTGGATACAGATTGTTATCAGGGTCGTCATAGAGCTTCGCTCCAGGAGCCTCAGCGATAGCCTTCTTGACATCCTCAACGTCGAGGACATCCTCTGTGATCACGTTTACGCTGATAGCGTGCGATCTCTCAACAGGAACTCTTACGCATGTGCAGCTTACATTCATCTCTGGAAGATGCATGATCTTACGGCCTTCGTTCTGGAGCTTCATCTCTTCGCTTGTGTAGAGATTGTCCTTGAATCCGCCGATCTGTGGGATCAAATTGTAAGCGATCTGATATGTGAATTTATCAGGATTGATATCTGCTCCATAGGAGTTGCCGGAACCACCTGCAGCTCTCGCTTTGAGAATAGCCTCCGACTGGTCGTACATCTCGCCAATGCCCGCAACGCCTGCGCCGCTTGTAGCCTGATAAGTCGAAGCATAGAGACCTGTGATCTTTGAAAGCTTGTTGATGGCATTGATCGCTACAAGAGTGATGATAGTCGAGCAGTTAGGGTTGCTGATAATGCCATTGTGCTTGAGAGCATCTTCTCCATTGATTTCAGGAACTACCAGTGGAACATCCGGCTCAAGTCTGAAGGCCGAAGAGTTGTCTACGAAAACAGCGCCGCTCTTCTTGATATATGGAGCCATAGCTTCCGCGATGTCGTTCTCAGAAGCGCCAAGCACTATGTCCAGACCGTCAAATGCAGTCTCGCAGGTCTTCTGAACAGTAACATCACCGAAAGGTGTGCTGATAACCTTGCCCTCGGATCTCTCGCTCGCGAGGCATCTAAGTTCTCCGATCGGAAAGTTTCTCTCTCCGAGTACCTTGATCATTTCCTGTCCTACAGCGCCCGTCGCGCCCATTACACCTACGTTGTACTTCTTCATTTGTTCTTCCTTCTTTCCGTTATCTATAAATGAATCTGTAATTAGTATCTAATAATTTGCTGTTGGCATCCGGCACTGCCCTGATTTTAGAGCACCGCCCGGCCCAGCACTTGCTTTACAAAGAAAATTTATCGTAAAGCACCTGTATCGCGCGTTCAAAGTCTTCATCGAACACGCCTACCATGATATTGATCTCGTCCGCGCCCTGCTGTATAGTGCGGATATTGATGTTGTTATCGCCAAGTGCGGTGAAGATCCTGCCCGACATACCAGTCTTGTACGCCATGGTACGCGAGACGATTGCGATAAGGCTTATTCCCTCGGTCAGTGAGCAGCTGTCGATACCGTCGAAATCGGCCAGCTCGTGCATGAGCTCGTGTTTCTTCATCTTGAGGTTGTTGCTTGGGAACACAACTGAGAAACTGTCTACGCCGCTTGGGATCTGCTCGACCGGAATGTCGTAACGATCGAAGACCGCGAGCACGTGCCTCAGAAGTCCCAGCTTGGCCTCTCCTATCCTGCTCTTGTAAACATTGATGATGGAGAAATGCCTCTTGCCTGCGATACCCGTGATGAACCTGTCGCTCTTTTCCTCTTCGAGGATCTCATCGAAGTTTTCCCTTATGATAGTACCAGGATTATCAGGCTCGTTGGTGTTGCGGATATTTACAGGGATATCCTTGCTTCTGACCGGGAATACCGTGTCTTCGTGAAGCACCGAAGCTCCCATGTAGCTCAGTTCTCTCAACTCGTCGTATGTGACTCTCGCGATAGTCTTAGGGTTCTTGACGATGCGTGGGTCTACCATGAGGATGCCGGAAACATCGGTCCAGTTCTCATAGATGTCCGCGTCTAGGAACGCTGCCGCGAGCGCTCCTGTAATGTCGGAGCCGCCTCTTGGGAACGTACGCACTTCCCCGCCCGGCATGATCCCGTAGAAGCCGGGAGTCACGATCTTACCATATATATCCTTGAGTTCTTTAAGCTTTGCTTCCGACTTCTGGTTATTTACCTTGCCGTCGTAATCGAACATCAGCCACTCTGTCGCGTCCACGAATTTGAATCCAAGATATTCAGCCATCAGTATCGCATTGAAGTACTCACCGCGGGATACTATGTAATCTTCGGAAGTCTCTTTATTGATGTCCGCAAAAGTCTCGTCGACCAGCTTGCCAATATCTGTGCTGAGCCCGCATTCATCTTTGATACCAACGTATCTGCTCCTGATCATCTCAAGGACGCCTTCGTGAGATACACCGTATTTGATGTGAGCCCTGATCAGATAGAGAAGATCTGTGATCTTGTTATCGTCGGAATCCCTCTTGCCAGGCGCCGATACAACCACAACTTCCCTGCTTGGATCGCTCTCAACTATATTCTTTACCTTGGCGAACTGCGAGCCGTCAGCAAGGCTCGAGCCGCCGAACTTAAGTACCTTCAGCATTTATTCATCCAGTGCCGCGAAGAACATATCACGACCCTTTTCCTTTCTGTGATTACCCATCTTGTGCATTTCCACAACGCTGATAGGCTTGGAGATGCAGTAGAATATTCCGTCCTTTTCCTCGTACGATTCGATCAGCGGCTCGATATGCTCGCACATATTGTCGTGTCTGATGTAGTATCTGTGAACTGCCGACTCGTTGTCTACTTTGACGTCAGCATCGCCACCAGCGAGAGCGTACATATCGATGCCGTCCTTGATGTCGATGACATCCTGAACTACCGACTGACCCGTAGGCATCATGCCTGCGCCCTGGCCGTAGAAACTGAGTGTACCGACGTTAACGCCTGTGAGTGTGATGAGGTTGTTGTTAGTCTTGACGTTAGCCTCGAGGCTTGTCTCCTTGAAGGCAACAGGCTCAACGTATGCGCTTACAACGCCGTTCTCGAGTTTCGAGTTCATCATGAGCCTTGGAACAAGGCCCTTCTCCTTAAGGTAAGCAACATCGCAAGCCTTGATAGTATCGATACCGTAGCAAGGAACGTCTTCTTCCTTAATAACTGTGCCATACGCGAGGTTGGACGAGATGACAGTCTTGCGAAGAGTATCTGTACCCTCGATATCCGATGCAGGATTAGCTTCTGCGTAACCAAGCTCTTTTGCTGTCGCGAGCATCTCGTCAAAATCAGCTCCGTTATCGTGCATCGCGTCGAGTATGTAGTTGCAGGTACCGTTAACGATGCCCTTTACCTCAGTTACCTCGTCGCAACGCTTTGTTCTGAGAAGATTGTAGAGCCATGGGATGCCGCCGCCTGCAGCCGGTGTGAACCTGAGCTGAACGCCGTTCTTCTTGGCAGTCTCTGTGAGTTCTCCGAAGCACGCGCTGATGAGATTCTTGTTAGGTGTGACGACATGCTTACCGGCATTGAGGCATTCGAGTACGAACTTCCTTGGAGTGTCGACTCCGCCCATCGCCTCGATAACGAGTTCGATCTCAGGGTCGCTGGTGATGTCGTTAAGATCTTTAGTAAATTTGTCGGCTATATCTTCATAGCCTTTTCTCACAACGATATCGAGTATCTTTACCACCTCGATGTCCGAAGCAAACTTAGTTACCTCGTATGCTCCGCTGCCTACTGTTCCGAATCCCATGATCGCGATCTTCATTGAAATAATCCTCCATATCTCTTTTAGGTGTACGGAATTTCTTCCGAAACTGTATTATTGTTGTTAGTTTCCGCGCCTTACGGACAAAAAGTTTTTTGTGTCCGTGTATCGAAAACACTTGTCTTTCAATTGGATATAAGGTAACATAAACATTGTGAATTTTCAACCATTCTCACGTTTTTTATCGGGAAACATAATTCGTTTCCACGATAAAGAAATCCAAACGGATATCTTCAAGGATAAAGGCATGGAAATTACCTGGGATACCTGTTTAGATAGAGACATGGATAACCAAAGCGAATCTAATAGGAATAGTATTATTAAGAGGAATATCAAATGATCGATTACGTAAGCACAAGAAACACAAACATCAAAGTAAGTTCAAGCAAGGCTATCCTCGACGGCCAGGCCGAAGGCGGCGGTCTCTACGTTCCTTCCGACATTGACGCTATCAAAGTCGATTACCACGACGTGATCAAGGGCGGTGACTTCCGCAGCATGGCCAAAGCCGTATGGAATGCTTTCTTTGAAGACTACGGCAGTGAAAAGATAGATGAATTGGTAGAAGTAAGCTACAAGAATAAGTTCGGCGCTGAGGAGATCACTCCACTCGTAAAGACAGCGAGCAGCAAAGCTGAGGCATATGTGCTCGAGCTCTATCACGGCCCTACTTCCGCTTTCAAGGATGTAGCTCTTTCGGCTCTTCCTAATCTTCTTACAGCTGCAAGAGAGATGAACGATTTCAAAGACGACATCATGATCCTCACGGCGACCTCCGGTGACACAGGAAGCGCTGCTATCGCAGGATTCAGTGATGTTCCTGGCACAGCTATCACGGTATTCTTCCCTCATGGCGGAGTATCCGACACACAGAGGCTCCAGATGGTAACGGCCAAGGGAGCTAACGTGACGGCATGCGCTATTCGCGGCAATTTCGATGATGCTCAGACGGGCGTCAAGAAGATATTCCGTGAAATCCCAAAGCCTGTTGAAGGCGTATCGCTTTCGAGCGCCAACTCAATTAATATTGGAAGACTCGTGCCGCAGGTCGTTTACTACTTCTCCGCTTACGCGCAGCTTCTCGAGAAAGGAGCCATCAAGGACGGAGACAAAGTTGACTACGTAGTCCCTACAGGCAACTTCGGAGATATCATGGCGGGCTGGTTCGCTCTTAAGATGGGGCTTCCTGTCGGGAGGCTCATCTGCGCGTCAAATAAAAACGACGTTCTCACAGAGTTCCTGAACACAGGCCACTACGACAGAAAGCGTGAGTTCTACAAGACAACTTCCCCTTCCATGGACATCCTCGTATCGAGCAACCTCGAGCGCCTGCTCTTCTACATCTGCGGGCCAGAGCATACTGTCGAATATATGAAGCAACTCGAGACGACCGGCGAATACCAGATCACGGATGACGAGCTCTTCGAGATACAGAAAGTATTCACGGGCATCTTTGCCTCGGACGAAGAAGGCGCTGCGGCTATCAAAGGCGTCTTTGACGCTGATCACTATCTCATGGATACACATACTTCCATCGCCTGGGCTTGCATGGAGAAATTCTGCTCAGGAGATGCTCCTTCGGGAACAGTTCCATTCGGATCAGACGCTAAGGCGACAGTCGTTCTTTCGACGGCTTCCCCTTACAAGTTCTCCGCTGCAGTGCTTGAAGCTCTCGGCGAAGAACTCACAGGCTCAGACGAAGGCAATATGAACAAAGTGAAAGAGATCACTGGGGCCCCTGTACCGGCCGGTCTCGCGGGCATATTCTCAAGGCCAGTGCTTCACAATGACGTGATCGAGGCATCGGATATGAAAGACTACGTGATCGAGAAGAGCAAGAGAGGTTAACTTAGATGCAGGGCAAATACATGATAGTGGACAAAGCGCTCCTGCCCTCCTACTTCGAGAAAGTCTCACTTGCCAAAGAGCTCCTCGATGAAGGCAAAGCCGCTGACGTTAGCGAAGCTGTCAAGATGGTCGGCATCTCGAGGTCCACGTTCTACAAATACAGAGACATGGTAAGGGATATAAGCACGGTATCGATGGGACGCCACGCCATAATCTCTATGATGATGCGACACAGCGTCGGCACCCTCTCTTCCATGCTGAATATCATTTCAAAGTATGGCTACAGCGTATGGACGATAACCCAAAACCCACCGGTCGATTCTAAGGCCAACGTGGTAGTTACGCTTGAGCTTGGAGAAGACGCCGGAAAGCTCGATGAGATGATAAATGAGATAAGGGATTTACAGGGACTCACAAGAGTTCAGCTTTTGGGAATGGAATAGTGCATAGTTATCGGGGATGGGCTAATACCCATTCCCTTTTTTCGTCTGATTATTTCAATAACGACCGCTCTTGCCGCCTTAAACTGTTACCAGCTAAATTTGCTTACGCCATTGGACTGGCGTTTTGCCCGTTTTATCAATAAAAACTTTCGTCATATAGTTTCGGTTTTGGAAGCCCGTCTTTTCGGCTATCTCAGATATAGAAAGAGTGCTATTTTCCAGATACTCCTTAACGCCATCGATCCTTACATTCTGTAGATATTCACTGAAGGTGATATTGGAATATTTTTTGAAGTTCCTGCTGAAATAAGCAGCATTATATCCGAAAACTGCCGCCACACTTGAAAGAGTAAGGGGTGCCGAGTGATACATCTTTATATATGCTCTAGCCTCAGCGATACTACCTTCCATGCCCTTCGGTTTTACTTCTACTTTTTCCCCCAGGAGTCCAAGCAGAAACTCCGTAGCTATTTCTATAACTTCCTGACTCGTATTTGAGACGCTTATTTTTGTAACGACCTCAAGCAATTTCTGTGAAAGAAGGTCAGGTGGAAGTCCCATCTGATGAGCGTAGTCTGTTATAGTCGACATATTAACTATAAATGTGGAGCGAACATCATTCATGTCTGCGCCCTCATTCATAAGGGCGTTCATCAGAAGATTAACAGACTGTTTGCATCTTTCGACATCTTCCTGCCCAAGCGCCAGGATCAGTTCCTCTTTGGCCGATTGGAACTCGGATGTCTTGTGTCTCTTTCTCTTCATTGCGGTGGCTCGATCATAAAGCATTATCTGGGAATGACCCAGAAAGAACCCGTTTTGCAGTGCGTTGAAAGCCTCTTCATAAGCCCGCCATAGATAATTTGAGTTGTTGCAATAGTGACTCACTCCTATAGAGCAAGAATAGCCAAGCTCAATCTTTATGCTGTCTTTGATTCTTAGCGCACATTCCAGGGCATAATCCTCAGCATCACTTCCTGTACTGTTTCCCGTATCAAGAGCAACTGCAAGCTTATCCGTACCCGTAAGAGTAGCCGTGATAGCTTTGTAGTTATCAGAAAGCGATCTTTTGCAGCAAAGCATCATCTCACGTTTGATGCTTTGCCTCTCACGGTTATCTTTGTTGACACAGTAGTTCCAAAAATCATCGAACACGATGGCCATTATTATAGTCGGATTAAAGTCCAATCCACTTTCTTCAAGCACCGGCTTGATTATCTCTATTCTGTCGGTCCTTCCGTATATGACATCGTAAATATATTCCATCTCGAGCATCTCAGAATTGATGCGGATAAGTTCCTGTACACGCTCCGGGATCAGATCATTTGCATTTAAGGACATCTCAACATTCCCTCCAAAATTACATACAAGGCTTTGACTGAATGTTTGCTATATACGCAATGTAAATAATTTATATAAAAAAGTCAAATATACACATATATTTTGACATTCTGTAGAAATATACTGTAGTCACAAAATATCAGAAATTAATTTTCAGTATACATCTGAGAAAGGAAACAAAATGTTTTACGAACCATCAAAGAATAATCATGGTCTTCCGAGAAATCCTTTCAAGTCATGCACAGTCCCTCGCTGCATAGCTTGGATTTCCACAAAGAATGAAGACGGAAGTGATAATGTATCACCTTACAGCCAATTCACAAATCTGACGTTCGATCCGCCACTCGTATTGTTTTCTTCAAATCAGAATATCTACAAGGATCGCAAGAGAACAGTAAGAAATATCGAGCGCACCGGCGAGTTTGTTTACAACATGGTTCCATACGATCTGAGGGAGCAGATGAACCTTACATCGACAATAGAGATGGAGATCCCTAAGGGAGTCGACAAGTTTGAGTATGCAGGTCTGACAAAAGCCCCTAGTGAACTGGTTGATGTAATGCGAGTTGCCGAATCTCCTATTCAGTACGAGTGCAAATATTTACAGACCATAAGGCTGCAGGCTAACTCGAGCATCGCAACCGTCGATGTCATAGTCGGAGAAGTTATCGGTATCCACATCAAAGATGAAGTCATCACCGATGGCAAGGTAGATATTGAGAAGATCAGACCTCTCGCAAGACTCGGATACTTTGACTATACGGTCGTCGAAAAGTCATTCGAGATCCCTGCTCCAAGGGTAAGCCCTGAAAGACAGGCTTTCGTCGATGTTGGTCTCGAAGGCAAAGCTGAGCAGAAAGTAGATTAATAACACCTACACATACATATCATAATTATGAGGTATTAAGAGAAAAGGAGGAGTAACAATGGAAAGCAATAAAACTTCCGCAGCGCTGAAATTTATATGTTTCAGTATTCTGGGCATTTTCATTTTCTTTGTCCAGATCACAGTCGGAGAGTATCACGGTATTCCGCTTGATATCTTCACAAGCTGGCTTCAGACTTCGCTTGGTAAAGTTGCCGCATACCTTGCTTTGGCAGTAGTAGTCGCGGGTGCTGTAAAGCCATTCGTCACAAAGACATGGAACAAAAGCGCGATAGACATCATCTTTACGCTTTTCAAACTATTCGGAGTAGTAGCGTCGTTCATGGTAGTGTTCAACTTCGGACCTGAACCGGTACTTAATCCAGACAATGGTCCTTATCTGTTCGGAAGCCTTGTGCAGCCAGTAGTATACATGATCGTCTTCGGTGCCCCTCTTCTCTGTCTTATGGTCAACTATGGTCTCGTAGATTTTGTAGGTATCTTTGTAAGACCGCTGACAAGAACACTTTGGAAGACTCCGGGACGTTCCGCAGTCGATGCGGTATCCTCCTTCGTAGGAAGTACATCGATGGGTCTTCTGTTCACAGACCAGATGTACAGAAACAATAAGTATAATGCAAAAGAGGCTTCGATCATTGCAACAGGATTTACAACAGTAGCCGTATCGTTCATGATCATAGTTGCAAACGTTCTTGAGATTAGTGACCGCTGGCTCCTTTTCTTCCTCGTAACAATGGTTATTACATTCGCATGCACTGCAGTAACATGCCGTATCTATCCATTGAGCAAAAAGCCTGAGACGTATTATGATGAGAATCTGCCGAAGGGTCTTGATGAATCATTCGAGGGAAACATCTTTAAGTGTGCTTATGATGAGGCGATAGAAGTAGCTTCAAAGTCCGGAAGTCTTGGAAAGAACATGCTGTCAAGCCTCAAAGGCGGAGTATATCTGCTGCTTGACTTCGTACCTCTTCTGATGGGAATCGGTCTTACCGCACTCATTCTCCAGATGTACACACCTATATTCGATTATCTCGGATATATCTTCTATCCTTTGACAAAAGTATTGGGAGTTCCTGATGCCCTTCCAGCTGCACAGGGTGCACTCGCCGGACTCGCAGAGATGTTCCTGCCGGTAATCATGTGTGCAGGATGCGATATCGCGACAAAGTTCTTTATCGGAATCATTTCGATCAGTGAGATCATCATGTTCTCTTGCACGATCCCGATGGCACTTGCTACCAATATTCCTATCACTATCAAAGATATGGTGATCGTATGGTTCGAAAGAACTGTTATCTCCATCATATTGGCTGCGATAGCAATGCACATATTCTTCTAAATGTCTCTCTCATATAATTACAGGGAATGGGTTAAAGCCCATTCCCTTTTTTATGTGGCATGCATCGATGCTCCCTTCCGCCTATTCTGCGTCACTCAAACTATTGAATTTCTCACTTCCGCATCATGTTTATACCGAGAAAATATCATTATCTTTCACTAAAAAATATACAATATATTGTGTCTTCGCTATTGTTATGACCTCGCATGTAGTTTAAAATAGGCGTGATAAAATTTTTTAGATATAAGAAAGTAGGTTTATATGGCTAAACAGAGACAGATCATCCAAATCGATGAGAGAGTCCCTCTAGGTAAAGGAATTCCTCTCTCTATCCAGCACACATTCGCGATGTTCAGCGCATCAGTGCTCGTTCCTTACATTCTCGGGATAAGTCCTTCCATCGCCCTCCTCATGAACGGCATCGGAACACTTATCTTTATTTTTGTCACCAAGGGCGGTGCTCCTGCCTACCTCGGTTCCTCGTTCGCGTTCATCTCGCCGGCGCTGCTCGTAATTGCGCAGCCTGAGCTCGGTTACAGATACGCCCTGGGCGGATTCGTAGTCACGGGCTTACTAATGTGCGCGATCGCGATACTTATCAAATTCGTCGGTACAAACTGGATCGACGCGATCCTGCCTCCTGCAGCCATGGGCCCTGTTGTAGCTCTTATCGGACTTGAGCTCGCAGGCTCCGCTGCTCAGACAGCTGGCATCCTCGACGAGAACATGCAGATGGCACAGAATCTCGACCCTAAGGTCCTCATCGTATTCCTCGTAACACTGCTCCTCGCTGTATTCGGCGGAGTTCTTTACAGAGGATTCGCAAGCGCTATCGCTATCCTGATCGCTATCATCGCAGGATATGTCCTCGCCCTCGTATTCGGGCTCGTAGACTTCTCGGCGATCGGCTCTACAAAGTGGTTCGAGCTTCCTGCATTCCAGACACCAAAGTGGAGCGGACAGGCAATCGCCATCATCATCCCTGCTACACTCGTAGTCGTATCCGAGCACATCGGACACCAGGTAGTTACTTCAGAGATCGTTGGCAAAGATCTCCTCAAGGACCCAGGACTCCACAGATCGATGTTCGCTGACGGCTTCTCAACAGCCCTCTCCGGCTTCTGCGGATCCTGCCCTACTACAACTTACGGCGAGAACATCGGAGTAATGGCTATCACAAAGGTTTACAGCGTATGGGTCATCGGCGGAGCTGCTATCTTCTCGATCTGCCTCTCCTTCATCGGAAAGGCTTCGGCTCTTATCCAGACTATCCCTGGCCCTGTAATGGGCGGTGTAAGCTTCCTGCTCTACGGTATGATCGGAGCTTCCGGTATCAGGCTGATGGTCGATGCTAAGATCGATTACTCCAAGGCTAGAAACCTCGCGCTTACTTCTGTAGTATTCGTCGTAGGTCTCTCGGGAATCGCCCTCAACCTCGGTGATGTTCAGCTCAAGGGAATGAGCCTTGCTGCTGTAGTCGGTATGCTTCTCGGACTCGTTATGTACCTGCTCGACAAGTTCAAACTGACAAACGAGTATGAAGACTCTGACGAAGAGGAAAAGGAAGAGCTCAAGAGCGGAGCTAAGACCTTCACAAATTGATAACAGAAAGCGTATCTGTGACATAGACATATTGATATGCACAAGTGGGTTGTAGAAGATATTCAAAAGGAGGAAATGTATGGCAACTGAAAGGATCCTGGTAATGAATCTCGGCTCCACATCGAGCAAGATCGCGGTTTATGAGGACGACAAAGAATTGTTCAACGATACTATTCGCCACAGCGCGGAGGACCTCGCTGTATTCGATGACGTGACCGATCAGTTTGAATTCAGAAGAGATAAGATCTATGAGTCGCTCGAAAAGAACGGTGTTCCTATCGATTCCCTCACAGCAGCCGTATCCAGAGGCGGCAACATCATCGCCTGCCCTCACGGCGCTATCGGCATCGACCAGGCAATGGTCGACTATCTCACCAGGCCTGAAGACATGGCTAAGCATTCTTCTCTTATTGGAAGCATGATTGCTTTCGAGCTCCATAAAGAATACGGCATCCCAGTATGCATTTACGACGCTATTGGAACAGACGAGAAGATCCCTCTCTGCAGAGTCAGCGGAGTTCCAGAACTCCCTCACTTCACTGTAGGACATACGCTCAACACACGCGCTATGGCCATAAAGTGCGCTGAGGAAAAGCTCGGCAAGAAGTTCGAGGACTGCACATTCATCGTTGCTCACCTCGGTGGCGGCAGCTCCATCAGACTGTATAAAGACGGCGTAAACATCGACAGCGTAAGCGATGACGAAGGAAACTTCACACCTGAGAGAGGCGGCGGAGTCGGCGCTAAGGGCCTTGTAGATCTCTGCTACAGCGGCAAGTACACATATAAAGAAGCCATGAAGCTCTTCCACGGAAGAGGCGGCCTCATTGCTCACCTCGGCACAAACAATGCTATCGAGGTAGAGAAGATGATCGAGAACGGCGATGGATATGCCAAGATCGTTTACGAAGCTATGTGCCTCAACGTTGCTAAGGACATCTGCAAGCTCGCTGCTACAGTCTGCGGTAAAGTAGACCGCATCATCCTCACAGGCGGCATCGCTTATTCGAAATATGTATCCGAGTACATCAAAGAGCACTGCGAATTCATCTGCCCTGTTGAGATCATGGCCGGTGAATATGAAATGGAAGCTCTCGCTGCCGGTTGCCTCAGAGTTCTCAGAGGCGAAGAAGAGCTGCAGGACTTCGAAGAGATCGCAGCTACTGCCAAGGACCGCATCAGGATCTACCCTGGCGTCGAGCCATACACAGCTCCTGAATACAAATAGGATCCGAATTGAAAATATAGTGATAAAGACAATACCAAAAGAAGGTCGCACGATCGCGACCTTCTATTTCGTTCTTGCTTATTTGCTCATTGATATCCGATAAATCAATCGATCAGTCAATAAGGCCGAACTTGCGTCCTACCTTATACCATGATTCTTTCGATCTGTGGATCATATCGTTCTTTCCGCAGAATGCTGCACGCGCCCAGCCAGGACCATCGAAACCGCTTCCAGGAGTGATGAGTATGCCCTCCTCTTTGGCTGCTTTGACGAATTCGAATTCATCAGGCACCGGAGACTTGATCCACATGTAGAATGCGCCCTGAGGATAGATGCACTTGAAGCCTGCGCCTGTAACGATCTCATAAAGATCGTGAGCGTTCTTCTTGTAATAATCGATATCCGACTTTGAAGTGAGGCATCGCTCAACGATGAGTTCCTGTATAGTCGGACCGTTAGTACCACCGAGTATTCTGCCTGCGATAATCAGTGCGTCAGCGAGTTCCTTATGTCCTTCGGCGCATTTAGGAACAGCTACGTAACCGATACGGTCACCAGGCATAGAAAGCGATTTAGACCACGAATACACGATAAGTGAGTCATCGTAGTAACTGCCCGGGAAAGGCACCTCAGAGCCGTCATAAACGAGTTCTCTGTATGGTTCGTCACAGATCAGGTAGATGGTGTGACCGAACTTCTCTTCAGCTTCTCTGAGAACATCAGCTACAGCGTTGAGTGCTTCTCTCGTATAGATCTTGCCTGTAGGGTTATTAGGATTATTGATAAGTACCGCTTTGACCTCAGGCACGAGCATCTTTCTCAGTGCCTCAGCGTCAGGATCAAAATCGAGATCCTCATTAGCAGGGACAACGATAGTATCTACGCCCCAATTGCCTGCCCAGTTGCCGTACTCTACGAAATATGGCGCGAACACTGCCATCTTGTCGCCAGGATTCGTGATGCATCTGAGTATCATGTTGACGCCATACGCGGCACCGCAATTCATTATGATGTGATCTATATCGAAGTAGTCTCCGCCTGCTCTCTCATTGAGGTTGTCAGCTACTACCGTTCTTGTGGATTCGTATCCGGCATTTGACGGATAACCATGTACATAAAGCGGATCGAGATTGTGATTTATCTCATCGATCGCGTCGTAAACTTCCTGTGGTGGCTTGAGCCCCGGATTCCCTATGCTGAAATCAAATACATTCTCAGCTCCGCGCTCTTTAGCCATCCTTTTGCCTTCCTCGAACATGGCTCTGATTGCCGAACCACCTTCAACGAAAGGCTTCATAGTTTCTGAAATCATCCCATTACCTCCAGTATTTTTTTAGAATGACCGCATTGATAATCAGTAACCCTGCGGTTTACATTCTCTATTGTCATTGTAACATATCGCCCTTGCATTAAGTCGCCATTTATTCGATAATATCTAGAGGCAATGTATTTTGTTAATACAAGGCAAAATCATAACCAAAAGCATATTCAAACTAAATTTGGAGGAACACAAATGTCAACATATGACTGGAGTAAATTCGGATTTCACATTCCAGAGATAATGCTGCCAAAGGAAGGCACAGACTACTTCAAATGGGCTGTAGTAGCATGTGACCAGTTCACATCTGAGCCAGAGTATTGGGAAAAGGTCGAAGAGATCGTAGGCGACGCTCCATCGACACTGCGACTGATGCTCCCTGAGCTCTACCTCGACGGTCCAGACGAAGCCGAGAGGATCAAGAACGTCCGCGCTACTATGGACAAATACCTCGCAGACGGCACACTCCGCACAATGGAGCCTGGATGCATGCTGATCAAGAGAACCGCTGAGGGTCGTTCCCGCCTTGGTCTCGTAATCGCTACAGACCTCGAAGCTTATGACTTCAGCAAGGGCTCTACTTCCCTTACTAGAGCGACTGAGGGTACAGTTGTAGAACGTATCCCACCTCGCCTAAGGATCAGAGGAGACGCTCCTATCGAGATGCCACATATCCTCATCCTCATCGACGACCCAGACAAGACAGTCATCGAGCCGCTCGTAAATCAGCAGAAGGAAGTCATCTATGACACAGATCTCATGATGGATGGCGGACATATCACCGGATCATTCATCAAGGAAGCTAACCTTGAAGGCGCTAAGGAAGCTCTCTCCGCCCTCTTCGACAAGGCTGAAGAGAAATACGGCAAGGGCAACGTTATCTTCCAGGCTATGGGAGACGGTAACCACTCGCTGGCTACAGCTAAGACAGCTTGGGAAAACATCAAGAAGGGCCTCACTCCTGAGGAGATCGAGAATCACCCTGCAAGATACGCTCTCTGCGAGATCGAGAACATCCACGACCAAGGAATCGTATTCGAGCCTATCCACAGAGTCGTATTCGCAAAGAATGGCCAGAGCGGCATGGATATCGTAAAAGATACTGTAGCTAAGCTCGACGCTGCTAACGGCAAGGCTTACCTTGCTGATTCTGACGCTGCTGTTCCTGAAGGAGCATTTGAGATTCCTTACATCACAGCAGAAGGCAGAGGCAAGATCATCATCGAAGAGCCTGCAAACAAGCTCGAAGTCGGCGCTCTCCAGAACGCTCTTGATATCATGGTCAAGGAAGAAAAGACTTGCGACATCGACTACATCCACGGAACAAGTGCAGTTGAAAAACTGTCGGCTAAGCCAGGCAACGCCGGCTTCATGCTCCCACCGATGGATAAGTTCATGCTCTTCCCTGCAGTAGCTGCAGACGGAGCTCTTCCGAGAAAGACCTTCTCGATGGGCGAAGCTAACGAGAAGAGATACTACATCGAGGCAAGATACATCGCTAAGTAATTAGCTGAATGCATCATCGCTCGATTCGCGGTCTATATGATCGCAACCGTGTGACAAAGTAAAGAAAAACACCGAAGGGACTCCCCTTCGGTGTTTTGTTTGATTTAATTACTCGTACTGTTATTGCATATTAGATCGCTTCGGGTTTATTTGGATCATTCGCCCGGCTTTGCAGGTGGCTCGCCGCTTGGCTTTTCACCGGATGGCTTCTCAGGTGGTGTGCCGCCATCTCCACCAGGGCCGCCCTGTCCCCCGTTTCCGCCATCAGGAGGAGCTTCCATGCCGCCGTTTCCGCTGCTCTGGATCTTTACCTCGAATGCCTCTCCTTTGGAAGCAGAGCCTTCTTTGTACTCCTTGCCGTCGACATAAAGCTTATGGCCGTTAAGATTAATAGCCGAGCCTTTGCTTACTGTGAGGCCGGATACATACGAGTCTGCAGTCAGAGTCCATGTGCTTCCATCCTCGATCTCGATATATACATCACCGCTCTGCCCATCAGGATTCAGAGCGCCCTCGAATGAGGACTTGTCCTTGAGATACAGATTGAGCGTGGAGATGTCGTCGACAAGGATATTGCCGTTTATAACCTGGTTACTGGCATTCAGATTGACGTGGCCGCCATTCGAGCCTTCGCTTCCCCAGCCTGCTGCTTCAGCCCTGAGGAACACGCCCTCGGCATCTTCATTGGTGATCTCGTTATTCGTAAGGTTTATATCGGTAGCGGTGTTATTAACAAAGAACACGTCACCGTTCTTATTAGTTATGTTGCTTCCTTCCGCTGTGAACGAAGATGTACCCTCCGCAGCATCGCCCGACATCGACTGGTAGATCATCACCGCCTGATAGACATCGGACTTGTCGCTGTTCTTGGAAGTGTTATCTGCTACCAGAGTATCGTTATTGAGTGTAACGGAGTTCTTGCCCTCGATTACTATGCCCTGCGAAGAAGTCGATTCCATATATGAATCGCTTACCGTGATATCCGCTGTCGAATAGATGACAGGCGAACCTGTTCCGGTGGTCTTGTAATAGCCGTTCGTCACATTGACCGTGCCACCGCCTCTGTCTGAGCGGATCGCTGCTGAAGAGTTGCCTGATGTGTTGATCGTCAGGTTGTTGGCGTTCATAGTGCCGCCGCCAGTCGTCATAAGGCCGCCTGAGCAGTTTCCCGTAGTCTCGATAACAGAATCAGAGACATTTACAGTAGTTCCCTCGCCATACGAGAAGATACCGTTGGCGTGCGTGCCGTTAGTCTCGACCAGCGAATCCTTTATTGTAAGCGTACCCTTCTCAGTTGCGAAGATCGCCGCATTCTCACCGTAGAAGTCAGCCTCGTCGCCGTCAGAATCGCCTGTCTTGGTAACTCCGACGTTTGCATATTCCTGCTCCTCGCCGCTTACCTCAATGGCATGCTCTCCATCAGCGCTATTGCTTATCTCTTCGTTTACAGTGATATCTTCCTTGGTGAGATACTTCACCGCTGCCTCGCTGGCTTCCTCTGTACCGCAGGCCGCCATGGAAAACATAAGCATCCCCGCAAGTGAAGCCGCAAGCACTCCTTTTGCTTTGGTCTTAAAACTCATCTTAGTTTTCTCCTTTGGTGTATGTTTTTATCTTACACTGCGATTGTAAACGGTCAACTTAAAA
>CADAUB010000002.1 GCA_902790965.1 uncultured Eubacteriales bacterium | reverse complement strand
AAAATGGAAAAGATCAAAATGACTACTCCGATCGTTGAGATGGACGGAGACGAAATGACAAGGATCCTCTGGAAGATGATCAAAGACGAGCTTATTCTTCCTTTCGTAGACCTCAAGACAGAGTACTATGACCTCGGACTTCCTGTACGTGATGAGACTGGTGATCAGATCACAAAGGACGCCGGCGAAGCTATCAAGAAGTATGGCGTTGGCGTAAAGTGCGCTACAATCACTCCTAACGCTCAGCGTATGGACGAGTATCATCTCCATCAGATGTGGAAGAGCCCTAACGGAACTATCAGAGCTATCCTCGACGGTACAGTATTCCGTGCTCCTATCACGATCGACGGCATCAAGCCAGTAGTCAAGAACTGGACAAAGCCTATCACAGTTGCACGTCACGCTTACGGCGACCTCTACAAGGGAACAGAGTACAGAGTTCCTGAGCAGGGTACAGGCGAGCTCGTATTCAGAAACAAGGACGGCGAGGAGCTGTTCCACGAGACAGTTTATGACTTCGAGTGCCCGGGTATCCTCCAGAGCATCTACAACAAGGATTCCTCGATCGAGTCCTTCGCACACTCCTGCTTCAAGTATGCTATCGAGACTAAGCAGGATCTCTGGTTCTCCTGCAAGGACACAATCTCCAAGAAGTATGACATGCACTTCCGTGATACATTCCAGAAGCTCTATGACGAAGTTTATAAGGAAGAATTCGAAAAGCTCGGACTTACTTACTTCTACACACTGATCGACGATGCTATCGCAAGAGTTATCAGAAGCAAGGGCGGATTCATCTGGGCTCTCAAGAACTATGATGGAGACGTAATGAGCGACATGGTATCCACAGCATTCGGTTCACTCGCTATGATGACTTCCGTACTCTGCAGCCCAGACGGCAACTTCGAGTATGAGGCAGCTCACGGAACAGTTACACGCCACTACTACAAGTATCTCGAAGGCGAAGAGACATCCACAAACCCAATGGCTACTATCTTCGCATGGACAGGCGCTCTCAAGAAGAGAGGCGAGATGGACGGACTTGAAGATCTGCAGGCATTCGGAGCTAAGCTCGAAGAGGCATGCATCGATACACTCAACGACGGCATCATGACAAAGGACCTCGTAGGACTCGTAGAAGGCATGGAAGCTAAGGCAGTTCTTACAAAGGACTTCATCGCAGCAATCAGAGAAAGACTGGAAGCTAAACTCGCATAAGTTAGTAAGGAGAGAATGACGTATGAAAATCGTAAAACCTGCATCCGCAGGTACGCTTGAATCAAGCGATATCGAAATCAGAATCGAGCCTGCTGACGAAGCTGGCATCGAGATCCATCTTACCTCAAGCGTAATGCAGCAGTTTGGGAAGAAGATCGAAGCAGTTATCAAAGGTACCCTCGAAGAACTCGGCGTTGAAAGCGCTTATGTCGATGCTGTTGACAAGGGAGCTCTCGACTGTACAGTAAGAGCACGCACAGCAGCAGCAGCTCACAGAGCAGCTGAGGACAGCAATTATACATGGAGGGTCAAAGCATGAAACTGAGAAGAAGTATGATGTTTGTCCCGGGCAACAATCCGGGAATGATCAGAGACGCTGCCATCTATGGCGCTGACTGCCTCATGTTCGACCTTGAGGACTCCGTAGCTATCACTGAAAAGGACGCTGCAAGATACCTCGTTTACAACGCTCTTACAACTATCGATTACAGCCCTGCTGAGATCGTAGTAAGAATCAACGACCTCGAGAGCGGACTCGGAATCCAGGACCTCGAAGCTATCGTAAGAGCTAGGCCAGACGTAATCAGACTGCCTAAGACAGCAACAGCTAAGGATGTTACAGATTGCGAAAAAGAGATCGAGCGCATCGAGAAGGAAGCCGGAATCCCTGTAGGAAGCACAGGAATGATGGCTGCTATCGAGAGTGCAGAGGGAGTTCTCAATGCTCCACAGATCGCTCTCGCTTCTAAGAGACTCATCGGTATCGCTCTCGGAGCTGAGGACTACGTAACAGACCTCAAGACAACAAGAAGCGATGGTACAGAGCTGGCATTTGCTCGTGGAATGATCGTAAACGCTGCCAGAATGGCAGGTATCGACGCTCTCGATACAGTTTACTCCGACGTTAACAACGAAGAGGGATTCCTCCACGAAGTCAACATCATCAAGAAGATGGGATTCAGCGGAAAGAGCGTTATCAACCCTCGTCAGATCGAGCCTCTCCACAGGACATTCAGACCTAGCCAGAAGGACATCGACAAGGCTCTTGCTATCATGGATGCTATCAAAGAAGCCAACGCAAAGGGCAGCGGCGTAGCGTCCCTCAAGGGCAAGATGATCGACAAACCTGTAGTTGCACGTGCAAGATACCTGCTTGAGCTTGCAGGAATTGAAGTGGACGCTTAGGAGGAATAAGGTAATGGATGTTACAAAAATTAAGAATATAGACAAGATCACTTATCGCGGTGAGTTCGATGAAAATACGAGCCCACGCAAAAACCTTCCTGAAAAGGCAAGCAAGATGCTTCCAAGCATTCGCGAGGCTATCATCAAGTCCGGCCTTAAGGACGGAATGACTATCTCGTTCCACCATCATTTCAGGAATGGTGACTATATCGTAAACATGGTTCTCGATGAGATCGCTAAGCTCGGTATCAAGGATCTTACAGTAGCTGCCAGCTCGCTCACAAGCTGCCACGCTCCAATGATCGAGCATATCAAGAACGGCGTTGTTACTCACATCGAGACAAGCGGCATGAGAGGCGACCTCGCTGAGGCTGTTTCCCGCGGACTCATGGATACTCCTGTAGTATTCAGATCACATGGTGGACGTGCTGACGCTATCGCTAGCGGCGACATCCATATCGACGTTGCTTTCCTCGGAGCTCCTACATGCGACATAATGGGTAACGCTAACGGTTACAACCGTTACGAAGAAAACGCTACAATGTGCGGATCCCTCGGATATGCTAAGGTTGACGCTGAGTACGCTGACTGCGTAGTCATCATCACCGACCACATCGTACCTTATCCAAACACACCATGCGGCATCCCTGCAGTTGATGTAAGGTACATCGTAGAAGTTGAGAACATCGGCGATCCTAACGGAATCATGAGTGGAGCTACACGTTACACTAAGAACCCTAAAGAGCTGATGATCGCTAAGCAGACAGCTGAGGTTATCGAGCACTCCGGTTACTTCAAGGACGGATTCTCGATGCAGATGGGTTCCGGCGGAGCTTCCCTTGCTACAGCCAGATTCCTTCGTGAGAAGATGGAAGAGCAGGGTATCCACTGTGACTTCGCACTTGGTGGTATCACAGGACAGATCGCAGAGATGCATGAGGCTGGCCTCATCGACAAGATCCTCGACGTACAGTCCTTCGACCTCAGAGCTGCTGAGTCCCTCAAGAACAACAGATTCCACGCTCAGATCGACGGATGCTTCTATGCTGGTTACGATTTCGTAGGCGCTGCTGTAAACGCACTCGACTTCGTTATCCTGTCGGCTCTCGAGATCGACACAGACTTCAACGTAAACGTACTTACAGGTTCTGACGGAGTTATCAGAGGAGCTATCGGCGGCCACCCTGATACAGCAGATGGAGCTAAGATGTCCGTAGTAGTTGGTCCTCTGACAAGAGGTCGTATCCCTACTATCGTAGACCACGTTCAGACAGTCATTACTCCTGGAGTAGACGTTGACGTAGTAGTTACTGACCAGGGTGTTGCAGTAAACCCAAGAAGGCCTGATCTCGCTGAGAAGCTTCAGGAAGCAGGCATTCTTCTTTACTCGATCGAGGAACTCAAGGAAAGAGCTGAGAAGATCGTTGGCAAGCCAGATCCTATCAAGTATAAGGATAAGGTCGTTGGACTTGCACTCTACAGAGACAACTCCATCATCGATGTTATCCATGAGATCGATGAGTCAGATATGTCCAGATAATCAAAAATCATTCGCATGACTTTTGTTGCCGGGAGGGGCGGCTCTCCCGGCTGTTTTTAAAAAGGAGAACATATGGCAGTAAAAACAGATATTGAAATCGCGCAGGAACATGAGATGAAGTTGATCAAGGAGATCGTTGAAGATATCGGTCTTCCTTGGGACGCGAATCACATCGAGCCTTACGGCAACTACAAGACAAAGATCAAGGCCAGAGTCGTAAGAGAACTCGCTGACAGACCAGACGGTAAGTTGATCCTCGTAACAGCTATCACACCTACTCCTGCGGGCGAAGGTAAGACAACTACTTCGGTAGGTCTTGCTGACGGTCTTAGAAAAATCGGAAAGAAATCAATGGTAGCTCTTCGTGAGCCTTCCCTCGGCCCTGTATTTGGTATCAAGGGTGGTGCTGCAGGCGGCGGATACGCTCAGGTAGTTCCAATGGAAGACATCAACCTTCACTTCACAGGCGACTTCCACGCGATCGGAGCAGCTAACAATCTTCTCTGCGCTATGCTCGACAACCACATCCAGCAGGGTAACGCGCTCGGCATCGACGCTAAGAGAATCACACTCAAGAGAGCCGTTGACATGAACGACAGACAGCTCCGCCACATCGTAGACGGTATCGGCGGAAGAACTCAGGGCGTTCCTCGTGAAGACGGATTCGAGATCACAGTAGCATCCGAGGTAATGGCTATCCTCTGCCTCAGCAACCACATTTGGGAGCTCAAGGAGAGACTCGGAAAGATGATCGTTGCCTACACATTCGATGGAACTCCTGTCACAGCTCACGACCTCAAGGCTGAGGGCGCAATGGCAGCACTCCTCAAGGATACGATGAAGCCAAATCTGGTACAGACTCTTGAGTACACACCAGCACTTATCCACGGCGGTCCATTCGCTAACATCGCTCACGGCTGCAACTCCATCATCGCTACAAAGACAGCCATGAAGCTTGCTGACTACGTTGTAACAGAAGCTGGTTTCGCTGCTGACCTCGGTGCTGAGAAGTTCGTAGACATCAAGTGCCGTGCTGCAGGAATCAAGCCTGATGCATGCGTAATCGTTGCTACAGTAAGAGCTCTTAAGTATCACGGCGGAGTTGACAAGAAGAACCTCAACATCGAGAACCTCGAGGCTCTCGAAGCTGGTCTTCCTAATCTCCTGAGACACGTTGACAACGTAAAGAACGTTTACGGACTTCCTTGCGTAGTTGCTATCAACGCGTTCCCAACTGACACTCAGGCAGAGCTCAAGCTCGTTCAGGAGAAGTGCAACGAGCTCGGCGTCAACGCTGTTCTGTCCGAAGTATGGGCAAAGGGCGGCGAAGGCGGAAAGGCACTCGCAGAAGAAGTCGTAAGACTCTGCGACGAGCCAAACCACTTCAGCTATGTATATGAGGATGAGGATTCCGTAGAGGATAAGATCAGAAAGATCGCTCACAAGGTATACCACGCTAAGCACGTATTCTTCTACCCAGAAGCTAAGAAGAAGGCTGACAGAGTAAGAGAGCTTGGTCTTGAGCACCTGCCAATCTGCATGGCTAAGACACAGTACTCCTTCTCTGACGATCCTAAGCTGATCGGAGCTCCTGATGACTTCGTTCTGAACGTAAGAGATCTCAAGATCTCCGCCGGAGCCGGATTCATCGTTGCTTACACAGGCGATATCATGACAATGCCTGGACTTCCTAAAGTTCCATCCGCTGAGAACATCGATATCGACGACAAGGGTCAGATCACAGGCCTGTTCTAAGAAGGGCTTCGCAATACCGCGAATCAGAGTGTGCAAGAGCTTATGCTCCTGCACACTTTTTTAGTGACGCGCGGTCGATGCGCCTTCGATTTACGAGCCGCAGCTGCAGAGTTATGTGGTTTTGGGCGTAAAGGCGCGGTTTCCCCATAACTTTCCGTTATTTACTCGCGCGCGGCAACTACAGAGTTATGTGGTTCTGGGCGTAAAGGCGCGGTTTCCCCATAACTTGCCGCCTCTAACTCGCGCGATGCAACCGCAGAGTTATGTGGTTTTGGGCGTAAAGGCGCGGTTTCCCCATAACTTGCCGCCTCTAACTCGCGCGAGGCAATCACAGAGTTATGTGGTTTTGGGCGTATTATGTCCGTTTCCACATAACTCTCTGTTCGAAGCAACTTGGAAAACCACGCACATGTACCGCACGTCCATATGGTATACTGTAACAGGGGAAATTAAGATATGGATATAAACATCTACCAGGCTCCTCTCAGTGAGGAGCGCAATACTGAATACAAGACTTTTCTGGCGTCTGCGGGGCTGAGAGACGAAGAGGATGCCGATTTCGTCGCATGGATGAAAGACGACAGCGGCAGACTCGTCGCGTGCGGAGCGCTTGCCGGGCATACCATCAAACAGCTCGCGGTCGACCCATCGATCGAGGGCACCGGTGCGATGGCCCAGATCATGACTGCCATCATCAGAGAGGCGTACGACCGCGGCAACACGAGGCTGTTCCTTTGCACAAAGCCAAAGAACTACAATATGATGGCTTCGCTTGGATTTAATAAGCTGATTGCCATTGATGATGCGGTGCTCCTGGAAAACAGGAGGAATGGGCTTGAGAAATTCCTTGCCAAGACAAGGCAAGACGCTGAAGAGCACCGCGCGGATATCGCGGATATAACT
Source organism: uncultured Eubacteriales bacterium (assembly GCA_902790965.1). Taxonomy (GTDB): domain Bacteria; phylum Bacillota; class Clostridia; order Peptostreptococcales; family Anaerovoracaceae; genus Crickella. The sequence goes on along the minus strand of CADAUB010000002.1, from coordinate 32,655 downwards.
TGCGGAGCTGTCGTATGCAACTGCGATCCTTTCACTTTGGGTCACAGGAATCTTATCGAATACGCTTCGAGGCACTGCGACTTTCTTTATGTGTTTGCAGTTGCCGAGGCGGGTTCAAGATTCACTCCTGAAGACCGCCTTGAGATGATAAAGCAGGGGACTGCTGATCTTGAGAACTGCCACGTTTACAGCAGTGAACTATATCTTGTGTCGCGCGCTACTTTCCCTGCGTATTTCATTCGCGATGAGGAGCACGCTGATGAGGTAAGATCTGATCTGGACATAACTCTGTTTGCGGAGAGGATCGCGCCTGCTCTTAATATCACGAAGCGCTTTGTGGGGCAGGAACCATTTTCACCTGTTACGAATGCGTACAATACAAGGATGAAGAAATTGCTTCCTGAGTATGGGATCGAGCTGGTTGAGATACCGAGATTTGCTGTGGAGGGCGACGAGTTGGCAGTAAGCGCGAGCCGCGTAAGGAAGCTGTTCGAAGAAGGCGATATGGAAGCGGTCAAGGCACTCGTGCCTGAGACTACTTATAAAATTATTGAGAAGTATAAGTAGATACCGGCGAGCGCCGTACAGATCGCACATATGACTATGGGGGCCATAGGGGTAACGGCAGGCACCGGTAATTATGAACTAGCAATATTGAGCGCCGTGCGGAGTGTGCGGAACCATGAGGATGCTGGCGAATAGCAAAGGGTGCTGACGTATGCCGAAGGGGTCTAGCATAAGGTAGTGCTGCTGGCGCAATTCGCTGCGCACAATAAGGAAGTATAAAAAATCATAAAATAGTTTCAAATATAATCAATTAATGAGGAAAGTAATTGTTGAAGATATGCTCGCCGCGCGTGATCGGCGGGTGGATATACAGAACAGGATGCTTGAAGAGGGCGGCAGCGACTGCAGCCTGGCTTGCCTTACTATGAACATAGCCGGCGAGATCAAGCGTACACCTATGACGAAAATGCTCTTTGACAGGGGCATCTCGGAATTCGAGCAGGCCGGCTTTGAAGTGATCGATCATATGCTGATCGATGAGTTCACCGGAAGCGAAGCCTTCTGGCTGGTCAAAGAGAATGGGGCAGAGGTGAAGAAGTATCTGGAAGATGTGGAGGATTCGTTCCCGGCAGCCAGGCTCTTCGATTTTGATGTGCTGACGCCCGATGGAGTTAAATTATCGAGAGCTAAAAGCCGCAAGTGCCTTATATGCGATAAGCCTGCGGCGGAGTGCGCCAGGAGTCGCGCCCACGGGCTGGATACGATAAAGGCGGCGACTCAGGCCCTGCTAAGGGACTTCTGCGCGGAGGCCCTGGCAGAAGAGGCGCACGACGCGCTTTTGGCGGAGGTCTATTCGACGCCTAAGCCGGGTCTGGTCGATCTGGCAAACAATGGCGCCCATAAAGATATGGATGTCGAGTTGTTTGAAAAGAGCGCCGATGCGCTTACGCAGTACTTTTATGATGCGGCGACACTCGGTATGCGAGGCTGCTCCATGGCCGAGCTTCGGGAGCGCGGGCTGGTCGCTGAACAAGAGATGTACGCGGCCACCAGCGGCGTCAACACACATAAAGGAATGATATATTCGATGGGCCTCCTGCTCGCGGGCATGGGCATGGCCCTCGCCACTTCAGATTGTTCCTTGCGGCAGGAGGCCATAAAAAACGCCGCCGGCCTGGCGAGCGAAGATGCGGAGAGGATGCTCGCCAGAGCCCGCTCCAATCCAGACACCAACGGCGCTGCCGTCCTTAGAGACTACGGCGCGCTTGGAGCCACGGGGCACGCCGCATCAGGTTTTCCGGGCGCCGTTTTCACGACCGCAAGACTGGAGTATTATATAAAAGAGGAGAAACTTCCGGGAGGAGAGGCCGGTGCTCTGGCACTTTGCGATAGCATGGCAAGCCTTGAGGATACCAACCTGCTGCACCGGGGCGGTGCCGAAGGCCTTGCATTCACCAAGGAGAAGGCATCCACTATAAGCGGGCTCCCGATCTCCGACAGGATAGATGCTCTCACCGAACTGGATAATGAAATGATAGAGAGAAATCTTTCACCGGGTGGTAGCGCGGATATGCTGGCGCTGGCATTCCTGCTATATAAATGGAACTAGCAGACGAGCATCAAACCGAGTCTCACGATCCCACTGTATACAAGGAACGAAAGGGTAGACCCGGCCATACACAAATCGAAAGGACAGAGAAATGACATTACAGGAAATCAGATACTTTTGTGTAACAGCCGAAGTGCTCCATTATACCAAGGCAGCTAATCTCCTATACATCTCGCAGCCGAGCCTTAGTTACGCGCTCTCCAAGCTGGAGAAAGAGCTTGGCATGCCGCTCTTCGAGAAGCGGGGCAAACAGGTGTCTCTCACTAAGTACGGAGAGGCTTTCCTGCCTTACGCCAAGAGAGCGTTAAGCGAGTTGTCGGATGGCATTGATCGCATCAATTCGCTCAACAGACCTGAAGCCGGTATAGTGAGCCTTGGATATATCAACAGCACCAGTTTTACTGTGCTTCCTGAATTCGTAAATAAATTCTACGCTGATCAGGAGAGGCAGCAGATAGCGTTCAGATTCCAGCAGGGCATGGCTGGCGAGCTTATAGAGCAACTGATCAACGGCGACCTCGATCTGCTCATCGCAGGTGTTACAGGAAGGCCGGATATAAAAGCCATCGACTATCTGCCTATATTCAACCAGGATCTGTATCTTGTAGTGCCTGAAAAGCATAAACTTGCCGGGCGCTCATCGGTCGACCTTTCCGATCTCGCAGGGGAGAATTTCATATCCATAAGACACGAGTCTGTGATCTATCATCAGCTCGAGTCGCAGTTCAAAAAGGCCGACGTAACTCCTCATATGGTATATGAGGCTGACGAATACAGCTCTATCGCCGCATCTGTAGCTACTGGCGCGGGGGTCGCGATCATGCCGAGGCTTCCTATGCTGAGCAGTTTCAATATCAGGGCCATCCCGTTTATGGACGCGTCCATGAAGCAGGAAGTCTGTATCATGAGGAGCAATACTCATGAAATGTCAGACGCCATCAAGAGCGTGTGGAAATTCGCGGAGAGCCTTTCGTCTTCAATGAACGGGTAAAACTGTGTGGCTGTCAACAAGTGAACGAAGTAAATAGTATTTTCTTAACCCTATCATTTGGCCTGAAGAAGGCAACGAGACTGTTATCTCTGCCTGCAATGCCGACGCGGCATACGTTGGAATGCAGATGGACAGCGCGTGCATAGGAGCGACAGGCATCGCCAAGATGTCTGAGAGGCGCAACAACCGCCTGATCGATGGATCGCTCTCCGATCTTCCATGGTTCCTCATCAAGAACCCTGGACTGTCATCGGGCCTCATGATCCCTCAGTACGCTCAGGCAGGTCTCCTTAACGACATGCGTATGCTCTGTACTCCTGCGACCATAGACAATACTCCGACATGCGGCAACCAGGAGGATTATGTTTCGATGGGCTACAACTCGGCGAAGAAGTCCATTGCCGTTGCGGAAAAGCTCGAGTATATACTCGCGATCGAATTGCTTTCGGTATTTGAGGGGCAGCAGTTCCGCGAACCGGAACTGAAGAGATCGTCAGTATCCCGCGATGTTCTCAATGAGATCGGAAAGAGCGTTCCTGTTCTCGAGGAAGACCAGTTCCTCTATCCGTTCATCGAATATCTGCGCGACATGATACATTCGGGCAGACTGCTCGAGATCGCGAGAAAGCACGTCGATCTGTAGACTGGCCAAACACAATAAGCACGAAAAAAGGAGTTCGCGATGAACTCCTTTTTTGTACGCTCATTAGTTAATTCAATAGATTAAGCGAAAAAGACGAGCTTAACGCTTGCTGAACTGGCTGGCTCTTCTAGCCTTCTTGAGACCTGGTTTCTTTCTTTCTTTCATACGTGGGTCTCTTGTAAGGAAGCCTGCTGCCTTGAGTGCAGGTCTGTATTCCTCAGCGTCAACTTCGCAAAGTGCTCTTGCGATGCCGTGTCTGAGAGCTCCGGCCTGGCCTGTGAAACCGCCGCCGTTAACAGTAGCGATTACATCGAAGCTGCCGAGAGTTCCTGTCAGCTCGAGAGGTCTCTTTACCTCGTTCTTAACGATATCCTTCTCGCCGAAGTATGTGTCGAGGTCTCTCTTGTTGATGATGATGTTGCCTGCGCCAGGGAGAAGTCTCACTCTGGCTACGGATGACTTTCTTCTGCCTGTTGCCTGATACATAGTCTTTGCTGCCATTGCTTATTCCCCCTTTCTTAGAATTCGTATGCTTCCGGCTTCTGAGCCTTATGTGGGTGCTCAGGGCCTGCGTACACTTTGAGCTTCTTGAACATCTGACGTCCGAGTCTGCCCTTTGGCATCATACCGCGAACTGCGTGATAGATGATCTCCTCAGGCTTCTTGGCTCTCATTTCGCCAAGGCTTGTCTCTTTGAGGCCGCCCGGATAACCGGAATGTCTCTTGTAGATCTTGTCAGATTCTTTCTTACCGCTTACAGCTACCTTCTCGGCGTTGACTACGATTACATAGTCACCAGTGTCGATATGAGGTGTGTAGATCGGTTTTTTCTTTCCTCTCAGGATCATAGCTGCTTCTACAGCGAGCTTACCGAGAGTCTTGCCTTCTGCATCGATTACAAACCACTTGCGATCGATGTCCGCTGGCTTAGCGATGTAAGACTTCATTTTGTGTCCTTTCTGCCTACTCGGATCTGCCTATACACTTTGCGTCCCCTTAGGGTACGACTGTTTTATCGCAGAGCTTCTTCGGCCCGCCTACTCTGTATCGATTATGCGATGCATTTTCGGCCTTACTAGTAATAAATTATTAGTGCTTTGGCTACCGGCCTTAAGGCCTGCCTAGGCTGACGCGCGACTTCCGCGCACGCTTGAATAGTATAATCGCTGTAAGCCTTGAAGTCAAGCGGAAAACTTGATAAAATCCCACTCATGAGCAACAAATTTAAGGGTAATGCAGCGCTCCTGATAACCGCTATTGTGTGGGGGTCGGGATTCATAGCACAAAAACTTGGCGGCGAGGCAATGCCGCCTATGTCTTTTAATGCTACGCGTCAGTTGATGGCGTCGATAGCGCTGATCCCTTTTGCCTATTTCAGTGTGCGCTCAAACGGATATTTTTCAAAAGAGAAGAATACTTCGTCTCAGATCAGTCATAAGATAAAATGGATGATCGCTGCGGCGGTAGTCTGCGGAGGCTTCCTTTTGCTTGGCTCCGATCTTCAGCAGGTAGGACTCGTAACCGTTTCGGCCGGGAAGTCCGGTTTCATAACTGTGACATATGTGGTGTTCGTGCCTATGATCGGAATGTTTGTTGGGCAAAAGGCGAGCAAAAAAGCCGTCCTCTGCGCGGTCTTGGCTCTTATTGGCTTTGCCGTCATGAGCCTCAGATTTGATGGCGGATTGAGCCAGGGAGACTGGCTCACGCTTCTTAGCGCCATCATCTTTTCGGGGCAGATGTTAGCTGTCAATCACTTTGTGGACGACGATAATTATATGGTGCTTTCTGTTGTACAGTCGGGTTTCTGCGGCCTTTTCGGACTCATCATCGGCATTATAGTAGAGGCTCCGACGTTGGCTTCCTTCCAGGCGGCCTTGCCTTTGCTTTTATACGCGACCTTTGTCCCTACATGCATAGGCTATACATGTCAGATCATAGGTCAAAAGTTTACCGATTCCACTACTGCGGCTCTCATACTCAGCCTCGAAGCGGTTTTCGCAGCCGTATTCGGGATGATATTCCTTGGAGAAATGATGAGCGCAAGAGAAGTCGTCGGCAGTGCGATCATCTTCATCGCCGTAGTCCTTGGACAGCTCGAGAAAAAGCCTGAGGCAGATTTGACTGACGAGTAACAAACTGCTGAGATCAGACAAACAATATAGTAAGGAAGATAGCCTAAAGGGGGGACATGTTTCCCCTATTTTTTGTATAATATAGGTAACAGTATATTGAAAAACAGAAAGGAGCCTGGGATGAAATACGTTATAGCAAATCAACCGTTTACAGTTCTTACGCTGCACATGGAGCAGGGTGAAGCCATCAAGTGCCAGAGCGGAGCTATGGCATGGATGAGCCCGGGCATACATATGGAGACAAAAACAGGAGGCCTCGGCGGCATGTTCAAGAAGGCCATCATTGGAGAGTCGCTGGCACTCAACCACTATTCAGCGGAGCAAGCAGGCGAGCTCACTCTCGCGAAGCACAGCCCTGGAGACATAATGGCGTTCAACATCAGCGAGACACCTATCATCGCTCAGAAGACTTCTTTCCTTGCGGCTACTGAGGGAGTCAACATGGATATCTTCCTTCAGCACAGAGCGGGGGCAGGCTTCTTCGGAGGCGAAGGCTTCCTGATGCAGAAATTCTCAGGCAGTGGCTACGCCTGGCTTGAGATCGACGGAGCTGTTCAGGAAAGAGTGCTCGAAGCAGGCGAGAAGCTTGTAGTCGACAGCGGCTATGTGGCTGCGATGGAAGCTACTTGCTCGATGGATATACAGACAGTAAAGGGATTTACTAACGTACTGCTTGGCGGTGAAGGGCTGTTCAATACAGTAGTGACTGGCCCGGGTAAGGTGTGGCTCCAGACTATGCCTATCAATTCACTGGCTATGAGCCTTTACGCTTACATGCCACATCCAAGCAACTGATCGGACGATTCCTGATCAAGCATATTAAAGCAAATTTACCGCGTCTGGATAATTCAGGCGCGGTAAACTGATTACAAAGGAAATAATCATGAAACTAAAAAAGATCAATGCCACGCTCGGTCTGCTTTCAATAGTGCTGATCTTGCTGCACGTTGGATACAGCGTTGTTACCTATCTGACTTTTTATTACAACCCGGTGCTCAAGCTGGTGTTCGCGGTCCCGTTCATAGTGGTCGTGTGCCTGCATGCCATATGCGGGATGCTTATAGTCTCTACGATGAGGGATGGAAGCAGGGCGGATCTTTATCCAGTACAGAATCAGCGCACTATACTACAGCGCGCTTCCGCGGCTTTGATCTTTCCGCTTCTCATACTTCACATCAAAACCTTCTCGCTTATGCAGGCCAGCGCAGAGCATGGCCACAAAGCGTATATAGTCCTTCTCATGTTAGCGGAAATACTGTTTTTCGCTGTCGTCATCACCCATGTCGCGGTATCGTTTACTAACGGACTGATCACGCTCGGCCTCCTTTCTGACAGAGAACTCCAGAAAAAGATCGACAAGGTCGTATACGTGATCGGCGCGATATTATTCGTGATCTCTGTATTTGCCGTGGTCAGGGTACAGGCATCGATGTTCCTTATGGGTTAAGGAGGGCAGCATGAGAGACGCTATAGTTATTGGAAGCGGGATCTCCGGCATGGTAACTGCCGTAAAGCTGGCGGAGGAAGGCGTCAGCGTACTTTTGGTCTCTCCGTTTCCGTCTGAGAGGTCGCAGTCGGTCATGGCGGCCGGTGGCATCAACGCCGTGCTAACGGACTGTGAGCCTGGCGATTCTGTGGCCTGTCATATAGAGGATACCCTCAAAGGCGGATGCTACATTGCAGGCAGGGACTCCGTTACAGGGCTCTGCGAGAGCGCCGAAGAGATAATAAGATATCTTGAAGGTATAGGCACGGTGTTTTCCGTAGACGATGACGGCCGCCCGGCCAGAAGGGCTTTTGGCGGGCAGTCATATAAACGGACATGCTATTGCGGCGCGTCAACAGGTAAGCAGATAGTTACCGCGCTGGTGATGGAGGCAAGGCGCCTTGAAGCTTCGGGCAAGATAAGACGCGGGCTCGGCAAATGCTTCCACTCGGCCCTCATCAAGGACGGAGTTTGCTACGGCGCGCTGTTCTTCGACGAGCATACAGGAAATATCAGCGCCGAATACGCCGACGCTGTTGTGGTGGCCACAGGCGGGCAAAACGCCCTTTTCGGCAAGACTACCGGATCCACCCAGTGCGATGGCTACACGGCGGGCAAGCTGTTCACGCAAGGCGTGGAGCTTAAGAATCTCGAGTTCATACAGTTCCATCCTACTACCATAGAGACATCTCAAAAGAGGATGCTTTTATCTGAAGCTGCCCGCGGTGAAGGAGGCAGGCTCTTCTATCTGGACAAGGGGAAAAGAGTCTACTTCATGGAAGACAAATACGGCCCGGGAGGCAACCTGCTGCCGAGGGATATCGTGAGCAGGGAGATCTACGGAGCGGGCAGCGAAGTTTTCCTGGACGTATCATTCCTGAAAGAAAGCGAGATAGACAAGCGCATCCCTGAGGTAAGGGAATTGTGCAAAAAATACATTGGTCTCGACATAGCGTCTGAGCCGATCCCGGTAGCGCCGTCGGTGCACTTTTTCATGGGCGGCATCGCTGTACATAACGATCACGAGACAAATATACGCAATCTGTTCGCCGTGGGCGAGTGCGCATCGATGTATCACGGGGCCAACAGGCTTGGAGGGAATTCCCTTCTTGCAGCCATACACAGTGGGATGATCGCGGCGAGAGAGATAGCCGGCAGAGACGTTGTCGCTGACAAACCAGATTTCAGTCAGGCTGAAAGGGAAGCAAATGAGAGCCTTGCGGAGATGAGAAATACCAAGAGCGTATTCCCGGTCATGTACATACGCGACATGGCGGCAGAGACTATGAACAAGAGCATGGGTATCATCCGCGAGGAGGCCTCTATAAAGGAGGGCATAACAGACATAGACTACTATCTGTCCATAGCGGAGAAGCTCAGCTACGACAATAGCGTGCTCCCATATTTCAATTATTCACTTAGCGGAATACTAACTTTAGCTAGGGCTGTGCTCACTTGCGCGGATGCCCGTAAAGAGAGCAGGGGCGCTCATTTCAGGAGCGACTTCCCTGATACTTTTGACGAATACGCCCACCCAACTATCGTTTCGTATGATAACGGGCAATACAACACGCGACTGGACAAGGAGAATGAATATGAAAGTTAAAGTGCTCCGGCAGCAGTCGCCGGTTTCAGAACCATATTGGGAAGTGTTTGACGCGGACGTACCGGGAGATATGTCAGTTGCAGGGCTGCTCGATCATTTGAATTATCACGACGATATAGTCGATGAGAACGGAAAGCCGACAACGCGTATCGGCTGGGAATGCTCCTGCCTGCAGGGGATCTGCGGATCGTGCGCTATGGTGATAAACGGCATACCGGCTCTGGCCTGCGAGACATTCGTGCGTGATCTGAAAGGCAGTGAGATAACGATACAGCCTCTTCAGAAATTCCCGGTCATACACGATCTTCTTACAGACAGGTCCGTCATATACAAGAATCTCGAAAAAGAGAATATCTTCATTGGAGAGTATAAACCGGGCTCTGAGGAGAACGGGAAAAAGGCCCAAAAGGAACACGTGCATCAGTATGAAATCGCGAAATGCATCAAGTGCGGGCTATGTCTCGAAGTGTGCCCTAATTACGTGAACGGCCAAAACTTTTTTGGCGCCATGTTCGCCAATGACTGCTATCTTGTTGCTGCGCGGAATACCGATAAAAGGAGAGAGATAAAGGAATTGTACGATGAGCATTTCGGAAGCACTTGCTCAAAGTCGCTCTCTTGCATGGATGTTTGCCCTATGAAGATACCTACTATCGCATCAATGGCAAAACTGAACAGAAGATGAGAAGTGATCCGAAAAACGATTCTTAACACCGTCCTCATTGAGGGCGGTTTTTTTAGTGAGCATCTTGCCGAAAACAGTTTTACATATACTCATTGCTAAACTAGAGCTGTAAGAAAGATCCGCTAGAGAAGGAGATAAAGCCATGAAAAGATTTGCAGCATTACTGATACTTGTGACAATGATACTCGTGCCGATGCCGGTATGGGGAAATACGAGCGAGTCGGGCGCAGGGACTCATCCCGCCGGCACGTCTTTTGTTGACGCAAATCTCGAGTATCCTGAAGGAGTTTCCACTTCGGGTGGCAAGCTGAGGCTCCAGAGCGTATCGACTAAATATCCTGAAGACGGCAACTATAAAAGATATGCGACTCCGGTAAAGGACCAGGGAGATAATGGACTTTGCTGGGACTTCGCAGCAACTGCGGTCATGGAGACAGCTCTCAAAAAGAGTGGTAGAGGCAACTACGATCTCTCCGAGTCTCATATGGCTTATGCGATGAGCAATCATGGCGGAAATAAGTACGGTTACAACAGAGCGCCAAGCGGAGGCGGTAATGCTTATCAGGCAGCTGCGTATATGATGAGGGGAATGCCGTCTGGCGACTGCGCCGGGGGAATGGTGCAGGAAAAAGCTGACCCATATAGCACTGAACTTCTTAAGGACAGAAGCAGCTCTGTGACACTCCGCGGAAAGCAGAAGGTGGTGATGCCTGAGAATATCATTTTCATCAACTCCAAAAGCACAGATTCCAATACCATGACAAAGGTAAAGAACGCGATAAGGAGATACGGAAGCGTCGGAGCTTCTTACTACAGCAACAGTTCGTATTACAACTGGAATAACGGGGCGTATTATCAGAATCTCAAGGGCTCTGAAGGCACTAACCACGAAGTTCAGATAGTCGGATGGGATGATGAGTATTCAAGATATAACTTCAAGTCCTCTTGCAGACCAGCATCCGATGGCGCGTGGATCGTAAAGAACAGCTACGGAACTTACTACGGAAAATCGGGATACTTCTTCATATCCTACTGCGACAAGTCATTCCCTACTACGGCATATGCTATAGACGGGGTCAGAGAATACAACAGCAACGTTGTCAAAACTTATGAGTATGATTACACCGAAACATATGAAAGCTGTTACAAGGTGGACAATTCCAATACAGGCCTGATGATGAGAACTTTTGTGGCCGAATCGGATGAAGTAGTGACGGATGTGGCCGTTTATATAGGCAGCGCGTATGGCGTGACGGAAGCGGATATAATGACGGATTGCGGGAATAAGGAAAACTTTAAATTCAGCACGAAGGGCAGCATATTGACCGATTATCCAGGCTGGTATACGATCAAGCTCGACGTTCCTGTACTCGTGAGAAAGGGCCAGACCTTCGGAGCCGTCATCAGAAGCGATGCGTTTATCAAGGTGAATTCCGAGGACACAAGGGGAAGCGCTTACTGCAGAAATGGAAAGTGGTATACGGCAAGCAGCAACAGCAAGCAGGATGCTTGGTGCATCAAGGCCAGAACAAGCAGCGAGGCGAGCCTGGTCAAGACATACATCGATAGGGATAACAGAGAAAAAGCAGCCAAGGCAGCTGCTACTAAGCCGGCCGTCAAAGAGAGCGTTTCTCTCAAGCCTGTTAAGATCAAAAAACCTAAGACTACAAAGAAGTCGACAACGATCCGCTGGGCGAAACTGTCAAAGAAGGCCAGAAAGAGCATCAAGAACGTAGAGATACAGTTCAGCCCTGACAAGAGCTTCCGCACAGGAGTAAAGAGGGTGATCGTTAAATCGAAGAAATCTTCGAAGAAGATAGGAAAGCTTGCTAAAGGCAGAAAGTATTATGTACGAGTAAGAGCCTATACCAAAGCCGGTAATACTATAAGAGTATCCAAGTGGTCTTCGGTCAAATCGTTCAAGGCAAAGTAGTTGCAAGTGATAGTTGTTTTAATCAATTCAATAGTGTTGTATCATATATCAAAGGGGGGCTAAAGCGTAGCAATAGCCTCCCTAATATCATAGATGGAGAGTAATAGAATAATAATGACAATCGAGATCAACACTAAAGGGACAGAGTCGTTCTATAGAGAAGTTGTTAGCGTAATAGCTCAATACCAGAATCTGCTTAAAGAACCGAGCAAGAAATATAAAGACATTTTCAAAACCTACAGAAACATGGGCCTGTGCTTAGCAGCCTTGTTTGTGCTGATGCTGATCATCGGGATCACCAGTGGTTTTAGCGCGCTCACTATAGTGGCTCTTGTAGTTTTGATCATCGCGGGGGTAATGGTAGTCGTCCTTGATCATGCGATGAGAAAACAGGTCAAGAATTACCTTGCGGAAGGCGGGGACTCGGTACTGACACTGGATGAAAATGGTGTAGAGATCGGTAAGGAAAACTCCCAAACAGTAAGACTGGCGTGGGATAACGTGGCCTTTGTAAGAAAGTTTGAGGAGGCCATTTGCTTCTTCTCCAAAGAGGCGACCAGGATCGTCATAGCTGTTCCCGCGGAACACGAACAAGAGATATACGATTACCTGGATGATAACTCCATAGATGTACCAAGATTCCAATTGTAGAAGACGGTAAGCGTCACTGTAAAGTAGCAAGTCATGAAGAAACACACGCAGAAAGCATGCTCAATATTGAGTAAAGTGGCCGTTGTTGCGGTGCTCATGCTTTTTGTGTTTGTATGTCCGCTGACATCCCTTCAGGCATATGCGGATGAGACCTTCCTGACTCCGACATTTAATGTTGACATAAAAGCGTCAGAGAACAATTCGTTTGTCGTGAAAGAAACGATAGATGTGGATTTCTTGTATCCGCATCACGGGATATACAGGCATATTCCTAAGAACGGCGTATACATTTCAGACATCGATGTTCCCGGATACAGGTGCGATGTAAGCAACCGTGATGGGCACAAAATGTTAAAAATCGGAAATCCGGAAACTTTACTGACAGGGCCTCAGACATATGAAGTCAACTACAAATTGGCGTTCTATGATGATGAGGATAAATCTCTCGACAGACTTGCTCTGAATGTGCTCCCGACCGGATGGGAAACTCAGATCGATCACGCCTCGGCAACGATCACTCTGCCAAAGGAGGCAGATCTTAGCAAAGTCCAGATCTACTCCGGTGAGTATGGCGATGCAGGGAATCCTGACAATGTAAAGCTTACGACCTCTGATGATGGTAAGACTATAACGCTTGACGCGTACGATCTCCCTGCGTATCACGGGGTGACTGTCATACTCGAACTTCCTGAGGGCTATTGGACAGGAGAGCCGGAATACGGAGCCATCTCGCCGCTATTCTGGATAATGTTTCTTCTGGGGCCACTGGGCGCTCTGATCATGTGGTTCCTGTACGGAAGAGATCCGCATATCGTAAAGACATTTGAATTCTATCCGCCTGACGATCTGACACCGGGCGAGATAGGTTACCTCTACGATAAGAACGTCGACAAGCGCGACATAGTTTCAACAATAGTCTATCTTGCGGATAAAGGCTACATCAGCATTGAGCAGGAGAGCAGGAAGGACTTCCTTCTCAAAGGACGTAAAAAGCCGTCATCCGGAGAACCTGAATATGTAAGAACTATATATGATGGGCTCTTTGGTGACAGAAACAAAGGCCTTGTCCGTACCAGCAGCCTGGGCTCTTACTTCAGCTGGAGATATCAGAACGCAAAGGCCGAGATTCCGAACGAACTCTACTTTGGGCCATTTGTTACAAAGTCATCGCGGATAGCCAGGGGCATCGGGATCGTAGCCAGCGCAATGCCTCTCATAGCGTTTTCGATCTGGGAGATAAAAAACGGTTCGAGCGATGGCGTGATAGGCCTCTTGTGGGGCACGGTCCTCATCATGCTCGCGACAGCGATCCTCTGCCGTGCAGTCGACAATGCGCGTAGCCAAAATAAGATCAAGACTGCGCTTTGGTTCTGCCTGGGCATGTTACTGGTGCTTTTGGGTTTGACGCCTTCTCTTGCGATATCCGATATGCTCGAAAGCGTTAGCGATACAAAGGCGATAATCCTGATAATGCTTGTCATAGTTGGGACCGGAGCGACTATGCTTCTCGCTATAATATCTACCGCACGGCCACAGAAATATACCGAAATAAAGGGGCGGATATTAGGATTCAGAGATTTTATAAAGACGGCAGAACTTGACAAGATCAATGAACTGATCGAAAAGGATCCCGAATACTTCTATCACATCATCCCGTATGCATATGTATTCGGCCTGACAAACAGGTGGATAGAGAAATTCGAAGATATAGATATAGTTCAGCCTGAATGGATCAAAGCAGGTGGAGATTATAGTATCGACCACTTCGACGCTTACATGATGGGCAGAATGATGAGCGACTGCAACGCGAGCATCAGCAGCAATATCAAGGCACCTCATTCATCAGGAACGATCGTCAGCAGCGGAGGCTCGTCGGGAGACTCGAGCAGTTCATCAAGCGGAAGCAGCTGGAGCGGCGGTGGCTTCTCCGGAGGCAGCTACTCCGGCGGAGGCGGCGGAGGCGGCGGAGGCGGCGCCTGGTAACCGCTAGCAAGCGCTATTGACACCGGACAAGGTGTCTTGAATGAACGGCTCGTACGCAGCCGCTCTGTCTTCGTACTTCGTGCTTGCCAGTCGCGGGCGTACTGCGTATATGACCTTCCCGCGCCTCTGCTGTCGCACTTCGTGCAGCCGTGACTTGCATCCTCGCTGCGCTTCGGGCAAGTCTGGCATCGGACCTTCCATCGATTTCGTTCCGAAATCGGGATAGGTCTCGATCGGCAATCGTCAGGACAATTGTTTGTATGCTTGTTGCACAGATTGACTAATAACGGATCATAATGCAAAATATTACAAAACACTAATCATGGCATGACGACAAAAACGGAGTGGGTATGAGAAAAAAACCTATCAAAAAATATTCATTGCTTTGCATACTCATAGCAGCAGGTCTGCTTATTTGCATGTTCGATCCTGCTATTGCCCGAGCAGATGATAAGAAGCCAGTCCGGGTAGGCTATTATGAAAATGAATTGTTCCAGGAGGGTGCAGAGGAAGGCGCTGTCAAAGCAGGCTATGCTTACGAGTATTACCGGAAGCTGGCAGAATATACCGGCTGGAAATACGAATATGTATATGGCTCATTTTCTGATTTGTACCAGATGCTGCTGGATGGCGAGATCGACCTTCTGGCAGGCCTTGCGTTTAAGGAAGACAGGGTCAGTCTGATTGGATATCCGGATGAGGCTATGGGGCATGAGTCCTATAACCTGGTAAAGCATGAGCAAGACACTGAGATCAATGCGGATCCAGTGACGCTCACAGGAAAAAAGATCGGCGTTATGGAAAGCGCTATCGTGGACACGCTGAATGAGTTTCTGGATTCACATGACGTGAAAGCTGAGGTCATAACTTTTCCTGACTATGACAGCCTGTTTGCTGCGTTTAATGCAGGAGAACTGGATGTTTTCGCGGGTGAGGGAGACAGCGGGTTCAGTGTGGAAAATGCTGTGATCCTCTATTCCTTCGGAACTTCCGACTATTATCTTACAGTCAATATCAGAAGGCCGGATCTTCTTAAGCAGCTGAACACGGCGCAGACCCTTCTGGCTACGGAGGAACCGAATTATCTTAATTCTCTCAGTACGAAATACTATTCCGGCAGCCTTGCAAGCCGTACGCATTCCGCTGCGGAGACAGAATGGCTGCAGTCTCACAGCGAACTCAGGGTCGGATATCTTGAGAATTATCTGCCTTACAGCGATACAGACGAAAACGGACAGGCTACAGGCATTGTGACGGATGTCACAGAGCAGCTGCTGAAGAGCCTGAACATTGACACGCTTTCTGTAAGTTATCATGGCTATGAAAATTATGACGACATGGTAGCGGATCTTGTTTCAGGAAAGATAGATACAGGTTTCCCGGTTGGTGGCGGTCTGTACTATTCGGAGGAGAGCGGGATATATCAGACTAATCCGGTAGTCTCTGCAGCGACAGAGATCGTGTTCCGCGGAGAATTTAATGTAGACGATATATCACATTTTGCCGTCAATGAGAACAACCGGATGCAATATTACTATGTCCGCACCCATTTCCCTGACGCTGAGATCACCTACTATCCTTCAGTTGATGACTGTCTTGAGGCAGTCATTTCCGGAAAGGAAGATGCGACTACATTAAATGGACTCCGGGCCAATGACATCCTTAAGAACACACGCTACGAGAGTCTTTCTCTTCTGCAGCTGAGTCAGAGCGATGACCGCTGCTACGGAGTGGCTATGGGCAGTGAAGGCCTTCTGAAACTCCTGAACAGGGGAATCAATGTGCTTGGCATAGACTATGGACAGAATCAGGCTTACCGTTATGCCGACGGACTTTATTCATACAGCTTCTTCGATATGATCAAGCAGCATATCGGTGCATTTATTCTCGGGATCCTGGCGATAGCTGCTGTAATTATTTCTCTGCTTATTCGCGACAACAAGCGTTCCCGGACGCAGATCAGGGATAAGGAAGAGGCCCGTGTTGAGCTGGAGGAAAAGCAAAGAGAGCTTTCTGACGCGCTGGCTGCAGCGGAACAGGCTAACAGAGCCAAGACTGCATTCCTGAACAACATGTCCCATGATATCCGGACCCCGATGAATGCTATAGTCGGATTCACGGCACTGGCCGCTTCTCACATAGATAATCCGGAGCAGGTGAAAGATTATCTGCAGAAGATCACTGTATCGAGCCAGCATCTACTCTCCCTGATCAATGACGTGCTGGATATGAGCCGGATCGAAAGCGGAAAGGTCACGATAGAGGAGAGTGATGTACATCTGCCGGATGCCATCCATGACCTAAGGACCATCATTCAGGCAAATGTTACGGCAAAGCAGCAGGAACTCCTGATCGATACACAGGATGTTAAACATGAGGATATCATTACAGATAAGCTTCGCCTGAATCAGGTGCTGCTCAACATACTTTCGAATGCCATCAAGTTTACGCCTGCCGGCGGAACTATCAGCTTCAGGCTGATCGAGGAACCTTCTTCCCGTGCTGATACTGCTGAGTTCGTATTCCGCATCAAGGATAACGGCATCGGAATGAGCAAAGAATTCCAGAAGACGATCTTCGAAGCTTTCACGAGAGAAAGAACAAGTACGGTCAGCGGCACGCAGGGCACCGGACTTGGCATGGCGATCACCAAGAACATCGTCGATATGATGGGCGGTTCTATTTCCGTCGAGAGTGAAGAAGGAAAAGGCTCGGAATTCATTTTGCGGATACCATGCAGGATCGGCGAAAGCAGAGTCATATCCGAAAAGATCCCTGAACTGCAGGGCCTGAGAGCGCTGGTTGCAGATGACGATACCAACTCCTGCCTGTCTGTCAGCGCAATGCTCCGTGATATAGGCATGAGACCGGACTGGACCAACTACGGAAAGGAAGCTGTGATCCGGGCCAAAGAGGCAAAGGATCAGGCAGATGAATTCAAGGTCTACATCATCGACTGGATGATGCCTGATCTGAACGGTATCGAGACTGTACGCCGGATCAGGAAAATAGTCGGTGATGATGCGCCGATCATCATACTGACAGCATATGACTGGTCGGATATTGAGGCTGAGGCCAGACAGGCCGGCGTGACCGCATTTTGCTCAAAGCCGATCTTTATGTCGGAACTGAGAAGCGTGCTGGCCAAACCATTCCTTATTGAAAAACCGGCCGCTGACGAAGCGCCCGCTGCTTTGGACTTCACTGGGAAAAAGATACTTCTTGCTGAAGACAATGAAATGAACCAGATGATCGCGGTAGAGATCCTGAAGAGCGCCGGTTTTACGATCGATATTGCTTCAAACGGAGCGGAAGCTGTTGAGTTAATGGAGCAGGCTCCTGTGGGAACCTACGACGTGATCCTCATGGATATTCAAATGCCGATAATGGACGGATATGAAGCAGCAAGGCGGATCCGTGCAATGGAAGATCAGGAGAAAGCAGAAATTCCAATTATCGCCGTGACAGCCAATGCCTTTGAAGAAGACCGGAAAATCGCTCTTGAGGCAGGAATGAACGGGCATCTGGCAAAGCCTTATGATATCGATGCCATTATGAAGACTCTGTCAGAGCTATTGAAATAATATCTCGAGAGTTTTGTTCGTGAATCACCTGTAAAAATGTCACCTACATACTGAGACGGCCAAAATTGGCTGTCTCTTTATTTGTTAGGAATGTGTTTTCGTCCCTGGCTTTGGAGGCGTTTTCCCTAGAAAATCGCATACTTGCGTTTGCCCTGAAACTCTGCATTTGACAGTCAAAACACTCGACAAGCTCGTGTTTTGACTGCCAAATGAAAAACTGAAACCCTGTAACGTAGTAATTGTAAGGGTTTCAGCGATTAGTTTTGCTGGCTAAGGCATATAGAATCAACAAAATGAGAGCAATCGTCAGATTTTGCATACCCTTGATGATTCTCGTCACCTCCACCATGCATTAAGAGCTAACCAAGTGTAGGTATATTCGTGTAATGTGATATAATCATAGTCAGTCAATGATGCAACCTACACAGAAAGGAGCCATTCGGCTCCTGTTATATGTAACAGATCATGAAAGAAAAGAAGATAACTGACGCTTTAAGAAAAATCGAAATACGCTGCGTGCTCGCGATTATCGTGTGCTCGTTGATAAGTTTCCTGGTCATCATTGCGGTCTCAGACCAGCTTTTGAGCAAACCAGACGCCCTGGTGCAGGAAGTAGGATGGAAGTCATATCACATGTTCACTATCTTGTCGAATATGCTGATGGGGATCGCCGCAGCGATGTGCATACCGTTTGCCGTTGATGGTCTGCGCTATCATAACTATCACTTACCGAGGTGGTATGTTGACTTTATGTTTACGGGAACAGTCGGCGTAGCCTTGACGTTCCTTGTGGCTCTCACCGTGCTTTCACCGGCGGCGGGCTTCTACCGCATGATGCTATATTCCAATAACATCCTGTTCCATACGACATGTCCTATCTTGTCTATCATTCTGTTTTTCTTTATCAATTCGGACCACAATATCAAGTTCAAGTCTACATTTATAGCGATAATACCGATCGTAATATATGCGATCCTATATGTCGTAATGGTGTTCGTGATAGGTGAAGATGCGGGAGGCTGGAGAGACCACTATCAGGTGGGAAGCATGACAAAATACCTTCCTATGCCAGTGCTGATCCTGCTCATGGTCCTTCTGGGCTTTGGCGTTGCCACCGGGCTCAGACTTATACATAACGCAATACACAAGCGAAGAAAGGCAGAGATGGAATTATACTATCAGCAGGCTGACGCATTCTCGTATCCGGACATCCGGTCGGCGATCAAAGCTCTTGCTGATATCGACAGACCGCGTGATCTTGGTGGTGAGCTGACAGTGCCGCGCCGCATCATGAATATAATGGAAAAGAAATACAAAAGTGGGCTAAGCACAGAGGAAATGTGTGAGCTTTATATAAAGGCATATTACGGAGGACTGGAAGAGAAGGAACGCAATGAGCGGTGAGTACACTTATTACAGCGACGGTTTTTTCGGATTCGGGTCTCTGGGCATATTCAAACCATATAGCATGATGCACTTAGTCCCGTGGCTTATATGCATAGGGCTATTGATCATGGTATGGCTTATGAGGGACAAACTGCGAGGTTGGAAGGACGAGACCCATCTTCGGTTTGCGCTGGCATTCCTGATGTTTTCCATGGAATTCAGCTATTTCCTGTGGCTTCTCTATGTAGGCGACAGCAGCGGCAATTACCTGATGATGTCTAAACTGCCGCTCCATGCGTGTGATCTGGGACTGATCGTATGCATGTTCATGGTGCCGAGTAAAAACCGCACACTGTTTGGGATCAACTTCTTTGTGACCCTGTTTGGCGCGACGCTGGCCTGTATCATACCGCAGACAGTGCTCGACTCCGCGGATCCGTCATACTTCAGATATTATCAATACTTTGGCGAGCATCTGATTCCAATATTCTCGACTATATACATGATGATCGTACACAGAATGCGGCCACGCTACCGCGATATTTGGTTCGCATCAGGTGCATTGGCGATCATGGCTCCGGCAGCAATAAAGCTGAATAACACTTTCCCGGGATCGGACTATCTGTTTCTCAAACTAGACGTTGCATTGTTCCCGGCCGATCAATATGTCCGTGCCGCAGTCTTCACAGTGCTGCTGCTCATTATTTTCCACCTTATGTGGCTGATTTGGAGAACATTCGACCGTGGGAGCAAGCAGACAAGTTAAAACATCCTGTACCGGCAGTTTATTGAATGCACGAACAGATGTTGTATAATAGGGGCGGTAGAGAGATCTGCCGCCTCTATATTTGGGGGGTAATGGTTTCGACAGGTATGTGGAACAAAGATAAGCGAGCTGTGGTGGTGATCCACGTAAAAAGTACCCGTTAAAAAGAAACGCGAAAACAAACAACAATTTCGCAATGGCTGCATAGTTCAGCCACGCGCGTCTGCCTCAGATCACCTGCAGTCTGAGAATCAGGCATCGACCATGCAGGGACCTCTTGCGTGATCTCCCGGTAGCGTAAGAGTATCTACGGGATAGCATATAGTCGTGTTGGTGGAGTGCTGCGTCAAATTACTGACGCCTTCCGCCTTTTTTTTGAACGATGCATCATTGTCGCACCCTCGTTCAACCAATAATAGGCCGAACTGCTTTAGCATCATCAAGCTCGAATGATGCTGTAATCGTCAAATTATGCATACCTCTAAGTTACGAAAATGCCGTCAAATCGAGATTTTCACAATCCCGGTCTGGCGGCATTTGTGATTATCTGGCAAGCTCATTCCTTCAAAGCAAGTAAGTCCAATGCGTTCAAGTATAAAAAAAGATGTGCGAAGTTTTGTTGAAACTGCACATCTAAGTTGGTGCGCCCGGCGAGGATCGAACTCGCGACCTTCTCATTCGGAGTGAGACACTCTATCCACTGAGCTACGAGCGCAGATATTGACGTCCTATTTACTCTACACTTGAAGCAATTTCCAGTCAAGGCACTCGTGCCGGGCGCGACTGCAAGCTGCGGCAAAAAGCATCTTGATTTGTATCGAAAATAGGAGATAATAGATAGAGAATAGAACGCGTGTTGATTCTATGAGACTAAAAAACCAGAGGGCGTCAAAACTCTCTGGTTTTATGTTGCTATTAAATCGCTGCTTTAGCAATCTTCAGCCTAGAATGCGTTAAGTTCCTCAACGCGGTCCCAAGTGAAGAGCTTATCCATAGCTTCCTGGACTGTTGTAGTGCCGTGGATGACTTCATAGATAGCCTCACTGATAGGCAGCTCTACATTGTACTTATCCTGGAGCTCATGGAGAGCTTCGGCTGTGAACATACCCTCTACTACCATGCCGATGGAGTCACGAGCTTCGATAGGATCCATGCCGCTTCCGATAAGCTTGCCGCACTGGAAGTTACGGGAATCCTCAGACATGCAGGTTACGATCATGTCGCCAACTGCTGCGAGCCCTATGAAGGTTTCAGGCTTTCCGCCCATAGCTACTCCGAGTCTCTGCATTTCGGCAACGCCTCTTGCAATCAGAGCTGCGCTTGTGTTCTCGCCATATCCGAGGCCGCTGATGATGCCGGATCCGAGTGCCATAACGTTCTTTACAGCGCCTGCGATCTCGATGCCGCACATATCAGGGTTGTAGTAAACTTTGAACTTGTTTGTGCTGAAGAGATCTCTTGCTGCGAGAGCTGCCTCTTTGTTCTTGGAAGCAACGGATACGCATGTAGGAACTCCAGCGCCCACCTGCTCAGCGTGCGAAGGGCCGGCGAGGCAAACATATCTGTTGAGGTCGATAAATTCAGAAACGATCTCGGACATTCTTCTGAGTGTCTTGAGCTCGATACCCTTGGAGATGTTCATTACGATAGTATCATCTTCGAGGAAAGGAACGTGCTGCTCGAGAGCTGCTCTGAGATGCTGTGCAGGAAGAGCGAAGATAGCGAACTCAGCGCCCTTCAGTGCCTCTTCACCTGTCTTGCAGAAATGATAGTCTCCGCTGAGCTTTACGCCTGGGAGGTATCTCTTGTTTTCCATATCTCTCTCGACGTTGGCAAGATGCTCCTGATCGATATCGTAAACGTTGATACGATATCCCTTGCTCGCAAGTACTGTTCCAAGCGCGGTACCGAAGCTGCCTGCGCCGATGAATGCAACTGTTCTCATAATTATTTATCTCCTTTATATATATTGATTTACTGTTTGTTTGTCATATTGTTTCCAACCAGATTAAGTATAATGATTTTGCTGAGCATTTTAAACATTTGAAGGCGTTAAACAAAAACATAACTAAGTGCTAAAAATGCATTTTGTGAAAAACAACAAATTTTTGCCGTTTTTTAGTTGACTTTACTAATGTTCGTTGTTATAGTCTCTAAAAAGAACTTATTCTGTGAGTAAAAAGGAAAGGAGCACATTCACATGAAGAAAATCGTGATGATGGAAATGGGAATGATGGGCATGTGCATGTGCAGAGCCGGTAATCAATCATAGGATAAGGTCATAACGAAGCCAACTATGGATCGTTCTCGTGCGAGATATTATAGAGGCAGGTCGTTAAGACCTGCCTCTCTTGTATATTCGCAGAAATCAGCGTAAAATTAACGAGTTCGTTAATAATCTACACACTAAGGAAGGTTAGTAAATGTCAGAACCTATCATCAGTCTTCAGGGTGTGACCAAAGAGTTCGATACTAAAAGCGGAAAAGTGGTCGCTCTTAAAGACATCAACCTGGATATACAAAAGGGTGACTCCTATGGGATCATCGGGCTCTCCGGAGCGGGCAAGTCCACTCTGGTAAGGACGATCAATCTACTGGAGCAGCCGACAGAGGGAAAAGTCCTCTTTGACGGACATCTTCTTACAGGCCTCAGCTCAAAAGAGCTCAACCTCCAGAGACGCCGCATCTCGATGATATTCCAGCAGTTCAATCTGCTGATGCAGAGAGATGCCACCGGTAACATAAGCTTCCCACTCGAGATCGCGGGCTCTTCAAAAGCCGAGACATCGAAGAAGGTAAAAGAACTCCTCAAAGTAGTAGATCTCGAGGAAAGAGCCCATTCGTATCCGTCTCAGCTCTCGGGTGGACAAAAGCAGAGAGTGGCCATAGCCAGAGCCCTTGCTTCTGACCCTGAAGTAATACTCTGCGATGAGGCTACATCAGCTCTCGACCCTAAGACTACCCGCTCGATCTTGAGCCTTCTGAGGCAGATCAACGAGGAACGCGGCATCACACTGGTAGTGATCACCCACGAGATGGAGGTCATAAAGCAGCTTTGCAACAAAGTGGCTGTTATCGAAAACGGTGAGATCGTCGAAAGAGGCGAGGTGAGCGAAGTATTCGCAAGGCCAAAGACCAAAGCGGCGCGCAGGCTCTTCTTCCCTGATTCGGCAGAGATGGAGGTACCTGCTACAAGGACAGCCGTAAAGAACCGTCTGAGGCTCGCGTTCAACGAGCAGACAGCCTACAAACCGATCATTGCGAACATGATCCTGGAGATAGGCGAGCCGGTCAACATGCTTTATGCCAACATGGACGCATTGCTCGACGAGCAGAAAGGACAGATGGTGATAGCGCTGTCAGATGACAAGCGTATAGCGGAAAAACAAAAGGCCTATCTTATCAAGGAGGGCGTAGACTTTACTGAGATACCGGAGGATTCAGACTACTACGATTATCCGGTCAACGGGCCAACAGAGGAGGTGAATAATTAATGGATGCACATACATTGATAGATCTTCTCTCTGAGGGTACTGTACAGACCCTGATAATGACACTGATCGGAACACTGGTGTCTTATCTGATCGGACTTCCGGTCGGAGTGTCGCTCATAGTCACAAGTCCTAACGGGATCAAGCCTGTAGCCTGGTATAACAAAATCATGGGCTTTATCGTAAACGTTATAAGATCGATGCCATTCCTGATCCTCATGATAGCGTTCATGCCATACATCAGGATGGTAATCGGAACGGGAATCGGTACATGGGCCACAACAGCAGCTCTCATACTCGCAGCATGGCCGTTCGTAGCAAGGATGGTAGAGCAGAGCCTCATGGAAGTTGACCCTGGAGTCATCGAAGCCGCTCAGGCGATGGGAGCCAGCAACCTGCAGATAATCTGGAAGGTGCTTCTGCTTGAAGCAAGGGCATCACTCCTCAACGGAGCTGCGGTAGCTACCATCACCATACTCGGTTACTCGGCGATGGCAGGTACGCTCGGAGGCGGAGGCCTCGGAGATATAGCCATCAGATACGGACACTACAGATTCCAGCCGACGATAATGTGGATCACTATCCTGGTGCTCGTGGTAATCGTACAGATCATGCAGGAGATCGGCATAAAAGTCGCGGCAAAGATGGACAATCGCCTCAACTAACGCAGCTAACACACCGCTTCGGTGAATAGCACTTAACAAGTTAACGGCCCGAGAGGGTAAAAATATTAACTAAAGACAATCATATCTTTCAAAGGAGGGAACAAAATGAAGAACTTCAAGAAAACAGGAATCCTCGCGCTGGTACTCGCGCTTGCACTTGGCGCACTTACAGCCTGCGGCGGTGGCGGAAGCTCGGAAGACAAGACAATCGTAGTTGCTGCTTCTCCTACACCACACGCTGAGATCCTCAATGCTGCTGCTGACAAGCTCGCAGAAGAAGGATGGACACTCGAGGTAAAGGAATTCGAAGACTATGTACAGCCTAACGTAGCTACTACAGATGGCGACGTAGACGCTAACTACTTCCAGCACGTGCCATATCTCGAAGACTACAACGCTGAGAACGGTACAGACCTCACAGCAGTAGCTGACATGCACTATGAGAAGATGGCTGTTTACTCAGAGACAAAGAAGAGCCTCGACGAACTCGCTGAGGGAGACAAGATCGGTGTTCCTAACGACACTACAAACGAGGCGAGAGCTCTGAAGGTGCTCGCAGACAACGGCATCATCACACTTAAGGACGGCGTTGGCTCTGAGGCTACAGTTACAGATATCGTTGATAACCCTAAGAATGTTGAGATCGTTGAGCTCGAAGCTGCTTCACTCCCAGCATCGCTTCCAGACCTTGCATTTGGCGTAATCAATGCCAACTATGCTATCCAGGCAGACATCATGGACAAGCTGATAGTTGCTGAGGGAACTGACAAAGAGCAGGAAGACACTTATGTAAACGTAATCGTTGTTGCTGCTGAGAACGCTGAGAGCGAGAAGACAAAGGCTCTCGTTGACGCTCTCCACTCCGACGAGGTAAGGCAGTTCATCGAAGAGACTTACAACGGCGCTGTAGTTGCTAAGTTCTAAGCTCTGAGATAGAAGTCCTAATGATCGCAAGATCGTTCTGAATTAAAGCACGGCCGGGTCCATCTGGGCCCGGTCTTTATTTCCATAACTTCTCGAGCGTATCACACCTAGAGCCGTTGGATCTGTGTAGCAAAAGCGACGATTCACTATCACTTTGCACACGGCGTTGCTACACTGTGTATAGCAAAAACGACGATTCACTATCACTTTGCACACGGCATTGCTACACTGTGTATAGCAAAAGCGACGATTCACTATCACTTTGCACACGGCGTTGCTACACTGTGTATAGCAAAAGCGACGATTCACTATCACTTTGCACACAGCGTTGCTACACTGTGTATAGCAAAAGCGACGATTCACTATCATTTTGCACACAGCATTGCAACACTGTGCATGTATACGGGGCCGGGTTTTGCTTGTGCTTCTAAATCGAATCCATATATATTGTCCAGGTGGGGCGCGGAGTGTAGAATACAGATATTCGGCCAGGAAAAACTGAGCCGGTCAATGCTTAACGAAAGAATACAAATACAAGACCGCGAATGATAGAAAGCGAGAACATAAACGTTATGCGAGAAATTAGAAAAGTAACGGTGATCGCCGGAACGCCTGTGGATACAAAGATGGGCGTCGATTTTATAAAGAGAAAGAATACTTTAGCGGAGGAGGATGCTGTGCTCTTTGATCCTCGGTACTGCCCGGTCTCGGAGGATTGCGACGCGCAGATAAAATTCCAGTACATGGATGACGATGGTAAGCGCGCGGCGATGGATGCGCTCTTCGATCCCGAGATCGAAGCGGGTACGCGCGACTTTTTCATATACTGCAATTCTCTATCCGGAGCCTTTGGCTTCGATGAATATGCTATGCATAAATCCGCGCAGACGGGTGAGGATATACGGATATATACGCCGCTTCAGGTCTACAGGGCTATGGGGAAAAAGCATGGCCGCGTCGGAGTGATGGCGGCCAACAACCTTTCAGCTCACGGAATAGAAGAAGCGTTCATGGCGACCAACCCGGATATCTACGTCGTAGGGACCGGCAATATGGGGATAGTAAGTGCCATCGAGGAAGGGCTGTCCCCGAAGGTGATCATACGCAGCTTTGGCCTTAAAGAAATGGCGGCATATATGCGCGCTTCCGGGGCTGAGGCGATCATACTCGGCTGCACCCACTTCCCGTACTTCAAGGAAGAACTCGCTGAGGTCACAGACCTTCCGCTTATCGACCCAGCGGACGAGATGTACAAGGCGATGCTTGAGCGATATTAACCGCCAAGTCTATAAGGAAAAGTCAAAAACATGCATTTTCGCATACCAGTCGAAAATGTATGTTTTTTTGTATCAAGAAGAACTGCCGATCGTGGTCCGTTTTCCTTTTTTTCGGAAGGCTTTTACTATATAATCTACTATGTATGGCTGTGCAGTTTTGCGACTTAAAATGATGCACGGCAAGGAACGGATCAATCAACCATCGAACGACGATCCAGAGCGGAGCGAACGGCGATCGGTACTTGATCAAAATAGGATTTTCAAAAGGAAAAAGAGGATAAACAGAATGGATAACGGATTTGTCAAAGTGGGCAAATGGGGCGAATGCCTCTGGGGGATAGACGAAAACGGAAACTTGCTGATCGACGGCGGAGAAGCCGCTTCTCTCGCCGACGCTGAGGTGCCATGGAAGGAATATGTTCCTGAACTGGTGACTGTCATCGCGAGCCGCAAGGTGACCTTCCCTGACGGGGCGTCTCTCGCAGGGCTATTTAAGGGTTGTAAGAACATGCTCAGGGCTGATCTCAGCGGCTTCGATACATCGAACGTCTCGGATATGAGCTCGATGTTTGAGGGCTGCGTCAGACTCTCTGATCTCGACCTCTCGTCTTTCGATACATACGCGTGCAGCGATATGACTAACATGTTCCATCAGTGTGCTGCTCTTAGCGACATACTTTTGGGCGACTCGTTCAGCACCGACGGAGACGGAAGCACCGACTGCGGCAATCTGGCCGTAAAGGAATACGGCAAATACAGGAAGGCCAAGCCGTTCTCGGTCGAAGGCTTTACTGTGACTTACCACAGCAACTATCCTGACGACCCTCGCGATCTGACCGAGGAAAGGCGCACAGCGCCAAACTACAGATACGTTCTCGAGGAGAATTTGTTCGACGAGCCAGACAAGGCTTCGGCGTTCATCGGCTGGTGCGGTTCTCCGCAGGGCAAAGGCGAAGTGTATGAAGGTGGCTGCGAGGTAGAAGTCATCGACGAGGATACCGACCTTTACGCTATCTGGGGCAAGGTGCCTGAGGTAGCGGATATCGAGGGGCCTATCAGCTTCACATATGGCAGCCCTATACCGTTCGAGCTGCCTGAGATCACTTCGGTCAACGATCCTCACGTGAGCGGATATCTCGAGGTGAGCGAGACAGGCGAGGAAGGAAGCTGGGAGGCGATAGAGCATACAGCGATACTTCCGGTTTCTTACGATGGTTACCTTCTCAGACTGCACGTGTCGAACAGAATCGGAGACGCAGTCTCGAACGAAGTAAGACTCAATATACAAAAGGCAAATATAGATGCTTCGGCAGTGCGCTGGGCAGAAGATGAGGATATGCGCTATGACGGAAGTGTCAAGCATGTCTGGCTCGAAGGCCTCCCGGAAGGGATCGTCCCTGTATACAGCGGCAACGAAGCTGTTGAAGCGGGCACATACATTGCTTCCTTCGACTTTGAGTTCGACAGAGAGAATTTCAACGATCCGCTTATCGTAAGAGAGCACGAGTGGACTATCCGCAAGGCCCCGCTCGACCTCTCGGAGGTGCGCTGGGATTACGACGGCCCGTTTGAATATGACGGCCTGAATCACGGAGTAGGGCTTATGGGCCTTCCTGAGGGCGTGACTGCCAGATACGAGAACAACACGAGAAGCGCTGCCGGTGAGTACACAGCTACAGCGACTCTTGAGTTCGACGAGGCGAATTACGAGAAGCCTCGCGAGATAGCTCCTTGCGAGTGGAAGATCAAGAGCATCATGATCGACCCGGCTGAACTCGAGTGGTCGGGATATGACGAGCTGGTATACGATGGCAGCCCAAAGAGCGTTTATGTTACGAATCTGCCTGAAGACGCGGAGTACGAATATGAGGGTGCCGAAGAAGTTCCTGCCGGCAAATACCTCGCAAGGCTCTCGCTTTACGGCAACTATGCGCTTGCGGGCCCAGCGGAGTACGAGTGGGAGATCGCAAAGGCTTCGTATGACATGAGCTCTGTTTCGTGGAGCGAAGATCAGAGCTTCACATATGATGGCGATACACACGGAGTGTCGCTTTACGGGATCCCTGAGGGCATCGAAGTAAAATACAGCGAAAATGAAGGCAAGTACGCGGGCGATTACACCGCGAGGGCTTCGTTCGTAAGCGCGGATACGCATAACTTCCTCACTCCTTCTGACATGACTCTTGACTGGAGCATTCATAGAAAAGAAGCGGATATGTCGGCTGTCAGGTGGAACTATGATGGCGCGTTTACATATGACGGAGAGATGAAGAGGGTAGAGCTCGAAGGCCTGCCTGAAGGCGTTTATGCGGAATACGAAAATGCTTCCGCTCATGATGCCGGA
Source organism: uncultured Eubacteriales bacterium (assembly GCA_902790965.1). GTDB lineage: Bacteria > Bacillota > Clostridia > Peptostreptococcales > Anaerovoracaceae > Crickella. The sequence goes on along the minus strand of CADAUB010000002.1, from coordinate 3,992 downwards.
GTCTACAACGCTCACGCTGTACTGAAATATGACAGAGACAACCTGATAGTAAACAGCCCTGCTGACTGCCAGTGGAAGATCAACAAAAAGAAGATCGACATATCTGAAGTCTGCTGGGATTATACTGACGCCTTCGTGTACAACGGGCGCGAGCAGGGAGTGTATCTCCTCAACGTGCCTGAGGGCGTTGAAGTCGAGTATGAAGGCAATGTAAAAGTGGCTGCGGGCAAGTATGCGGCGAGCGCCACACTGCTACCTAACGACTCGGTCAATTATGAAGTACCTGAGATCAGCGGCCTTACATGGTCGATCGGAAAGGCAGATCTTAGCCTCCCGGAACTCCGCTGGACAGACTGCTCGGGATTCGTGTACGACGGAACTGAGAAGTCAGTCGAGATCGAGAGCGAGCTTGGAGACGAGGTAAGCGTCGAGTATACGGGAAGCTCCGCGAAGACAGCGGGCACATACTACGCCAAGGCCATCTTCTCTGCAGTCGATGACAGCAATTACAAAGCTCCTCAGTCCGAGGGCTATTCGTGGAGCATCGCAAAAGCTACGAAGGATATGTCGGGAGTCTATTGGGACTACACGAGCGAATTCGTTTATGACGGAAGCGTCAAGAGCGTTGCTCTTATGAACATCCCTGAGGGAGTCAGCGTAGAGTACGAGAACGCATCGGAAACCGAGGCCGGTAACTATACAGCAGTCGCCAGGTTCAGCGTAAACGATGCGGATAACTACGAAGACAACATCCCTGAGATGACGCTCGACTGGCACATCGCCAAGGCTACTTTCGACATGAGCAGCGTTAAGTGGCAGGAACTCAAGGAGTTCGCGTATGACGGCGAGGAGAAATCGGTAAGGCTCACAGGCCTTCCTGATGGACTCACACCTGAGTACGAAGATAATACAGCGATAGCAGCTGGCGAATATATCGCGAGAGCTTCGTTCGATTACGATACGGCCAATTACGAAGAGCCGGCTTGCCCTTCGTGTCACTGGATAATCGAAAGAGCCCCTGTGGATGTATCCGCAGTAAGATGGGACTTCGACGAGGCGTTCGTTTATGACGGTCTCGAAAAGACAGTAGCGGTCGAGAATATCCCTGAGGGCACATCGGTCGTTTACAACAACGCATCGGCATCCCGCGCGGGCACATACGTTGCTTCGGCTGAGATCATCCCTGAAGACACCGACAATCTCATGAAGGCCAGAGTCGAGAACCTTACATGGAGGATCGAGAAGGGCGACTACGACATGAGCTATGTCAGCTGGGATTACGACAAGCCGTTCACCTATGACGGAAGCGAGCACAAAGTGACTCTTAGGGGACTCCCTGAGGGAGCGCTTCCTTCGTACAGAGGAAACAGCGCGGTCTCTGCGGGTACATATAAAGCGACTGTAAACTTCAGCGCTGCCGACAACCGCAACTTCAATACGCCTGATCCTATAGAGCTCGAATGGAGCATAGAGAAGGCCGACTTCGATATGTCGGGTGTTAACTGGGACTACGACGGCGAGTTCAAGTACGACGGCAGGATGCACGAAGTGACACTGAGAGGCCTGCCTGAAGGACTCCGCGTGATTTACTCGGGCAATGCGGCGGCGGATACAGGCAAATACACAGCTTCCGCTGAGCTGCTCCCTTACGATACAGAAAATTGCAACAGCCCTGAAGTGGATGATTGCAGCTGGGAGATCGTCAAGGCCGACTACGATATGTCCGCGGTCAAATGGGATTACTCAAGAGCGAAGGTATATAACGGAAGAGAGCAGAGCGTAATGCTCGAGCAGCTTCCTAACGGAGTGTTCGCAGAGTATTCCGGAAACGAGGCTACAGACGCAGGCAGCTACACAGCTTCCGCTGTCCTTACTGTCGCAGATCCAGACAACTACAATCTGCCTCACGTAAGCGACTGCGACTGGGAGATAAGCAGAGCCGATTACGATATGTCCTCGTGCAAGTGGGACTACAAGCCGGGCGCATTCACATATGACGGAAGCAGAAAGAGCGTAAGCCTCACAGGACTTCCTCAGAACGTAAGCGCTTCGTACAGCGGCAACTCCGCCGAGCTGGCCGGTGACTATACGGCTACTGCAAGCTTCACCACATCGGACGACAACTTCAACGCGCCTGAGCCAGTAGAACTTGGCTGGAGCATCGGCAAGGCCGACTACGATATGAGCAGTGCCGCCTGGGACTACAAGCAGAGCTTCGTCTACGACGGCACGGTCAAGAAAGTACAGCTTAGCGGCATACCTTCGGGAGTTTCCGTAAGCTATGAATCGAACAGCGCTGTGGACGCCGGCGTATATACGGCGAAAGCAATCTTTGATATAGACACAAACGACTACAACGTACCAGAGCCTATGAGTTGCGAGTGGACTATCGAGAAGGCGGATCCTGACATCCGCACTCTCAGATGGGATTACGCTCAGCCGTTCGTCTATGACGGATCAGAGAAGGCGGTCACTCTCGCGGGTGTACCGGAGACTCTCGATGTAGAGCTGAGCGGAGATACTGCTTATGCGGCAGGAGACTACACAGCTCATGCAGATCTGATCCCAAGAGATCCTGATAACTACAACGCTCCGTCGATCAGAGATTGCGGCTGGAAGATCGTGAAGGCAGACTACGATATGTCGAACGCCAGATGGGAAGGCGATTCCAAGTCCATCTATGACGGCACTGTCAAGTCCGTGGCGATCGAGGGACTCCCTGAAGGGCTCACACCGGTATATCATGGAAACAGCGCGACCGAGGCCGGCGAATATACAGCTTCGGCAGATTTCGAATATGACGAGGCGAATTACAACAAGCCGTCGATCAGAGACTACAGCTACAGCATCGGCAAGGCGACTTACGATATGTCGGGAGTCTTCTGGGCAGGCACCGAGGGCTTCGTTTACGACGGCAAAACGAAATTCGTCATGCTCGAGGGACTCCCTGAGGGAATAAAGCCAGTCTACGAGGGCAATTCGGCGACGAACGTCGGAAACTACGATGCTTCGGTAAGCTTTGAGTACGATGAGCACAATTACTACAAGCCTGAGTTCGGCGGCTGCAGCTTCGAGATCGAGCCTGCGACCATAGTGATAGACGAGGATGACGTCAGCTGGGATTACAGCGAGCCATTTGTCTATGACGGAACAGAGAAGAGCGTCGCTATCGAAGAGCGGATACGCGAGCAGGGGCTCTTTGACAGGCTTCGCGGCAAGGTTGCTGAGACAGTGCTTGCGGGAATCCCTGAAGGCTTCAACGTTGTCTACGAAGGAAACACCGCGACAGAAGCAGGCGTTTACTACGCGACCGCTAAGCTCGTCGACGCTGTCGGAGATAACTACAGAGAGCTCCAGCTGCCTAAGTGCAAATGGGAGATAGTCAAGGCGCCTATCGATGTTTCGGGAGCGCGCTGGGATTACAGCGAGCCATTCGTATTTGACGGCGAAGAGAAGACAGTCGAGCTGACAGGCCTCCCAGATACCGTAAGAGTTTCGTACACCAACAATCGCGCGCTCAACGCGGGCGGCTACGAGGCAATGGCTACGCTCGAGGCGGTCGATCCTGCCAATTACGAGCAGCCTGCTCCGGTCAGCGGATGCTGGTGGCACATCGACAAGGCATCCTATGACATGTCCGACGTCCACTGGGATCACGAAGGCGATTTCGTATACGATGGCGAAGAGAAGAGCGTCGAGCTTGTAGGCCTTCCAGACGGAGTAACGGTCGATGTTTATCTGGAGAACAGAGCGATCGAGGCCGGTACATACGTGGCAGAGGCAAGGCTCAGCTACAGGAACAAAGACAACTACGAGGAGCCATTCGTCCCTGAACTCAAGTGGAGGATCACAAGAAAGAAGATCGACACATCCGATGCAAGATGGGATTACGATGAAGATACGCTCTTCGTATATGACGAGAAGCCAAAAGAAGTAAAGCTCATCGGTGTTCCTGAAGAGGTAGAAGTCGTATACACAGACAACAGCAAGAT
>CADAUB010000001.1 GCA_902790965.1 uncultured Eubacteriales bacterium | reverse complement strand
AAGGATCTCGGCATGGAACAGATACCTGTCATATCGTTCAACATGGTAGGTTTAGAGAGAAACCCTGGATTCTCCATAACGCCAAGGCTCGCTCTGTCGCTGGTATACGGAGCTCTTTACGGAGACCTCATGATGAAATGCCTGTACAGGATAAGGCCTTATGAGATCGAGAAAGGTTCGGCGGAGTCGGTCATGAATTCGTGGTTCGACAAGATCGTCAAAAACTGCATGGATCTCAGAAAGAAAGATTTCAAGAAGAACCTTGAGCTTATAGTAAAGGATTTCGACAGCATCCCGATCCACGAGGACATGGTGAAGCCTAAGGTCGGCATAGTAGGTGAGATACTTGTCAAGTATCACCCTAACGCCAACAACAACCTCGTAGAGACTATAGAGGCTGAGGGCGGCGAAGCAGTAGTTCCGTCGTTCATAGACTTCTTCGAATACGGCTTCATCAACAAGGTATTCAATTACAACAATCTTTCCGGAACATGGAAGGATATGGCAATAAACAAGATGCTGCTCAGCTTTATCGAGTCATACAGGAAATACTCGAGAGAAGCCTGCCGTAAGAGCAAGCGCTTCGTGCCTGACGCGCATATCGAAGAGACAGCTGCCAATGCTGAGAAATTCATCTCCATCGGCAATCAATGTGGAGAGGGCTGGCTTCTCACGGGCGAGATGGTCGACCTTATCGACAGCGGAGTCAAGAACATACTCTGCCTGCAGCCGTTCGCTTGCCTGCCTAATCACGTAGCCGGTAAGGGAATGCTCAAGGCTTTAAGGCAATATGACGACAAAGCGAACATAGTCGCGATCGACTACGATCCGGGAGCTTCTACGGTCAACCAGCTCAACAGGATCAAACTGATGATGTCTACAGCCTTCAAGAACCTTGAAGATGAATAGGCTCGGGCGTATAATAAGCGTGTCAAAAACAAGAAAAGAATAATCAATACACAAGGAGGCGTATTCCCATGGGCAGACACGGGACAATAGCTAACAGAAAATCAGCGCAGGATTCCAAGAGATCTGCGATGTTCACAAAGTATTCAAGACAGATCATCGTTGCGGCCAAGGCCGGCGGCGATCCTGACTTCAACCCTTCACTCAGAGTGGCTATCGATAAGGCAAAGTCGATCGGTATGCCTAACGACAATATCAACAGAGCTATCAAGAAGGGTACAGGAGAGCTCGGTGGTGAGTCGTACGAAGAACTTCAGTTTGAAGGTTATGGCCCAAGCGGTGTCGCTGTGATCGTAGAAGCGCTTACAGATAACAAAAACCGTACAGCTTCGTTCGTAAGGTCCGTATTCGACAAGAACGGCGGCAATCTCGGTACACCTGGCTGCGTTTCGTACATGTTCAGCCGCAAGGGAGTCATCGTTATCGATTCCGAAGATCTCGACGAAGATGAAGTAATGATGGTAGCTCTCGATGCCGGTGCTGATGATATGATCGTCAACGACGACAACTTCGAGATCCGCACAGAGCCGGCTGCTTTCAATGACGTTCATCAGGCGATCAAAGACGCAGGCTATGAGATCTTCGAGGCAGAGGTAGAACAGATCCCTTCGATGGAAGCTAACGTTTCAGACGAAAGCGCTATCAAGTCTCTTACAAAACTGATCACTTCGCTCGAAGACAACGACGACGTCCAGAAGGTATACTTCAACTGCGATCTCGATATCTGATCAGTCAAATAATGAATTCCATTTCCTGGGGTATGCGTTAAAGTCTTCATAATTGAACCTACACATACTTAAAGGGATCCCGATGCGGAAGCGTTATGTAAAGCCGCTCAGAGCGGACTACAGAGGCCAGGCTCAGGGAGTACCCACCTTATCGTAAACGATAGGGCGTCAATTAAAGGCTTAAACGGTATTCCGGGTTTTTTATTACAAAGATACTTTTTGATCTTCAACAGGAGACCTATATGAGAAAACTCATATTAATCGACGGCAACAGTCTGCTTTTTAGGGCGTACTTTGCCATGAGACCGATGGTTACATCCAAAGGCATGCACACTCAGGGTGTGTTTGCCTTTGTTAATATGCTTAACAAGATACTCACAGACTACGAGCCTACGCACATCGCTGTCGCCTTCGACATGAAGGGCGGCACTTTCAGGCATGACGTATATGACGAATACAAGGCAGGCAGGCTGAAGACTCCTCCTGAACTTCTGTCACAGATACCGATGATGCACGAAGTGCTTAAAGCGATGAATATCGCTGTGCTCGAGCTTCCTAAATACGAGGCTGACGATATCATAGGCACAGTAGCCGCCAAGGCGAGCAAGGAAGGCATCGATACGCTCGTTATTTCGGGTGACAAAGACGAACTCCAGCTTGTCGACGAACATGTCCACGTGCTTATAAACAAGCGTGGAATGAGCGAGTTTGACCTCTATGATATCCCTGCGATGCAGGAGCGCTACCATCTTACACCAAAGCAGTTCATCGATCTCAAAGGTCTCATGGGAGACAGTTCAGACAATATCCCGGGAGTCCCTGGAATAGGCGAAAAGAAGGGCATCGCTTTACTTGAAGAGTATGGCAGCCTTGAAAATCTCATTGATCATGCCGATGAGGTAAAGGGCAAGATGGGCGAGAAGCTAAGAGACAATATCGAAGTCGCCCGCATGTCCAAGTGGCTCGCCACCATCAACACCGAGTCTCCTGTGGAATTCACATGGGAAGAACTCGAGTATACCGAGCCAGATATGCCTAAGCTCGTAGAGATTTATACAGAGCTCGAGTTCAATGCTTTCCTTAAAAAACTACGCGGCTCGTCTTCGGATGATACCGAAAGCCTTAATTCGGGCACGGATTTCTCGTCTGAACTCGAAGCGCTCAAATCGGTCAGCCTTGAAAAGTTCTTCTCGAATGTAAAAGAGGGAAGCGATGTGTTTATCGAAGCTGCCTGTGACGCCGATCATCTGAAAGATCCTGAGATATTTTCGCTCACGCTTTACAGCGACGCTGAAAAAGTAAGGGCTTACCGCGTACTGACACCGATGGATGTATCACTGGTTGTATCTGAGCTTGCCGATAAGGCTTATCATCTTTGCGGCACAGGGCTCGGTCGCATCCTTTATTCGCTCCTTTCAAAGTGCGACGCGGATTACATTCCGGAATACGACTGCGCCGTTGCCGAGTATCTTCTCGATGCCAACAGGCAGAAATATCCTCTGGATAAATTGCTTCTAAGATATTGCAGCTATTCGGCTTCCGAGGATGAAGCGAAGGCTCTTTCGGATGCCTCGTCTGTTTCTTCACTCAGCCTAAGCGAGGAAGAGTGTTTCAAGCGCGCTTTTTATTCGGCAAAGGTGAGGGCTGAGCAGATAAAGGCCCTTAAAGAAAGCGGCAGTTATGAACTTTTCCGAGGCTGTGAGATGCCACTTGTACTGACACTTTCCCGCATGGAATATCAGGGGATCAAATGCGACCCGGATATTTTAAAGGGAATCGGGGCAGAGCTTACAGACGGCATTTCAAAGCTTGAGCAGGAGATATATGCCGAGGCAGGGCATGAGTTCAATATCAACTCGCCTAAACAACTCGGCGTCATACTTTTCGAAGAGATGGCTATCCCTCATCCAAAGCCTTCAAAGGGCAAGAGCGGCAATTATTCAACCGCTGCCGATGTCCTCGACAAGCTTAAGGATGATCACAAGATAGTTCAGGACGTGCTTTCGTACAGAAAACTCAGCAAACTGAACAGCACGTATGTCGAAGGTTTGCTTCCTCTGATCGGCGAGGGCGGAAGGGTAAGGCCTCATTTCATGCAGACAGTAGCCGCGACAGGGCGCCTCAGCTGCACCGAGCCTAATCTCCAAAATATCCCTATCAGAGACGATTACGGAAGATTGATCCGCAAAGCCTTCATCGCTTCTGAAGGCCACTCGTTTACTGGCTCTGACTACTCTCAGATAGAGTTAAGGATACTCGCTGCTTTATCGGGCGACGAATCCCTGATTGCTGACTTCAAGGCGGGCAATGATATACACAGAGCCACGGCTTCAAGAGTATTCGATATACCGGAAGACGAAGTCACGCCTCTTGACAGAACAAAGGCTAAGGCCGTCAATTTCGGTGTCGTCTATGGCATGAGCGGCTTTGGGCTCGGGGAAAGTCTCCATATATCCAGAAGCGAAGGGCAAAAGTATATTAACGATTACTTTGCTAAGCACACCGCAGTCAGAGACTATCTCAACAAGCAGATAGAGATAGGAGAAGCAGACAGGCAGGTGAGCACGTATTTCGGCCGTATCAGAAAGATACCTGAATTCGCTTCGCGTAAATTCATGGAAAGGGAGCTCGCTAAAAGGCTTGCCATGAACACTCCTATACAGGGCACTGCGGCGGATATCATCAAGATAGCAATGAATTCCGTGACCACCGAGCTAAGAAAGAGGGGCCTTGAATCGAAGCTGATACTCCAGATCCACGACGAACTCATTGTGGAAGGCCCTGACAGCGAAGTGGAAGATGTACGAGAGATACTAGATAACTGCATGAAAGGCGCCGCCGACCTGGCAGTCGATCTCGTATGCGACATACATACGGGCAAGACCTGGTATGAACTTAAGTGAGGGCAATATGCTTAATATCGCGATCACCGGAGGTATAGGCTCCGGCAAGACAGAGGTCTCGAATCACCTAAGAGATCTTGGATACACAGTAATAGACGCTGACGCGATATCGCGCGAGATGACAGCGGAGGGCGGCAAAGCTCTTCCGCTTATTCGCGCCAAATTTGGCGAGCAGCTATTTCGTGAAGACGGAAGCCTTGACAGGGCGGCCGTGCGCGAAATGATCTACAACGACCCCGCTAAGAAAGCCTTGTACGAATCGTGCACTACAAGGCTTGTGCTTGACGATATTGCCGCGATCAGAGAACGCAGCGAATTATCTGGCGAAGAAGTCATCTTTTACGATATCCCGCTTCTGTTTGAAACGGGCACAGAAGGGGATTACGACGCTGTATGGGTAGTCGTTACTGATACAGAGATAAGGAAGCGCCGTATCAGAGAACGTAGTGGTCTAGAAGATGCCGTTATCGAAAGCATTATGGAAAAGCAGATGTCTGACCGGTACAAGATCAACAGGGCAGACTACGTTATATACAATAACGGCACGCTAGACGAGTTACACAGCGCTACAAAAAAAGCTTTAAAAAGTTTTTTGAAATAACACTTGAAAAACTATTTTTAGACGCTATAATGTATAAGTGCCGTGTGGATGTGGCGGAATTGGTAGACGCGCATGGTTGAGGGCCATGTGGGTGAAACCGTGCTGGTTCGAGTCCAGTCATCCACACCATTTTTTTCGCCATAAGCCATGCGCCGGCGTGGCGGAATTGGCAGACGCGCGGGATTCAAAATCCCGTGATAGCAATATCGTGTGGGTTCGACCCCCACCGCCGGCACCATATTAACTAAGCGTTTTATCTAGTTATCTAGCAAAGGAGAAATTATGGATCAGCAGGGAGTTACAAGTATCCTTCTAATGACTGCGCTGTTGGTGCTCATCTACTTCATGATGATCAGACCACAGAAGAAGAAAGAAAAAGCAGACAAGGAAATGAGAGCAAGCCTCAAAGTCGGCGATGAGATCATCACTATCGGTGGAGTGATCGGCAAAATCGAAAAGATCAACGAAAAGAGCGTAGTTATTTCTACTACAGCTGGTAAGAACAAGATCGAATTCCTCAAGACAGCTGTTGCAAGCGTTGGCAGAGCAAGCGCTGAAGAGCAGCCAAAGGCTAAAGCAGATAAAGAAAAGAAAGTCGAAGAGGAGAAGAAAGCTCCTAACAGAGACAAGACCGTCACACCTAAAAAGCTTGGCAAAAAAGAAGAGAAAGTCGAGCAGCCGGTAGAGGCTGAGGTAGAGGTCAAAGAAGAGGCTGAAGCCAAATAGAACAGAGCATATTCAAGGCTCATAATCCAGTATCGAAATTAGTACATCCGTGCATGCCGCTGATGTACTTTTTTCATTGAAAAATCAAGTCTAAACGAGTACAATAGATTGAATAATTTTTATAAAGGTGTATTATGCGCTTTTAACACAGTTAACACTAAGAGAGGTATCGATTCAAAATGGATTCCAAAAGAACAGGAAGAAGAAAAGTATTGGCCGTTCTGGTAATTATCGTGCTCATCGCGTCATGGGTCATCTCGTTTACCGGAGTGGGCGACAAGTTCGGAAATCTCGGCAAGCAGTTGAAATACGGACTTGATATCAACGGAGGTGTATACGTACTCCTCGAAGCTGATACAAAAGAAACAGGCACTGAGCTTACAGCTATCATGAACCAGACAAAGAGCGTGCTCGAAAATCGTGTCAACGCCATGGGTATCAGCGAGGCTCAGGTCTCGATCGAAGGCACTAACCGCATCAGAGTAGAGATGCCGGGAGTAGAGGACGCTGAAGCGGCTATCAAGCAGATCGGCCGTACAGCTCAGCTCCAGTTCTACCTGCCTGACAACACTCTGGCTCTTACAGGTGAAGGTATCAGCGATTCACAGATCGCTACGGATACCGAAAACGGCGGATATAAGATCACTATCGACTTTACAAACGAAGGATCAAACCTTTTCGCCGAAGCTACTGAAAAGGCCGTTGCCGGAGTCGAGTCAACTATGACTGACGAAGAAGGCAACCCGGTATCGGAAAACGCTATCGTCATCGCGCTCGACGATGAAGTAATCTCAGCTCCTACAGTAAGCGAGAAGATCAACTCCAGATCCTGCGAGATCACAAGGCCGGGCGGATTCACTGAGACAGAGGCTTCACAGCTTTCCGCTCTTATCAGAGGTGGTGCTCTCCCTGCAAATCTGACAGAGATCAACTCGTCTGTACAGACTGCTACTATCGGAGCCAACGCTCTCCAGCTTTCCGTTAAAGCAGGTGCTATCGGACTCGGGCTCGTACTTGTACTTATGGTATTAGCGTATGGCATGCTCGGTCTCGTTGCAGACGCCGCGCTTCTTCTGTACGTACAGCTCGTGCTCTGGATCATGGCAGGTATCGGATCCGTACTCACGCTTCCTGGTATCGCCGGTATCATCCTGTCGATCGGTATGGCGGTAGACTCCAACGTCATCATCTTCACCCGTATACGTGAAGAGATACAAAAGGGCAAAACTATCAGAGTCGCTGTTGACACTGGTTACCACGCAGCTCTTTCAACTGTAGTCGACTCACAGACTACAACACTCGTAGCCGCGTTCGTGCTCTACATATTCGGAACGACTTCCGTCAAGGGCTTCGCTCTTACACTGATGATCGGTACTGTAATGTCCGTTATCACCGCTGTATTCATCACACAGCTCTTCGTAAATCTCCTTGCTGAGAGCAAGAAATTCGGACATAACAAGTACTTCGGCATCAAAGAGGATGGCACTCCAAGATTCAACTGGAAGTGGAACGTCAAGTTCATCGAGAACAGAAAGAAGTTCTACGCCATAAGCGCTTGCGTCATCATCATTGGTCTCGGCTTCTCACTTGTCAAAGGCTTCAATTACGGTATCGACTTCACAGGCGGTACTATGATGCAGATCGAGCTTGGACAGGAAGTAACCATTGACGAAGTCAAGGAAACTATCGCGGAATACGATCTTGATCCAACCATCGTATACGCTACAGACAATAATTCGCAGATAATCATCAGGACTATCAAAGACCTAAAATCCGACGAGCGTACCGCTGTAGTCGATACTCTCCAGGAAAAATATGGATTTGATGACAGCGATGTACTCGCATCTGAGGAGTTCGGTCCAACTGTAGGTAAAGACCTCAGAAGCAACGCGATCAAGTCCATCATTATCGCCGCGATCTGCATGCTCATTTACATCAGATTCAGGTTCAAGGAATGGACATACGGCCTGGCAGCCGTTGCCGGCCTCGCGCACGACGTGCTCGTAACACTGTCGATTTACGCTATCTTCAGGATCACGATCAACAACCCGTTCATCGCAGGTATCCTCACAGTAGTAGGATACTCGATAAACGACACTATCGTAGTATTCGACCGTATAAGAGAAAACACGAAGTTCTATAAGAGAAAACAGGGCGCTCAGCTCATCAACGACAGCATCAACCAGACACTGTCAAGAACTATGATGACATCGCTCACAACACTGTTTTCAATGGTGCCACTGTTCATCATGGCAAGCAGCGAGCTTCGCGCATTCCTTATTCCTCTTATGATCGGTGTATTCGTAGGTACATATTCATCGGTATTCCTCTGCAGCCCACTCTTCTATGAGCTGACAAAGAAGAACGGTATATCGAAGTACGAAGAAAACAGACAGAAGGCTGAAAGGGCCAGAAACAGATCCTCCAAGAAGAGAAGAGAGGACGAAGGAATCAGACTGTAAAAGTTATAACTGACGGGGGAACGCATGGCTGTACAGAAAGTCACAGACTTATCTACAGAAAAGTTCATACATGACATCAGCGAGATCAACCCTAAGTATGATGATTCCGCCATTGTAAAGGCTTACGAGATAGCTCGCAGGCTACACGACGGACAATTCCGTAAGAGCGGAGAGCCATACATCATACATCCGGTTGCTGTTGCTAAAATTCTCGCTGGTTTTGGCATGGATAACGAAACAGTCATCGCAGGCCTCCTTCATGACGCGGTCGAAGATACATCATATACAAGAGAACAGCTTGTAGAAGACTTCGATGAAAGGATAGCTCTTCTGGTAGAAGGCGTTACCAAGCTCGGTAATATCAGCTACGACTCGACTGAAAAAGCTCAGGCCGAGAACTTCCGCAAGATGTTCCTCGCCATGTCAAAAGACATAAGAGTACTGATCGTCAAGCTTGCCGACAGACTCCATAACATGAGGACTCTCGAGTACATGCCTACCAACAAAAGGTATACAAAGGCCATGGAGACGCTCGAGATATACGCTCCTCTGGCCGGCAGGCTCGGTATTTTCAGCATCAAATTCGAGCTCGAAGATCTCGCTCTTAAGTATCTTCACCCTAATGACTATAAGAAACTTTCAGACGCTATAGCCAAGAAAAAGGTCGAATACGATAAAAACCTCGAGTCCCTTACAGCTGAGATCTCTTCCGAGCTTGATGAAGCCGGCATACAGCACGAAGTAAAGGGCAGGGCTAAGCATCTCTACAGCATCTACCGCAAAATGAAGATGCAAAACAAAGAGATCGATGAGATATTCGATATCCTTGCCGTAAGAATACTCGTAAGCAGCGTCAAAGACTGTTATGCGGCGCTGGGGCTCGTCCATAACAGGTGGATGCCTATACCGGGGCGCTTCAAAGACTATATCGCGATGCCTAAGCCTAATATGTATCAGTCGATACATACGACAGTGCTCGGCGATAACGGTGAGCCTTTCGAGATCCAGATAAGGACTTACGAGATGCACCGCGTTGCTGAGTATGGTATCGCTGCCCATTGGAAATACAAAGAGGGCAAGATATCCGGCAGGACAGATGACAGCGAGCAAAAGCTCGCCTGGCTCAGGCAGGCTCTTGAATATCAGAAGGAGACCGATGACTCAGTCGAGTTCCTTGAAACCATCAAGGTAGATCTCTTCGATAATCAGGTATTCGTATTCACGCCGGGCGGAGACGTAATGGAGCTTCCGGCGGAAAGCACACCACTTGACTTCGCGTTCAAGGTACACACTGATGTTGGTATCAAATGCGTCGGCGCTAAAGTAAACGGCAAGATGGTCACCATCGACCACCCACTGCAAAACGGCGATATCGTTGAGATCGTAACTTCAGCTAACTCTTCGGGTCCTTCGGTGGAATGGCTCAAGAAATGTAAGACTTCAGGCGCACGTGCTAAGATACGTAACTGGCTCAGAAAATCCGAGAACGAAAGCGATACTTCAAAGGGCAGAACAGCTCTCAACGAATACATCAGAAAGAAGGGCTTTGAGCCTTCCAAGGTAGCTAAGAACTCATACATCTTGAAGGCAGTCAAGGATTTCAACTGTAAAGACGCCAGCGAGCTCTTCCTTCAGATCTCTAGGGGTGGCTCAACAGTATCGAGGCTCGGTCAAAAGCTTATCGAGTACTACGAAGCCGACAACCAAAAGAAAGAAGAACAAGAAGACAAGATCGAAGTCAAGAAGCGCACTGTCAACAGAGGCGCTCAGGGGTCCGATTCCGGCATCATAGTAAAAGGCTCCGACAATCTGCTGATAAGAAGAGCCACGTGCTGCAATCCTGTTCCTGGCGACCCTATAATCGGCTACGTGTCTAAAGGAAAGGGCATCACGGTACACAGGACAGACTGCTCCAACCTTAGAAACCTCAAAGAAGAGGACAAGGGAAGGCTGATGGAGGTCGAATGGGATACTCCAAGCGAAAGCAGAAAATACCTTGTAGATGTACAGATAGTTTCTGAGACCAGAAAAGGTCTTTTCAAAGAGATATCAAAGGTCTGCGACGACAACGAACTCGAAGTAGTGGGTCTCAATCTCGATCAGAGCGAGCCTGGTATAACAAACGCTCTTCTCACGGTAGAGCTCAGTGAACTCCACCAGATACAGAGGCTCCAAACAGGTCTCAGGCAATTGGATGGCGTTACCAAGGTATACAGACCAAGATCAAATTAACAGTTAACAATATTTTATTATCGGAGAGTAGTTATGAGTCTTGCAATCAAATGCTATCCAAAAGGGGTATACGGGGAAAACACATATCTGATCGAAGATGAAGCGACCGGATACAAGGCGATCATCGATCCCGGTTACTACGATATGGAAGTCCGCATGGACATAGCGAACAACATATATCTCAAATATGTGCTGTTGACTCATGGGCATCACGACCATTACTTCGCTGCTAATAAATATCTACAGGAATACAGCTCAGTCAAGTTCTGCGCTCCGGATAAAGAAAGATATCTCATTGGAAAGGGCAAGTGCCCTGATCCGACAGACTGGCTCAAAGAGGGCGATATCATTACTCTCGGTGAGACAGAGCTAAGGGTCATTGAGACTCCCGGTCATACCGAAGGAGGCATATGCTTCGCTACAGACGAGGTCATTTTCACCGGAGACACACTGTTCAGACTCAGCGTTGGCAGAACGGATCTCGATACAGGCGACTGGGATACTCTCAGAGACTCGATCAAATATAAACTTTACGAGCTCGACGACGATCTCGTTGTATTCCCGGGTCACGGAGAGCCAACTACCA
Organism: uncultured Eubacteriales bacterium; assembly: GCA_902790965.1. Classification (GTDB taxonomy): domain Bacteria; phylum Bacillota; class Clostridia; order Peptostreptococcales; family Anaerovoracaceae; genus Crickella. The sequence goes on along the minus strand of CADAUB010000001.1, from coordinate 33,141 downwards.
TAGGTTACGAAAAGAAAGCGAACCCATTTGTATAGGTTTTACATAAACAACATAAAAGACGAATACCACTATATGGAGCTAGCGAGAGTATTCCTGCCAGACGATGGCTTTGAGATCATCTCATATAATGGTTCCACTATAGCCCATCTGCTGGGTGAGAACAGTTTCTTCATAAACGAGGCGGGCTCATCCGACAGGGATGAGATCAAAAGGGAGATGTACAAGCTCCTTTGCGGGCTTACCGGAAAAAGGCCTCCCTGGGGCACGCTTACAGGGGTAAGGCCACTGAAGCCGGCGCTTGCTCTCTGCGGCGATCATTCCGTCTCTGAAATGGAGAATATCATAAGAGATAAATACCTTATGAGCCGCGATAAAAGTTCTCTGATAGCGGATATCGCGGATTATCAGCTATCTCAGGGCCTCGGTGATCCTTCGTCCAGATATTCGATATACGTAGGCATACCGTTTTGTCCGACAAGATGCGCGTATTGCAGCTTCGCGTCAAACGTAGCTTCTAAAGAGGCTCACGTCAGATATCTCACCGATCTTCTTAAGGAGATCGGCTACATGGGAGAACTCGCAAAGCAAAAGTATACGGACATAGACAGCATTTATATCGGAGGAGGCACTCCTACAACGCTGAGCGCCGATCAGCTATCAGCTATGCTGGATAAAATATCAAATTCTTTCGGCATCGATCTTAGCAAGGTAGAGCTTACAGTCGAGGCCGGAAGGCCCGATACCATCACTGAAGAAAAGCTAAACGCGCTGAAAGCGCACGGGACCGACCGCATAAGCATAAACCCTCAGTCCATGAAGGACAGGACTCTCGAGCTTATAGGCCGCGATCACACTTCAGACGATATAAGGCAGGGCTTCAAAATAGCCAGGCAGACTGGCTTCGATGTGATAAATGCCGATCTCATAGCAGGGCTTCCCGAGGAAGAACTCGAAGACTTCAGAGCGTCGCTATCGGAGATAATCGAACTCGGCGCCGAGAATATCACGATACATACGCTTTCCGTAAAGAAGGGTTCCAGGCTCAAAGAACACGATCCCGTTTACTACAGAAAGAACGCCGAGACCGTAAGCGGCATGCTCGATCTATCGAGGCAGATGCTTACAGAAGCGGGCTACAGGCCATACTACATATACAGGCAAAAGCATCAGATCGGTGCTCTTGAAAACGTAGGCTGGTGTCTGCCGGGCACGCACTCCATATACAACATACGGATCATGGAGGACAAACAGACCATTATAGGCCTCGGAGCGGGGGCGGTAGGCAAGGTCTACTTCCCTGAACAGGACAGGATAGAAAGGATCGCCAACGTAAGCAATTACCAGATCTATTCGGAACGCTTCGACGAAATGATGGATAGAAAAAAATTATATATAGATTATCGGAGGTAAAGATGGCAATCAGAGCACAAAAAGGTACCAGAGATATGCTTCCTCAGGACGCATATAAATGGCATTACGTAGAAGATGAGTGGAGAAAGATCTGCAGCGAATACGGCTTCAAAGAGATCCGCACTCCTGAATTCGAGGCTACCGAGCTCTTCAACAGAGGCGTCGGCGATACCACGGATATCGTGCAGAAGGAAATGTATACATTCAACGACCTCGGCGGAAGAAGCATCACTCTCAAACCAGAGGGTACTTCTCCGGCAGCCAGAGCCTTCATAGAGAGCAATCTCTACGCTGAGACTCAGCCGACAAAGGTCTTTTACAACACGCCTTGCTTCAGATATGAAAAGCCTCAGTCGGGCAGGCTCAGAGAGTTCCACCAGTTCGGTATCGAGAACTTCGGAACACACTCCATGCTCGCTGATGCCGAGATCATCGCTCTCGGTTATGACTTCCTTAACCGCATGGGAGTTGGCGATGTTGAGCTTCACATCTCAAGCGTAGGCTGCCGCAAGTGCAGGCCTGTTTACAGAAAGACCCTCCAGGATTTCCTGAGGCCTAATTACGATTGCCTTTGCGATACATGTAAGTCAAGATTCGAAAAGAATCCTATGAGAATACTCGACTGCAAGTCACAGGAAGATCAGGATCTCTGCAAAGACGCTCCTATGATGATCGACTACCTGTGCGACGAGTGCAAACAGGATCTCGAAGATGTAAAGAGATACCTCGACGACATGGGTATCAAATACATCGTTGACCCATCCATAGTAAGAGGCCTCGACTACTACACAAAGACCGCTTTTGAGTTTATCGGTACAGGCATCGGTACTCAGGGCACAGTCTGCGGAGGCGGCCGCTACGATCACCTCATCGAAGAGATCGGCGGCCCTGATATGCCGGGCGTCGGATTCGGTCTTGGTAAAGAGAGACTCATTATGCTCATGGAAAACGCTGGTGAGACATTTGGCGGAGAGGATAAACTGCAGCTCTTCCTCACCTGGATCGGTGACGAGGCTAAGGACTACGCCGTAACACTCCTCCACGAGCTAAGAGGCCAGGGCATACGCGCAGATATGGACAGCAGAGAACGCAACCTTAAGGGCCAGATGAAATACGCCAACAAGCTCGGCGCTCAGTACACCGTCGTCATCGGCGAAGATGAGGTAAAGAGCGGTGATCTTACGCTCAAGAACATGGAGACGGGCGAACAGACAAAAGTAAGAAGGGAAGAACTTGTAAATGCTTTATAAGAGAACGCATATGTGTGGAGATCTCAGGATCTCCGATGTAGATAAAAAAGTAGTGCTCAACGGATGGGTAGCTAAGGCCAGAAGCCTCGGCGGTCTCGTATTCGTAGATCTAAGAGACAAAACAGGCATCACGCAGATCACCTTCAACGAAGATGTTCCTGCAGATGTTATCGAAAAGGCAAAGAGCCTCAGATCAGAGTACTGCATCGGTATCAAGGGCACTGTAAAGGAGAGAACTTCGAAGAACGCCAATATCCCTACAGGAGATATCGAGGTGTTCGCTGATGAGATCGAGATCTACTCAGCTTCCGAGACTCCTCCGATCTATATCAAAGATGACGATAACGTAGACGACAACCTCAGACTCAAATACAGATATCTCGATCTTCGCAAGAGCAAGATGCAGAGAAATCTTACCGTAAGGCATAAAGTCGTTAAGTGCGCGAGAGACTACTTCGACGAGCAGGGCTTCACAGAGGTGGAAACGCCGATGCTCATCAAGCCAACTCCTGAAGGCGCCCGCGACTACATCGTGCCAAGCCGTGTACACAACGGCAGTTTCTACGCTCTTCCTCAGTCGCCTCAGATGTTCAAACAGCTTCTGATGGTAGCAGGCACTGACAGATACTTCCAGGTAGTAAAGTGCTTCCGCGACGAGGATTTAAGAGCTGACAGACAGCCTGAATTCACTCAGATCGACCTCGAGATGAGCTTTGCCGGTGTCGATGATGTAATCGAAGTACAGGAAGGCTTCATCAAGAAGGTGATGAAAGAGGTAAAGGGCATCGACGTAGAGACTCCATTCCCAAGGATCGAATACGCTGAGGCCATGGAGCGCTACGGAAGCGACAAGCCTGATACGAGATTCGACATCGAACTTATCAAGCTGAACGATCTTTTCGCTGATTGCGGCTTCGAGGTGTTCACAAATACGCTTAAAGATGGCGGTGACATCCGCGGCATCTGCGTACCTGGAGGAGCAACGCTTTACTCGCGCAAGAAGATCGACAAGATCGTAAACGAAGTGAAGCATTACGGCGCTAAGGGCCTTGTGTGGATCAAGAACGATGAGTCGGGAATTTCTTCTTCGGTAGGCAAGTTCTTCTCAGAGGACGAACTCAAGGCTGTACTCGATAAGTGCGGTGCTTCGGTAGGCGACATCGTATTCATCGTAAGCGGCACATCCAAGGTGACCTATGATTCACTCGGATTCCTCCGCCGCAAGGCAGCTGATGATCTCGGCCTTCTCGACGACAACGTGTTCAACTTCCTCTGGGTAGTTGACTTCCCGATGTTCGAGGAAGACGAAGAGGGCAATATCAAGGCTATGCACCATCCGTTCACACAGCCTAAGCTCGAGGAACTAGACAAGCTCGATACCGACATACTCGGGCTCAGAGCCAACGCATACGACATCGTACTCAACGGAGTCGAGCTCGGCGGCGGCAGCGTGAGGATACACGACCAGGAGCTTCAGAAGCGCATGTTCAAGGCTCTCGGTCTTACAGACGAAGAGTGCAAGGAGAAGTTCGGCTTCCTCATCGAAGCCTTCAAGTACGGAGCTCCACCGCATGCCGGCCTCGCTTACGGCCTCGACAGGCTCGTAATGCTGCTGCTCGGTGAAAAGAGCATCAGAGAAGTTATCGCGTTCCCTAAGAACCAGAACGCTGAGTGCCCTGTATGCGAAGCACCGGCCCCGGCAGGCGAGGGACAGCTAGAGGAACTCGGAATAGAATTATCAAAGTGAACGATTCAAACTGCCTTCGTAAATACGCCATATACGGCGGGAGCTTCGACCCGATCCACGTAGGGCATGTAGCTCTGGCGGATGCGGCTGTTCGGGAGATAGGTCTGGACAAGCTCATCTTCATGCCGGCCTATGTCTCACCGTTCAAGATGGACGCCAAGACATCAGACGGCAAAGCCCGCTGTAGCATGATCGAGACAGTGCTTCCGCTCAACGAAGCGTTCTGCCTTTCAGAATACGAGATAAACAAGGGCGGGGAAGCATCGTACACCATCGAGACCCTACGGCATTTCGACAGCATCACAGATGCCAGATTGTACTTCGTACTGGGTTTCGACTCGATACTCTTTCTGGACAAATGGTATAAGGGCGAAGAGATCCTTAGGGACTTTCCGATAATCACCGGAAAAAGGCCTGATACCGATGACAGTGAGGGTATGCGTATAATCGAAGGTTTCAGAGAAAACTACGGCGCGGAGATCCACGTGCTCAACATGGAGCCGGTAGATGCCGCGTCAAGTGAAATCAGAGAAATGATCAAAAGAGGCGAGTCCATATCCGGGCTCGTTACAAAAGGCGTTGAACGTTATATCGTGGAGCATGGGCTCTATAAATAAAGCTGAACAAGGGGGGATAAAATGTTCTGCAACGATATAGGAGCGCTTGAGCGCTTTATGAAAGATAATCTGAAAGAGAGCAGATACAGGCATTCGCTGGGTGTAGAGAAGATGGCCGTCAAGCTGGCCGATATATACGGCGCGGATGCCGACAAAGCCGCGTTTACCGGAAGATATCACGACATAGCCAAGTGTTTCGACGAAAAGACTATGGACGAAAATATCAAGCGGTATTCGCTGGACGAAAGCTTGCTTGGCAACCCGGCTCTGGCACATTCCAAGGTGGGAGCCGCTATACTCGAGCATGAATTCGGCGTGACGGATGAGGATATCCTGAACGCTGTAAAGTATCACACTACCGCAAGAAAGGATATGTCTCTTCTTGAGCAGATCACCTATGTTGCGGATGTGGTCGAGGAAAACAGGACTTATCCTGATTTGAAATACTATCAGGATCTCGCAGCTAAAGACCTCGATCTGTGCACACTGGAGATACTTGAATATACGATATCTGATCTTACAGATAAATACCGCCAGATAGATAAGGACACATTACGGGCTTATAACTATATAAAGCACAAATTATCTATTACTTAAGCGAACAGGAGAAAACATGGAAAGCAAAGAAGTAGCAAAGCAGATCGCAGATCTGCTAAGTAGCAAAAAGGCAAGTGAAGTAGTGATGATAGACATAGCGGAAAAATCATCTTTCGCTGACTATTTTGTAAACGCTACAGCAGGAAACGAAAGACAGCTCGGCGCTATCTCTGAGGATGTCGCTGATAAGTTTGCTGAACTCGGGATCGAGCCAAAGAACAGGGACGGCAGACCTGATACCGGATGGATCCTCGTAGATGGCGGTGATGTTGTTGTAAATCTTTTCACTGAAGAGACACGTAACAGATACACACTTGAAAGGATCTGGAACGATTGTGAAATGATTCTTGTTGATTAACAGAGGAGAAATGTAATGCGTAACGACAAGTACGATTTTGCTGGAATCGAAGCAAAATGGCAGAAGATCTGGGCTGAGGAAGAGGCCTTCAAGACAGTAGAGGATCCAAACAAAGAGAAGTACTATGTACTCGAGATGTTCCCGTATCCTTCCGGAAAACTCCACATGGGACACGTAAGGAACTATTCCATCGGAGATGTTATCGCCAGATACAAGAAGATGGCGGGCTACAACGTGCTTCATCCTATGGGATGGGATTCCTTTGGCTTGCCTGCTGAAAACGCGGCTATCAAGAACAATATCCATCCGTTTACATGGACCAACCAGAACATGGATGACATGCGTGAACAGCTAAAATCCCTCGGCCTCAGCTATGACTGGGACAGGGAAGTCGCTACATGCAAGCCTGATTACTACAAGTGGATGCAGTGGATCTTCATCCAGTTCTATAAGAAGGGTCTCGCATATAAAAAGGACAATCCGGTCAACTGGTGCCCAAGCTGCCAGACAGTACTTGCCAACGAGCAGGTAGTAGACGGTGCCTGCGAGCGCTGCCATACACCTGTAACTAAAAAGCACCTGTCACAGTGGTATCTCAAGATCACAGATTATGCCGACAGACTGCTCAAGGATCTCAAGGATATGCCTGGCTGGCCAGACAAAGTAAAGTCCATGCAGGAACACTGGATCGGCCGCTCTGAAGGTGCTGAAGTCATGTTCAAGATCGATGGTACAGACAAAGAGCTCGTAGTTTATACAACAAGGCCGGATACACTCTTTGGTGTTACTTACATGGTACTCTCTCCTGAGCATCCGTTCGTAGCAGAGCTCACAAAGGGTACAGAGTACGAAGAGGCTGTTAATGCTTACGTTGAGGCGTGCGCCCATAAGTCCGAACTCGAGAGAACATCTCTTACAAAGGAAAAGACAGGAGAATTCATCGGTCACTACGCTATAGACCCTGTAAACGGCGCTAAAGTGCCTATCTACATCTCTGACTACGTAATGATGGACTACGGAACAGGAGCCATCATGGCTGTTCCTGCTCACGACCAGAGAGACTTCGAGTTCGCCAAGAAGTTTGGCCTCGATATCATCCCTGTAGTTGATGTTCCTGATGTAGATCTCAATAACCTCACAAAGGCTGCTATTGCCGAAGGTACAATGATCAACTCGGGAGAATATACTGGTCTTAACAATAAAGAAGCTATCGTAAAGATCACTGAAGATCTTGAGAGCAAAGGTCTCGGCAAAAAGACAGTCAACTATAAGCTCAGAGACTGGCTCATCAGCCGTCAGAGATATTGGGGAACACCTATCCCTATGATCTACTGTGATAAGTGCGGATGGGTGCCTGAAAAGGAAGAGAATCTCCCTGTATTGCTGCCTACAGACGTTGAATTTACAGGTAAGGGCGAATCTCCACTTACTACTTCAAAGACATTCAGAAAGTGCACATGCCCACAGTGCGGCGGGGAAGCTGAGAGAGAGATCGATACTATGGATACATTCCTCGATTCCTCATGGTACTTCCTCAGATATTGTGACGCCAAGAACGACAAGGCCGCATTCGACCCGGCCAAGGTCAATTACTGGATGAGCGTAGACCAGTACATTGGCGGAGTTGAGCACGCTATCCTCCATCTGATGTATTCGAGATTCTTCCAGATGGTACTCCACGATCTCGGTCTCTGTGACGCAGAGGAGCCATTCGATAATCTCCTTACACAGGGCATGGTCATCAAGGGATATACGGACAAAGACGGCAATTACGTCAAGGCCAAGATGAGTAAATCTCTCGGCAACGTCGTTGCTCCATCCGACATCCAGGCAAAATATGGATCCGATACAGCAAGGCTCTTCATACTGTTCGCTGCTCCTCCTGAAAAGGAACTCGACTGGAGCGACGAAGGTGTAGAGGGCAGCTACAGGTTCCTCAACCGTGTTTACAGACTTGTAAACGAATATATTAACGATATTAGGGGAGATGAGACTGAGTTCGCTGAGCCGGTATGCGATAGCGCCGCCGACAAGTCGCTCAATCTCATGCTCAACACGGCCATCAAGAAAGTTACCGAGGATGCCGGCGGAAGATTCAACTTCAACACAGCCATTTCCTCGATAATGGAGCTCGTTAACGAGATGTACAAATACAAGAACGGCGAGATCAACAAGCCTCTCTTCAACAAGGCTATCGAGACACTTCTCGTGCTTCTCAACCCGTTCTCACCACATCTCACAGAAGAGCTGTGGAACCAGCTTGGTCACGAGGACAGGCTTTACAACCACGAATGGCCTAAATACGATGAATCAGCACTCGTCAAGGACGAGATACAAGTTATTTTACAGATAAACGGCAAGCTTAAAGATAAGCTTATGATGCCTAACAACTCAGCAAAGGAGGTAGTAGAAGAAGCCGCCAGAGCATCGGACAGATTTGAAGAAGCAGTGTCCGGACGCGAAGTTGTCAAGGTGATCTACGTACCAAACAAGATCATAAACTTCGTCGTTAAGTAAAGAAGCAAGCGGCTTCGATACTTATGACTAATACACAGAATAAAACAAGTAACAGACAGAATAACAAACCGAAGCGCACCACCAAAAAGAAGGTGAGTGCCGCGAGCACAATAAAAAAGGCGGTCAGCAATAGCAAGCCTAAACAGCTCAGTAACAAGCAGGCCGCCAAAAAGAAAGCAAAGCCAGTCGTCAGGAAGCCTAAGAAACCGGAAAAGGCTCCGTTCAAAGTTATCCCGCTTGGCGGACTCAAAGAAATCGGCAAGAATTGCACTCTCATCGAATGCAATGACGAGATCCTTATCATAGACTGCGGGCTCGCTTTTCCTGAGTACGAGATGTTCGGAATCGATATAGTTATCCCCGACTTCACATACATCAGGGAAAATATGGAAAAGATCAAAGGCCTTATAGTCACGCATGGCCACGAAGACCACATCGGAGGTATACCGTATCTGCTCCAGGAAGTGCAGGTGCCGGTATACGCTTCTCCGTTGGCCATGGGAATGATCGAGCACAAGCTTGAAGAGAACTTCCTAAGCTGTGAGACTCACGTCATCAAAGCCGGCGATACCTTCAACATAGGTTCGTTCAGCGTTGAGGCGATACAGACAAATCACAGCATAGCCGACTCTCTCGCATATGCAGTCAAGTTCGGAGGAAATACTCTTGTACATACCGGCGATTTCAAGATCGATTATTCGCCACTCGATGGCAGGGTGATAGACCTCAACCGCTTCTCGCGTCTTGGAGACGAGGGCGTAGATCTTCTGCTTTGCGACAGTACTAACGTCAACAGGAAGGGCTTTACTCCATCGGAGGCTGTTGTAAGAAGTTCCATCGACGATATCTTCAACAACACAGATGCCCGCATCATCATCGCAACCTTCGCATCCAACTTTCACAGGATAAAATATTTCATCGAAGCTTCGATGAAGCATCACAGAAGGATCGCGGTATCAGGCAGGTCGATGGAAAACGTGATAGAGCTGTCTAAAAAGCTCGGATATTTAGATGACATACCTGAGTCGGTATTCGTAAAGATAGGCGAGACTAAAAACATAGCGGACAGAAATATCACCATCATCACCACCGGCAGCCAGGGAGAGCCTATGAGCGCTCTTACCAGGATGGCCAACGACAACCACAAATCGGTAAAACTAAAGAAAAATGACGTCGTCGTTTTTTCGTCTTCACCGATACCGGGCAACGAAAAGGTAGTGTCCCAGGTAGTCAACAAGCTATATGAGAAGGAAGTCGAAGTGGTGCTCGCTTCATCCATGGATGTCCATGTATCGGGCCACGCTTCGCAGGAAGAGTTAAAGCTGATCCATACTCTTATCAGGCCAAGGTATTTCATGCCGGCTCACGGCGAATACAGGCATCTGATAGAGCACGCCAAGCTCTCCGTAGCGCTCGGCCAGCCTAAGAACAAAGTCTTTGTCATGGGCAATGGAGACGCTCTTTCGATAGACGTATCCAAGGCTGAGGTCATCAAGAAGTTCACGTCCGGTGAAGACGTGATGGTAGACGGATACGGCGTCGGAGATGTCGGAAGCGTAGTTCTTAAGGACAGAAAAACACTTTCGCAGTCGGGCCTAATCACCATATCCGTTGCCATAGACCAGGCAACCGGATCGCTTATGGCAGAGCCAAAGCTTTCGACACGAGGCTTCGTCTATGTCGAAGAAAATATGGGCCTTATCAACGAAGCTATCAACGTAGTGTATAATACTATTGGGAAGAGTTCTTCACAGGGAGCTCTCGATGAAGCTTCGCTGACGCGTGCCATCAAATCAGATATGAAAGCGTTCATATACAAAGAAACTAAGAGGAATCCGGTCATAATCCCGGTAATTCTATACGTATAGGAGGAAAATGCCATGAATGTTTATGACGAGGCTCACAGCCTGGCTAAGGCTATCAAGGAGTCAGGTGAATTCAAAGAATTTGACAGACTGAGAAGGCTTGTTGACGAAGACAAGGAGATCACTGAGATGCTCAAGGAGCTCCAGGAACTCCAGATGACTATCCAGGCTTCCCAGATGACAGGGCAGACGCCTGATTCCGAGATGATAAAGCGCATCCAGAGCCTGAGCACTATGGCGGCCACTAAGCCGCTTGCCGCACAGTATCTTACGGCACAAAGCGCATTCTCCGTAATGATGAACGATGTATTCGGCATCATCGGAGAGGCAATGCAGATAAAAGAATAAATTATTACTATTTACACAAGGAGAAACAAACCAATGATCAGTGCAGGAGATTTCAGAAAAGGTATCACATTTGAGCTTAACGGAGAGCCACATGTCGTGCTCGACTTCCAGCATGTAAAGCCGGGCAAGGGAGCTGCTTTTGTAAGAACCAAATACAGAAACATTCTGACAGGTGCTACAAGAGAAGAAGCTTTCAACCCTAACGACAAATTCCCTAAGGCTCACATCGAGACCAAGCAGATGCAGTATCTCTACAACGACGGCGAGCTCTACTACTTCATGGATCAGGAGACTTACGATCAGGTCCCTCTGACTGCTGAGCTCGTTGCTGAGGCTGTAAAGTACATCCGCGAGAACGATGTAGCTACCGTAAAGTTCTACAAGGGCAACGCATTCGACGTTGAAGCTCCTAACTTCGTTGACCTCGAGGTAATCGAGACTGAGCCTGGCGTAAAGGGCGACACAGCTACTAACGTAACTAAGGCAGCTACAGTTGAGACCGGCGCTGTTATCCAGGTTCCTATCTTCATCAATGAAGGAGAGAAGATCCAGATCGATACAAGAAGCGGTGAGTACCTTGGAAGATCAAAGGAGTAGTGATCTATCAGTGACCGAAAGTAAAAAGACGGTCAAACGTTTCAGAAAGCCTCTACGGATAATCGGCATACTTCTTGTCCTGTCAGCATTAGCGCTGTGGGGAGTTTTCATGCTCTCAAGGCCTTGCGACAGGACTGATGCCACTTATCAGAATTTTGTAGTGGAGGAAAACGATACTAAGGCTCAGGTAGCCGAAAAGCTCTATGAGAGCGGCTTGGTCAGTGACGCCACACGTTTTGAGCTGCTTTTAAAGCTCTCATTCACGGGTAATTTCAGACCGGGAACATACTTCCTGTCGCCATCGCAGAATTCCTTTGAGATCATCCACGCTCTTGCCAACGGCCTCACGACATCGAAGGGTTTCACCATTCCTGCAGGCCTTACGCTCGAGCAGATAGCTACAGCTCTCGACAGAGACGGCATCGCAGACAAGGATAAGTTCCTCAAAGCTGCCGCTTCTCCTGATCTGATGCAGATCGAATTGCTCCAGGAGGGCCTCGACGAGCATCCGGATATCAAGGGAACAGATCTCATCGAAGGATTCCTTTTGCCTACAGACTACACACTGAGTTCAGACGATGTAGATGAAAGCATGCTAATCATCATGATGATCGACGCTTTCTCAAATTTCTACAACGATGACTACAGGGCCAGAGCCGAAGAGATGGGAATGGACGTAAGAGACGTGCTTGCCATCGCTTCAGTCATCGAAAAGGAAACGTCTGTTGACAGCGAGAGAGCAAAGATATCCGCCGTCCTTCACAACAGATATAATCTGGAAATGACCGACGATAAAGAGATATACGATGTGCCTATCTGCACTCCGAGCAAGGAGTCCATCATAGCGGCTCTTTATCCGGAGGAAACAGAGGACACTTATTATGTCCTGAGCAGCAGCCTTGACGGTACTCACAAGTTCACTTCAGACGAGGCTGAGTATCAGGCATGGCTCGAAGAGTATGAAGCAGCCGTAAAAGAAAGTGCTGCCGAAGAAGCTCAGGATGATCCTGAGGCACAGGAGGATGAAGCGAACTGATGGCTGTCATCGACGAAAAGCTTAAGGATCTCATCGACGGTTTCCATGAGCCACTTGATGACGAGCTTCGCGAGCTGAGAGAAAGTGATGAGTCGGAAGGAGTTCCTCTGATAATGAGGGAGACCGAGGCTGTTCTCAGGCTTTTGCTCGGCTTTGTCAAGCCGAGGCGCGTACTCGAACTCGGCACGGCCCACGGCTACTCCGCGATGTTTTTCGCCAAGATGCTTCCCGATGCTCACGTGACTACCATAGACAGAAACCCGTACATGATAGACACGGCAAAGGAAAGATTCGCATCTTACAGTGAAGGTTCGCGCATAGAGTTCCGTACAGGAGAAGCTCTTGAGACACTTGAGTCCATACGCGATGAGATGGCTGCTTCGGATGATGCTCTAAGATATGATTTCGTCTTTATAGATGCCGCCAAAAGCCACTATAAAGATTTCCTTGAGATCATAGAAGACATCACCACAGATAATGCATATATCGTCTGTGACAATATCCTGCTGAAAGGCTGGATCGTAGAAGGCGAGGGCAAAGAGGCTAAGCGCCATCGTACAAACATCAAGTACATGCGTCAGTTCCTCGAATATATAAAAGAACGCCAAGACCTAGAGGTCACGATCCTTAGCTCGGGCGACGGGCTTGCGATCATAAAACGTAAATGAACAATAACACTAAACATAAAATAGAACTGCTTGCTCCTGCAGGCGACATGGAAAAACTGAAGACTGCCGTAAGATTCGGTGCTGACGCTGTCTATTTCGGTGGAGAGCTGTTCAGCCTGAGAGCCGGGGCAGGGAATCTAAGCATAGATGAGATAGCTGAAGCCATGGACTGGCTCCACGCTAACGGCGCAAAAGGGTATCAGACTATCAATATATACGCCCACAACGGCGATATTCAGCCTCTGAGAGAATATCTCGGCAAGATCAGGGATATTCCCATCGACGCTTTTTTAGTCTCAGATCCGGGAATTATGCTCCTTATCAAAGAGCTTATACCTGGCGCCGAGATCCATCTGTCGACTCAGGCCAATACTACAAATTATCTGACAGCCGGTTTCTGGGCGTCCCACGGTGTAAAGCGCATAGTTTGTGCCCGTGAGATGAGCCTCGAAGAGATACGCAAGATGCGTGACGAACTTCCTGATGATATCGAGATCGAAGCTTTTGTCCACGGCGCTATGTGCATCTCGTATTCAGGCAGATGTCTCCTGAGCAATTTCATGACAGGGCGCGACGCCAACCAGGGCGCATGCACCCATCCTTGCCGCTGGAAATATTCCCTTGTTGAAGAGCAGAGGCCGGGTGAATATTTCCCTATAGAAGAAGATGGGCGCGGAAGTTATATACTGAATTCCCGCGATCTTTGCATGATCGATAAGATCCCCGATCTCGCAGAAGCCGGAGTCTATTCTCTCAAGATAGAAGGCCGCATGAAGTCCATGTACTACGTGGCCACTGTGGTATCCGCTTACAGGGCTGCGATAGATGAGTATCTCGCAGATACCGCCAATTACAAGTTTGATCCTGCACACTTTGATGACTTGTGCAAAGCCAGCCACAGGGAATTCACACATGGCTTCTATTACAACAAGCCAACTGACAAAGATCAGAACTACCTCACAAGCGACTACACCAGGGATTACTCATTTGTAGGGCTTGCCAGAGAGACGGATCCGGTAAGCGGTCTTACAACAGTAGAGCAGAGGAACAAGTTCTCGATAGGAGATGTGATCGAGGTTTTCGGGCCTTACACTCCGTTTTACGAAGAGACCATCACCGAGATGTATGACGAGGAGGGTACGCCGATAGAAAGCGCTCCTCATCCTCAGCAAATACTAAAAATTAGATTCAATAGGCCTCCCGAAGAAGGATTTATCCTGAGAAAGAAGAAGGAACAGTAATGGACGACAGTTTCCCCCGATATTTATTGATCGCGATCATAATTCTTATAATGATCATCAACGCCCTCGTCGTAGCGTGCAAGCGCGCGCTTGATTACATCGACAGGGGAAAGATCAAGGACGACCTGGAAGACGACCCTGATAACAAGAGATTGAAACTGGTTACGTTCTTCCTCTCTAAGCCATCTAGATACCACTATGCGGATCACGCGGCCAGCTTCATCAGCATAATCATATGCTTCTGGCTGTTTAACATCCTCATTTACAACAAGTTTGAATGGTATTATGTTCTGTTGGCTAACATCTGTTTTTATATCGTGTACACCGCGCTCTCGGACATTCTTCCGAAGAAGATCGCTGTGCAGTCGAGCGAAACGGCTGGCACCAACCTTATAGGCTTCCAGCGTTTCATTTACATCGTCACATATCCACTCGTTTGGATATGCAAGGGTATAGCCAATATCATTCTGAAGATATTGGGCAAAGACACAGACGTAGACGACGCTGTATTCTCAGAGGAACGCGTCATGTCCATGCTCGACAGGGGACACGAGTCAGGCGTCATCGATGCTGAAGGCATACAGATGATCGACTCGATATTCGAATTCGACGATCTTCTCGCTTACGAGATAATGACTCCTCGTACAGACGTATTTATGATCGAGGCTGACGGTGACAGAAGCGAGTACTTTGAAGAGCTAATGGAGCTTACACACTCCAGGATCCCGGTATTTGAAGGCGATCCCGATAATATCATAGGTATTCTTCATATAAAGGATTACCTTTACAACGCTACGAAGAAGGGCTTCGATAACGTAAACATACGTAAGCTTCTGAGGCCTGCTTACTTCGTGCCTGAAACAAAGAACATAGACGCGCTTTTCAGAGAGCTCCAGAAGGAGAAACAGCATCTCGCGATACTTATCGATGAATATGGTGGATTCAGCGGGATCGTTTCCGTTGAGGACATAATCGAGCAGATCGTAGGGGATATCGATGATGAATTCGATGAAGAAGATGAAGTCATCGAGAAAGTTAACGATACTACTTATATCGTTGATGGAAATGTCCATCTCGATGATCTCGAAGAAGAGACAGGCATAGAGCTAGAATCTGAAAGCAGTGAGACCATAAACGGCTTCATAACGGATCTCATGGGCGAGGTGCCTCGCGAAAACGTGAAATACGACACTATAACATACGAGAATTACGCCTTTGATATCCTCGATGTCAAAGACAGAAGAATAGAGAAACTTCGCATCAGGATACTGCCTGAGGAGGAAACTTCAGATGACCGATGATCAAGTATTCAATCTCATCGAGAAGGATGTTTTCGAATTCGATGAGGTGAGCCGGTTTGCAGGCGCCGGTTTTACAGACAACCTCCAGAATATGCTCTCACGCGACAAGACAAGCCCGGGGATCAAGATCTCAGAAGAGGACGATCGCCTGGTGATCAATCTGGAGATCATAGTTTATTTCGGCGTCAACATACCTCAGCTCTGCTACGATATCCAGTCAAAGATAAAAAACGATCTGGAAAACAATGCGGGGGTTAATGTAAAAGCTGTAAATATCAAAGTCGAAGGCCTGGACAAGCCTGATTCCATGCTTTCTTGATAAAGGAGATATTTTGAAAAGAGAAATAATTAGAGAAAAGACCATGCAGCTCATCTATCAGATGGACATCACCGGCGACTTCAACGTCTCTGATCTTAGCGTTGTTGAAGAAAGCGCCAATGTTGTCGATAAGAAACAGGCTGCTGCTACCCTCGAAGCCGTTCAGGAACATCACGAGGAAATCGATAAAAAGATCGAGGATAATCTCGACAACTGGAAATTCGAGAGGATAGCAAAGGCCGAGCTCGCCATACTGAGGACCGCCGTAGCTGAGATGCTCTATGTAGAAAGCATCCCGGTAAGCGTTTCCATCAACGAAGCTGTCGAACTGGCCAAGAAATACGGCGATGAAAGATCGTACAAATTCGTCAATTCCGTGCTTGGCAAGGTAGCCAAGAGCATCTGATGATCCATGGCAGACAGACGGCTGTTTCTCGGTATAGACACATCAAACTACAAGACTTCGCTCGCTGTGATCGACGATTCAGCAAGCATTGTTTTTGAGAAGTCAGAACTTCTCGAAGTCAAGCCGGGGAGCAGGGGGCTGAGGCAGTCTGAGGCCTTTTATCAGCATTCCATGAGGCTTCCGGGCTACATAGAAGAAGCCCTTGATGCCGTTCCTGCATCGGACATAAAGGCGATAGGCTACTCTGCTCGCCCTAGAAGGCAGCAGGGCTCATACATGCCTTGCTTCAATGCCGGTATAAATACAGCAAAGACACTGTCGGCCGCTCTTAGTCTGCCGGCTTATTCATTCTCTCATCAGGAAGGGCACGCCGCGGCGATAATCCCACAGGATGAAAAAGGCCTCCTGGTATTTATGCATCTGAGCGGCGGCACCACGGAGTTCCTCTTGTGTGAGCTAGATGACAAGGGCTACGGCATGGAGATAGCCGGAGGCACTAAAGATATTTCCTTCGGCCAGCTGCTTGACAGAGCAGGGGTAGCGCTTGGCTATCCGTTCCCTGCAGGCAGGTATCTAGATGAGATCGCCCTCGAGCATATCGAAGGCGATCCGTCTAAACCGATAGGCTTCCCGCGCATCAGGATAGATGATGGGTACTTCAATCTGTCAGGGCCCGAGACCAAGCTGCTCAAGTATATCGAAGAGCAGGGGCTTTCGGCAGACGACCCAGGCGCTCTGGCTCCGGCTATATCAGAGCTGTTCAGATATATCGCAGACATACTCTCATCGTCGGCTTGGTATCTTTCAGAAAAGCACGGGATAAAAAGGATATATATGGCAGGCGGCGTGGCATCAAGCGCCGCGATCAGAAAACTAATAGGCAATATAAGCGGGCTCGATATAAGATTTGGCGACCCCGTCCTAAGCGGAGACAACGCCGTCGGCATCGCCAGGCTCGCGAAAAGGATACACGATAGTTGAAACCGGTAACCGTATCACAGGTAAATGAATACATAGCGAAAAAGCTGCGTGATGATCTCAATCTACGCGGTCTTGCGGTGGAAGGAGAAATTTCCGGTCTCAGCAGAGGCGGCCAGCATTACTATCTCACACTCAAGGATGCAAGTTCTCAGATACGCGCTGCTATATGGGGCTCCAATGCTGCCAAGATCGACATGAAGCTTGTCGAAAACGGCAAGAAGATCGTCGCTATATGCGATATCTCGCCTTACGCAAAGGGCGGTACATATTCGCTTTCCATCAGATATGTGGAAGCTGCCGGAGAAGGCGATGCGGCAGCCGAGTTTGAGCGCATAAAGAGAAAGCTTGAACAGGAAGGCCTATTCGACAAGAAATATAAAAAGCCGATACCTGTATTCCCATACAGAGTAGGTGTCATAACTTCCGCTACCGGAGCCGCCATAGAGGATATTCGCAAGATCATCACAGCCAAGAATGATTTTACGGATATCCTTATATTTCCTACGGTCGTTCAGGGCATTGGCGCCGTAAACAGCATAGTGGAGAACATAAGAAAAGCGAACGAAGTAAGCAAGAATGGCCTCCACATAGACACGCTTATTGTTGGAAGAGGCGGCGGGTCTGCTGAGGATCTCGCGGCTTTCAACGATGAAGAAGTGGCAAGAGCCATATTCGCTTCTGAGATCCCTGTCATAAGCGCGGTGGGTCACGAGGTGGATTTTTCGATCAGCGATTTCGTTGCGGATATGCGAGCTGAGACACCGACAGCTGCCGCAGACATCGCTGTGATGAACACCTTCGAGCTCAGAGAGGATATCCAACGAAACCGCAAGCTTATGGCTTCATCCATCGAGCAAAAGATCACGGCCGAAAGGAGAGTTGTACAGGGATGCACAGATCTTCTTAAGGCTAATCTTAAAGCCAGGATAGGCGAGGCTAGAAGCGCCGTCGACAAGGCGGTCATCACGCTCCGCGAAAACGATCCGAGAAACATACTTTCAAAAGGATACGCAGCTGTCACCGATGATTCCGGCGAAGTTATTGCTACGATCAAGAAGATACAACCTGGTAATGAATACACGATAAAGATGACAGACGGCAGCTTCGTTGCCAAAGCAGTAGATATAGTTGATGCTAGTAAATAGACGAAAGGGAAATCTATGGGTGATAAATCATTTACCGAAAGTCTGGAAAAGTTGCAGAAAGCCGCTAACGAGATAGGCAAGCAGAGCACGAGTCTCGAGGAATCCTTGCGCCTCTTTGAGGAGGGGATGAAAGAGGCCGAGAATTGCCAGAAGATACTCGACAGGGCTGAGCAAAAGATCCAGATATTTGAAAATGGAGAAGTGAAAGATGCGTAACTTTGATGAGTATAAGGAAATAGTCAATGCCAATCTCACCGAGCTCATACCGGAACTTCCAGAGCATTCGGCAGTTCTCGGTGAAGCCATGAAGTACAGCCTTGAGGTAGGCGGCAAGAGGCTGCGTCCGGCATTGCTGCTCGCTTCGTGTGAGTTTGCAGGCGGAGACTTAGACGAGGCTCTGCCGTACGCACTCGCCCTGGAATATATCCACACATATTCACTCATACACGACGATCTTCCGGCCATGGACAACGACGATCTGAGGCGCGGCAAGCCTACCAACCACAAGGTGTATGGCGATGCCATAGCGGTACTTGCCGGTGACGGACTTCTTTCGACAGCTGCTGAGATTGTGTGCAAGGGGCCTCTTGTATATATCAATGATCCGGCCAAGATGGCGAATCATCTCAAGGCATCCGCTGAAATAATGCAAAGAGCCGGCGCTACAGGAATGGTAGCGGGGCAGACCGCGGATATAAGAGGGGAGTCTATCGAGCCTACAGCTGAACTGGTCAGATATATCGAGGAACATAAGACAGCTGACCTTATAACCGCTCCGGTAAGAGCAGGCCTCTTCATCGCTGGCGCTTCAGAAGAGACTCTATCGGCCTTTACCACTTACGCGAAGGCTATCGGCATCGCTTTCCAGATACTCGACGACATACTCGACGTGGAAGGCGATCAGGAGCTTATGGGCAAGACGCTTGGAAAAGACGCAGAGCAGGGCAAGTGCAGCTATGTATATGTCCACGGCATCGACGCGGCTAAGGAAGAGCTCCACCGTCTTACTCAGGAAGCAAAGGATTCACTGGCTCCGTTCGGAGATGAAGCTTCATTCTTCGTAGAGCTGGCGGATAGTTTGGAGACTAGAAATAATTAATGAAATTCGATCTATATAACGACAATTTAATAGAAGTATGCAAGACCGCTAGCTACTCAGAGCTAGGCGATCTTTCGCAGCAGATAAGGGATTTTCTCGTGGAGAAAGTGTCAAAGACAGGCGGCCACTTAGCCTCCAATCTTGGCATAGTAGAACTGTCCATCGCTCTCATGCGCGTTTTCGATTCGCCCCGCGACAAGATCATCTACGACGTAGGCCATCAGTCATACGTCCATAAGATACTCACAGGCCGCGCTAAGGGATTCGATACCCTGAGGCAGTATAAAGGCATGAGCGGTTTTCCTAAATGCAGGGAAAGCGTGCACGATCATTATGAGACGGGTCATTCGAGCACTTCCGTAAGCGCCGCTTACGGCATGGCGACGGCCAGGGATCTCGCCGGGGACGATTACCACGTCACGGCGGTCATAGGCGATGGCTCGTTCACAAGCGGCATAGTCTATGAGGCTCTCAATAACATAGGAGCCAATAAAACGGATATCAATATCATCCTTAACGACAATGGCATGTCCATAGCTCATAATGTAGGGGCTCTGCATAAATATCTGAATAACATAAGAGCGTCCAAGAAATACGATGAAGCCAAGAGCTCAGTCAAATCCGCACTTAGCAACGTGCCTGTCATCGGCGAGACCCTTTCGAAGGGAATCAGAGGCTCTAAGGAATATATAAAGCACAGTGTGCTAGGCGAGGAGGGCAACCTCATAGAAAGCCTTGGCATCAAGTACTTCGGGCCTGTCGACGGCTACGATATTCGCGAGATGGAGAAGATCATCCGTTCCGCTTCCGAATATGCAGGCCCTACGCTTATCCACGTCATAACGACAAAAGGCAAAGGCTACGAGTGGGCCGAAAAGTATCCGAGGAAGTTCCACGGCATTGGCGCTTTCGATACAGTTACAGGTGAAACGCTTTCAAAGGGCGGTGTTTCGTATTCCAAGGTATTCGGCGATACTCTGACAAACCTCGCGTCCAAGGACGATAAGATCGTCGCAGTCGTTGCCGCTATGGGAACGGCTACGGGGCTGCTTCCGTTCTACGAAGCTCACGAAGAGCGCTATTTCGATGTCGGAATAGCGGAAGAGCACGCGGTGGTATTCGCTGCGGGGCTGGCACGTGCAGGTTACAAGCCTTTCGTGGCCATATATTCCAGCTTCCTCCAAAGAGCCTTTGACTACATCATCGAGGACGTCGCTCTTCAGGGGCTCCACGTGGTATTTTGCATAGACAGATCAGGCCTTGTCGGAGCAGACGGAGAGACCCATCATGGTGCGTTCGATCTGTCATATATGTCCATGATACCGGGCATGACTGTCCTTGCTCCAGCCGACGGCAACCAGCTTGAGGAGATGGTGCAGTTCGCCAACGAGATGGACGGGCCTGTCGCGATAAGGTACCCTAGGGGATCATCGCAGGCAGATCACCTGAGACTCGCCAGATTCAAAGGTGCCAATACTGTTATCAGCACAGGCACCGACGTCAGGATACTCGCTGTAGGAGCTATGCTCGACGAGGCTCTTAAGGCTGCTGACATCCTTAAAGAAAAGGGCATCTCAGCCGGCGTTACAAACATCGCAGTAGTAAAGCCTGTAGATACCTCGATCGGAGATATGGATACTAAACTTGTTGTCACGCTTGAAGACAACGTACTTAGCGGTGGATTTGGAGAAGCGTTTACAGCCCTCTACAAAGACGCTGATTTCGACATACTTAGCATCGGACTTCCTGACAGCTTTGTGGAGCACGGTGACATACCGTCTCTTCGCAAGGAGTGCGGGATCGATGCCGAATCGGTCGCGGAAAAGATATTGGAGAGACTTGGCAAGTGAAAGAACGGCTTGATGTACTACTTGTAAATAACGGACTTGCTGAGTCCAGGGAAAAGGCTAAGCGCACCATCATGGCGGGCCTTGTCACCGTTAACGGCAGAGTTGAGGATAAACCGGGATCCACTTTTGATACCGATTCGGATATCGAGGTCAAGGGTAAGGAATGCCCGTATGTAAGCCGCGGTGGTCTTAAGCTCGAAAAGGCGATAGAGGAATGGGGCGTTGACTGCACAGACAAGGTGTGCATGGATATGGGCGCGTCGACAGGCGGCTTTACCGACTGCATGCTCCAGCACGGCGCATCAAAGGTATATGCCATCGATGTCGGGTATGGACAGCTCGATTACAGGCTGAGGACAGACGACAGAGTGGTCAACATGGAGAAGACCAACATACGCTATCTCGACACCTCTCTGATCGAAGAGCCGGTAGATCTCATATCCATAGACGTGAGCTTTATTTCCCTTAGGCACATGTTCCCTGTAGCTTCCGCTGTGCTCTCAGAGGAAGGGCAGGTCGTATGCCTTGTAAAGCCACAGTTTGAAGCAGGCAAAGAGCAGGTTGGAAAAGGCGGCATCGTGCGCGATCCCAAGGTCCATACGGAAGTCATAAACAACGTGATTTCGTATGCTTCCGAAAACGGACTTTTCCCGCATGAATTGTCCCATTCTCCGATCAAAGGAACTAAGGGAAACATAGAATATATACTTTTACTTTCACACAAAAAATGCGATAATGAATTAGATGTTTACGGAGTGGTGAACACTTCGCATATCGAACTGGATAAACATCAATAATCAAAAAAGATAAAGGTAAGGTGACTATCATGAAAGTATCAGACAGATGTGCTGCGATGCAGTTTTCGCCAATCAGACGATTCAATACATATGCGTTTGAGGCAGAAGATCAGGGCAAAAAGGTATACAGACTGAACATTGGTCAGCCTGATATCGAGACTCCTAAGTGCTTCAAAGAAGCTATCGACAATTTCGACCAGAAAGTAATCGCTTACGCTGAGTCAGGCGGTGTTACAGAGCTCCTCGATGCCATGATCGGCTACATGAAGAGAGACTACGGCATGGAATATGAGAGAAAAGACGTCCTCATCACAAACGGAGGTTCCGAGGCTCTTGTTCTCGCGTTCACAGCTGTTCTTAACCCTGGCGATGAAGTTATCATAGCTGAGCCTTTCTATACAAACTACAACACATTCTGCAACGAGGTATCGGGCGTTATCGTTCCTATCACAACTCACGCAGAAGACGGATATAACTGGGCTAAGAGAGATCTCATCGAGGCTGCTATCACACCTAAGACAAAGGCTATCTGCTGCCTCTCCCCGGGTAACCCAACAGGAAGAGTTCTCACTCTCGAAGACATGAAACTCATCGGCGAGATCGCCAAAGAACACGATCTCTGGATCATCTCCGACGAGGTATACAGAGAATTCGCTTATGACGGCGAGTCCCACTCGTTCGGTCAGCTCGACGACATCGCTGACAGAGTCATCATAGTAGACTCCGTCTCCAAGAGATGGTCGGCATGCGGAGCCCGTATCGGAGCTGTTATCTGCAAGAACAAAGACTTCCAGGAAGCTGTTCTCAAGCTGGCTCAGGGCAGACTCTGCGTACCTACACTCGAGCAGGTAGGAGCTGCTGCTCTTTATAGAATGGACCCTAGCTACTACGACGAAGCTAAGGCTGAGTATCAGGCCAGAAGAGACGCTGCTTATGAAGAACTCTCAAAGATCCCTGGCATCGTATGCCAGAAGCCTGCAGGCTCGTTCTACATGATGTGCAAGCTCCCTGTAGACAACATTGAGGACTTCCTGATGTTCCTCCTGAAGGAGTTTGATGACAAGGGTGAAACAGCAATGTTCGCGCCTGCTCCTGGATTCTACGCTACTCCAGGCCTTGGCGGAAACGAGATGAGGATCGCTTACGTTCTCTCGCCTGATAAGATGAGAAGAGCCTGCGAGATCATCAAGCTCGGTGTTGAGGCATACAACAACAGATAATATTATTTCTTACGGGCTAACACCCGATATTTAAAAGGATACCGGAGGTAGGGGGAATGGATTTCCCCCTACACTTATTTAGAGAATTATGGCAGAAGCAAAACTTTCCCCGATGATGCAGCAATACATGGCCATCAAGGAAGAACACAAGGACACTATCCTTATGTACCGCCTTGGTGATTTTTATGAGATGTTCTTTGACGACGCTCTGCTTGCTTCACGTGAACTGGAACTAACACTTACAGGACGTAACTGCGGCCTGGAGGAGAGGGCGCCTATGTGCGGTGTGCCTCATCACTCGGTCGATCAGTACATAGTTAAGCTGGTCGAAAACGGCCACAAAGTAGCGATCTGCGAGCAGATGGAAGATCCGGCAACGGCAAAGGGGTTAGTCAAGAGAGAGATCACCAGGATATATACTCCGGGCACGCTCGATATCACCGGTAACGGAACAAGCGAAGACAATGTATATATCGCTTCGATATGCGTATCCGATGAGCTTACGGCTATCGCTGTGGCTGATATATCGACAGGCGAGCTTACCGCCAGCGAATTCGAGACTGAGAAAAGCGGTAATGCTTACAGCTTTGAACGCGTTTTAAACGACATTTCAGTGCTCGGTGTAAAAGAACTCGTGGTAAGCGATGAAATCAGCGGAGAGGTCGAAAAATCGCTTTCTGAGCATATGCAGTCGGTGTATCTCGACTCCGTCGATGCTTCATACTACAGATATCAGGCCTGCAGAGACATTTTGATGAGCCATTTCGGAGTCTCTTCGCTCATTCCTCTGGACATGGAGGGGAGAGAAGAGATGGCTTCGGCTACGGGTGCTCTTCTAATGTATCTCAGAGAAACACAGAAGAACGGCCTTGAGCAGATCAGGGAGATAAATGTCAAACAGCCTGCCGGCCTTATGCACCTCGACCGCTCCACGCTCCGCAACCTCGAGCTTCTCGAAACTCTGTACGATCACGAAGTAAGAGGCTCTCTTCTCGGAGTGATAGGCAAAACAAAGACTGCGATGGGAGGGAGGCTGCTCCGCTCCTGGCTTAGAGAGCCGCTGACCGATGTCAGTGAGATCAACCTCAGGCTCGACGCTGTCGAAGCTTTAAAGAAAGAGCCTATAGTCGCCAACAATATCTCAAACTGCCTGAGATACATCTACGATTTCAGAAGGCTCACAGCCAGAGTGGCGACTGGGCGTGCAGACGCGCGCGATCTTGTCGCGCTCAAAAAGACCATCGCCCAGCTCCCGGACATAAAGAGTGAGCTTGATAGTCTTGACGCTGATCTTTTAAAGACGATACAGGACGACATAGGCGACTTCGATGATATTCACACTCTCATAGACAGGGCGATCACCGAGGAGCCACCGCTTGCCGTAACTGAAGGTGGCATCATCAAAAACGGTTATTCAAAGGAACTCGATGGCCTTAAGGCATCCATCGCCGATGCTAAGGAATGGATCGCCGGCCTCGAGGCGAGCGAAAAGGAAAAGACCGGTATAAAGACACTCAAAGTCGGCTATAACAAGGTCTTTGGCTATTACATAGACGTCAGCAAGGGCATGGTAGACAAGGTGCCTGATCACTATATCCGCAAGCAGACACTCGTCAACAACGAGCGTTATGTCACGCCTGAACTCAAAGAGAAGGAAGATCTCGTCTTTTCGGCCGAGGCCAAGATCAACAAACTCGAATACGAAGAATTCCGCAAGATCAGAGAGGCTCTCACGCCGTATATAAACGAGCTTCTCAGGTCTTCGAACGCCGTAGCCAAGCTCGACGTACTCATATCCTTCGCGAAAGTCGCGTCTGAAAACAACTACGTCAAGCCTGTGGTAAACGACGGCGATGTAATAGATATAAAAGCGGGGCGTCACCCTGCGGTAGAGCAGCTCCTCGGAGCCGGCATGTTCGTATCCAATGATACGTATATGGACCTCAGTGAGCGAAGCATGCTCATAATCACAGGCCCTAATATGTCGGGTAAATCCACATACATGAGGCAGACTGCCGTGATAGTACTGATGGCTCAGATAGGCTGCTTCGTGCCTGCAAGCTCAGCTGTTATAGGCGCTGTAGACCGCATATTCACAAGGATAGGAGCGTCAGATAACCTCGCTTACGGGCAGTCCACTTTCTATATCGAAATGAGCGAACTGGCGGGCATACTAAGAAATGCTACATCCAGAAGCCTTATAATTCTCGATGAGATAGGACGCGGCACAAGCACATTTGATGGTCTTTCCATCGCTTGGGCTACAGCAGATTATCTAGCAAGCCCTGATCACAGAACGCGCACCATGTTCGCGACTCACTACCACGAATTGACCGATCTTTCAGAGCAGAGAGAGGGAGTGCACAATCTGTCAGTCGCTGCGGCAGAGGATGGAAACGATGTGGTATTCCTCCACAACATACTCGAGGGCGCCGCAAGCAAGAGCTATGGAATACATGTTGCACGAATAGCCGGTATTCCAAGAGAGATCAGGATAGCTGCAAATTCAAAGCTTGCAGAGCTTGAAAGCGGCAATCACATAAAGAAAAACGACAAAGACACAACTGAACAGATAAGCTTCATGCCAGATGAAGTAAAAGAGCAGGGCATAGACCCGGATGCAGACAGATACAGACACATCCGCGATATGCTCAAAGACGTTGATATCAACAGGATGACGCCTGTAGCCGCCATGGTGAAATTGCAGGAGATCATCGACGAAATTAACGATAATTAGTTACCGACACTACCAATCCGTTGAAGTCTAAGAAAAACAAAGGCTGTAAACATGATCAAAGTACTGGACAGCTTCGTAGCTGATAAGATCGCGGCAGGAGAGGTGATCGAGCGCCCCGTGTCCGCGATTAAGGAACTCGTTGAAAATTCAATAGACGCAGGCGCTTCTTCCATAATCGTAGAGATAAGGGGAGGCGGTAAAAACTACATCCGTGTTACCGACGACGGATGCGGTATCCCGTCCGAAGAAGCCGAAATAGCTTTTCTGAGGCACGCTACAAGCAAGATTTCTACCGTTACCGACCTCGATAACATCACTTCACTCGGATTCAGAGGGGAGGCTCTTGCCAGCATCTCGGCTGTATCGCGCCTTACCATGGTGACAAAGACAGCTGATTCTGTCATGGGCGTAAAGCTGGTGCTCCACGGTGGACAGCTAGTCTCTAACGAAAGAGTCGGCGCCAATGTTGGTACTACGATCATAGCGGAAGACCTTTTCTATAACACTCCGGCAAGGCGAAAGTTCATGAAGAGCGACGCTAGAGAAGCGTCTTCTATCATCGAGCTCATACAGCAGTTTGCCGTCTTCTATTCGGATATGCGCTTTATGATGATCAGCAACGGACAGACCGTTTTCACAACGAGTGGAAACGGCGATGTTCTCGAGACGGTCACTTCGCTATATCCTGAATTCAAATCCTCAAAGCTCATACCCGTTGAGGGAGAAGGGGTGCACGGATTTGTATCCGATCCCGGCTCTACCAGGACCAACCGAAAAGGCCAGCTTTTCTTCGTGAACGGAAGGATAGTTTCGA
The DNA here is from genome assembly GCA_902790965.1 of uncultured Eubacteriales bacterium. Lineage (GTDB taxonomy): Bacteria > Bacillota > Clostridia > Peptostreptococcales > Anaerovoracaceae > Crickella. The sequence continues at coordinate 6,221 of CADAUB010000001.1, read as the reverse complement.
GCGTTATTATTGAGAAGGGGCTCATGGACGGATATAACGGCCGCATATTCAGCGGTCATCCTTCGGCCATCCTCTTCATCGACCAGTCGCCAAGCGATATAGACGTCAATATCCACCCGGGCAAAAGGGAGATCAAGTTCCTCAGGCAAAACGATGTCATGAGGGGCATTTCGGATGCCGTCTCACAGGCCGTTAGCACCGAGGCCGGTGTGCCTCGCTCGATCATGAGTAGAGATGAGCCTGTCGTCACTAAAACGACCGAAGAGCCTGTGGCCAAATCAGAACAAACATCGATACGTGATTTCCTCAGCAGCCTGGGCTCAGACACCGCTAATAGCACTGCTGAAAGCGCCTTTGATCACGCTCACGGCAGCACTGAAAACAGCACTGGAAAGAGCAGCATTTACGATGCTGAAGCAGGAGCCTCTTCAACTATTCCTAAAACTCTGAATATTAATTCAGAATCCGACAAGAGGGAGCCTGTATATGATATAAAAACAGAAGCTGAAGCCATGCCATCGGTAGCCGAAGAAAATACTACCGATTCATATGTGAGCAGGCCGTTCGATTTTGATGAGCTGACGCTGAAAGGATATGTGTTTGACACGTATATCATCATGCAGAGCAAAGATTCGCTTTATATCTTCGATCAGCATGCGGCTCACGAGCGAGTATTCTATGAAAGGTTCATGCAGGGTCACAAAAACTCCTCGCATTTACCTCAGCCAGTACTTACACCCTTCACATTAAATGTTAGCGCGGATGTATACTTCGCTGATAGGGGCTGGCTGGAAGACATGAAAAGCTTCGGCTACGATATCGAGGACTTCGGAGACAGGACTTTCATGGTGAGAGGCATCCCTGCGTATATGAGCGTAGAGGAGGCCGAGCGGTTCGCAAGAGCATATCTCGATGCGATCGGTGAGGAAAGCGGATACAACAAGACCGTCGTCGATAAGCTTATAATGAGGTCCTGCAAGTCGGCCGTAAAGGCTCACGACAAGCTTTCCGAGATGGAGATCAAGGATCTCATTGACAAACTCTCCAAATGCGAGAATCCTTATTCATGTCCTCACGGCAGACCTACTTTTATTAAGATGACCACATACGATATCGAAAGGTCATTCAGGAGAAAATAAACGATGACTGACAAAACAGTATATATAATCTCGGGTCCTACAGCCGTAGGTAAGAGTCTCATTTCGTACTATCTTGCCAAGCGCATAGGCGGTGAGGTGGTAAACTGCGACTCTATCCAGCTGTACAAATACATGGACATAGGCAGTGCGAAGCCTTCCGAGAGGGAGATGGGTGCCGTCAAACACCATCTCTATTCATTAGTCGAGCCCGATGACAACATGACTGTCGCCCGTTACAGGGAAATGGCGCTCGAAACAATAGACGATATACTTTCACGTGGCAAGACACCTATAGTCTGCGGAGGCACGGGTCTTTACCTTAACTCAATCCTCTACGACATGAGCTTCGCTGACAGTGAAGCCGATGAGGAAAGAAGAGCTGAGCTCGAGGAGCTTGCCGAAAAGAACGGTAATGAATACATGCACCAGTATCTTGAAGCACTCGACCCTGAGGCTGCCGCCAGGATACATCCTAACAACCTCCGCAAGATCATCAGGGCGATCGAAGCTTTTGAATATGGAAAAGGCGTGCTCGATCTTTCTGAATGCTCAATGAATCCGAACTACGATTTCAGGTTCATCGTTCTCAATATGGAGAGAGAATGGCTTTACGAGCGCATCAATAAGCGCGTTGTAAGGCTGATCAAATTGGGGCTCGTTGAGGAAGTAAGCAGCCTCCTCGACAAAGGCTACGATCCGTCGCTGCCTTCCATGAAGGGAATCGGTTACAAGGAGATCATCGGATATCTCAACGGCGAGTACGATCTCGTAGACGCAGAAGAGCTTACTATGAAGAACACCAGGCACTATGCCAAGAGGCAGATCACATGGCTCAAGCGCTATGATTTTGCGAGATGGGTCGAGATCCATAAAGGTGAGACTGTGGGCGATATAGTCGACCGCATACTTGATTACTATGGCTAGACAGACCGTAAGCAAGGATCTTAGGATCCACAACAAAAGCGATAAACCTGATAATATCGTCAAAAAAGAAAACGATATTTACATGGAATGCGAAGGGATCCAGAAGGAGCTCCCTTCGTTTTTGCGTCCATATTTCACATATCTGAAGGGCAATGTGCTGCCGATGACAAGGCTTGCATATCTTCACGACGTCCGCTTTTTCATGAACTATCTCATCAACGAGACGGATCTTACGAAGGCGAGCTTTCCTAAAGAGATAACATCCGACGAGTTCAATGAAATAGAGGCCGCGGATATAAACCTCTTCATCGACTACTGCCGTAAATATATGGTCGATAACGGCGACACGATCACTGTCTTCGAAAACAGCAATCGGTCTCTGGCTCGTAAAAAATCATCATTATCCGTGATGTTTAAACAGCTTTACAGGGACGGTATCGTCGATAAGAATATAACTGACGGATTCGATCCTATCCGCGTCTCTAAGCCGGGAGAAAGGGAGATAAAAGCCCTCCAGGATGACGAGGTAATGATAATGCTTGACGCAGTCACTACCGGTAACGGGCTTACAGATCATGAGCGCTCTTACTGGGAGAAGACAAAGCTTCGTGACAAAGCCATACTCGTGATGTTCGTCACATATGGACTTAGACTCAGCGAGCTTCAGCAGCTCAACCTCAGCTCCTTCAATTTCACAAGAGGTGAATTCAAGATATACAGAAAGCGTGGAAAAGAGTCCATAATGCCTCTGAATCAGTCCGTACAGATGGTTTTGAACGATTACATCACAACGGAGAGAAATACCGTCATAGCCGAAGATTCGGCCGCTGAAGACGCGCTCTTTCTGTCGATGCGGGGCAAACGAATAACGGAGAGGGCGATACGCGAGCTTGTAAAGAAATATACCTCCATCGCTCTCAATACGAATAGGAGGGGAGGCTACAGTCCTCACAAGCTAAGAGCGACTGCCGCTACATCGCTTATAGGCAGGGGTAATTCCATTTACGATGTGGCAGCTCTTCTCGATCACGAGCAGGTCACAACTACTCAGCTATATGCAAGGCATAAAATGAACGTTAAACGAGATCTCGTTTCCGATATGGAATGGGAGCTGGAAAGAACTGAAGATGAATAAATACAACGAGTACTTAAATAAGAATTTCGATATAGACATAAAAGTCCTAGAGATGGTCTCTGAAGCGGAGGCCGATCTTAAGGAGCAATTCGATGAGATCGACGATATCACGGCTATATGCCAGATGAAGGTATTAAAGGCCTTCCAGGACAACCGCATAAACGCCACGCATTTCGACTGGACAACAGGCTACGGCTATGATGACCCTGGCCGCGAGGCAGTGGAAAGGGTGTACTCGTCCGTATTCGGGACAGAAGCGGCACTCGTAAGGCCTAATATAGTGAATGGCACGCACGCGATAGCGACTACGCTCCTAGGGCTTTTAAGGCCGGGAGACGAGCTTATCGAGGTGACCGGCACTCCATATGACACGCTCCAGACTGTGATAGGAAGAGATGCCTCGAACGCCGCTAACGAGTGTACAGATCACGGTCTTCTGAGAGAAGGCTCGTTTAAGGGAACGATAAAAGATTATGGTATAGCATATAAGGAAGTTGCTCTTGGAGACGACATGGATGTCGACCTCGAGGCCATCAAAACTGCCGTCACTAAAGACACCAAAGTCGTTGCGATGCAGCGTTCTACCGGCTATGATTTCAGGCCTGCCATCTCGCTTAAGAGCCTAAAAGCCGTAACTGATCTTGTACATTCCATAGACCCTGGCATCATCGTGATGCTCGATAATTGCTACGGAGAATTCGTCGACACCGTTGATCCTACTGAGTTTGGTGTCGATGTCATGGCAGGTTCTCTCATCAAGAATCCCGGTGGCGGGCTTGCGCTTTGCGGCGGTTATATAGTTGGAAGGGCTGATCTCATAGAACAGATATCCTACAGGCTCACTTGCCCTGGAATCGGCAATGAGTGCGGCCTTACGTTTGGTCAGAACCGCACAATACTGCAGGGCCTCTTCATGGCCCCAAAAGTCGTTAATGCGGCTCTTAAAGGCGCTGTGCTTTGCGGCAGCACATACTCAAAGCTTGGCTTCGATGTCATGCCGGCTCCAGGCACGCACAGAAGCGATATCATCCAGGCTATCAAGTTCAGAGATCCTGAGAAGACTATTTTGTTCTGCCAGTCGATCCAGTCTTCGTCGCCAATCGATTCGTATGTTACGCCTTTTCCTTGGGATATGCCGGGCTACTCCGATCAGGTTATCATGGCTGCCGGTGCCTTCGTACAGGGTTCATCCATCGAACTTTCAGCAGATGCGCCCCTTAGAGAGCCTTATATTGCTTATTTTCAGGGCGGACTCACATATGAGCATGCAAGGTATGGTATTATAAAGAGCGTGGATACGCTTTATAAGAAGGGTATGATAGGAATTGGCTGATAACCGTCAGGCTAAGCAAAAGAGAATTATAGCGATACTCAAGCTGGCACTCCTCGTACTGATAATCGTGGGAGTGCCTCTTTTTCTGTACGCAAGATACGGAGGAGAGATATTCAGCGAGCATTTCGCTCAGGATATAATCTCATACCTCGAATCACACAGATCGGAATCCTTCGCCACAGTCGTACTGTTGCAGGCCATACAGGTGGTCGTATGCATACTTCCGGGCCAGCCGATACAGATTGCGGGAAGCTATATGTTCGGCATCGGAGGAGCTCTTCTGGCATCGCTTCTCGGCGCCATTATCGGTGCCACGATAGCGTTTATCATATCGAGAGTGCTCGGGCGCAGCGCTATGCACGTGCTGTTCGGCGAAGAGAAAATGAATTATTACCGAGAGAAGCTCAATTCTGCAAGGGGGATACTCATCGTATTTCTTATCTATCTTATTCCCGGCATTCCAAAGGATCTCACAGCCTACGCAGCCGGGATCTCCGAGATGCGCTTTGTTCCATTCCTTACCGCGTCAACTGTAGGCCGTATACCTGCCATGATGGGTAGCATACTGGTCGGATTCTTCTTTAAGAGGAAGAATTATACAGCTATCGCGATTCTTTGCGTTGTGTCGCTTTTGATCGTTGTGATATGCTTCATCAAGAGAAAAGCCATACTCAAGTTGCTTGATGATCTGTCAGAGAAGGAAGCTAAGCTCGAGGAAGAGCTTGAAGCCGAGATTGAAGAGCGCGTAGCAAAGTTCCCACACCACCAATAATTCTAAGAATTTACCTTTTACATCCTGCCAAAAGAGGGGAGGAAGCTACTTCTGCAATAGAAAAAATAAGCAAATCGGCGGAAAAGCTAGATAAACATTAAGCCTGAAAGCGTTGAAATTTCAGGCTTTTTTAATTGTAAAAAATAAAATGAACTTTTGTTCGAAAAAGTATTGACACTTCGCGAACAAATGTTTATAATAGCATCATCGAACAAAGAACAAGTGTTTTAATTGATATAGGGACGGTGACAGAAATGAAGAGATCAAACAGACATCATTATAGAATAGCGAACCCATTCAGGTTCTTCATATTTGTACTCGTGTGCATCATGGTTATCACATTCGCGGGTATCAGCATCGTAGGCGCTGCTGACGCTGAGGCGACCGATATAAGAACATACAGACAGGTCGTCATACAGGAGAATGATAATCTTTGGAATCTCGTAGAGAGATATAATCCGGATGCCAACATCAATATCAGAGATGCCGTATACGATATATATGAAATCAACGATATCGATGCAGATGACATCCAGCCGGGTGATGAGATATTCATCCCAGTATATTAATAGCCGGTACCATATATCCCTGTGATATATGTCTGGAAGTGTGTTTTATTGACTGATCCGAAGTCCAGGCCGTGAATGCATCCCGGCGGCAAGGCTTCGGATCTTCAATTTGGAAAAAAGTAAGATACAGCTGCATAGCAGCGCATCTCTATATAATTATTAGAGCATAAATAATAAAAATAATAATTAGGGAAATAAGAGGGGAAATCTCAAGGTATAAAGTATCGACCGCATATAAAAAAATCGCTTAAATCGAAAAATACGGCTTCGTTTTTAAACCGCCAAAAGCCTTGCAATTACAGGGTTTTGGCGGTTTCTGCATGTCTGGTGTATTTCGGGTTCATAACTA